>JASJYA010000063.1 GCA_030125685.1 Actinomycetota bacterium
ACCCTTGACCCCTTGACTGCCAGTCAAGTGCTCTGCCAGGCTGAGCTACAGCCCCAAATGGGTGCACGCGGAACGGGAGTTTACCCCGCGTCGGGAGTAGCAGCCATGGAGGTGAACTCGATCCGGGGCGCATCGGCCCACAGCCTCTCAAGGTCGTAGTACTCGCGCGTCTCCCTGTCGAAGATGTGGATCACGACATCGCCGTAGTCGAGCAGCACCCACTTGCCGTGGTCGACGCCCTCCCTACGGATCGGTCGCCTGTCGAGAAGCTTCAATGCCTCAACCGCTTCATCGACTAACCCGTTCACATGCGTTTTCGACGTGCCGGTCGCCAGCAGAAATACGTCGGTGACGACGAGGAGGCCCGCGAGGTCAAGGAGAACTACGGCTTCACCAGACTTGCCTTCGATCGCGGCTGCGGCTGCTCGTGCCGCTTCGACTGCGTCAGGGGCGGCGACTGGTGAGCTTCTCTTCATTGGCGTGGATGATAGGCCTGAATGACTCGGAGAGGGCACGACGAGAGTCACGCCGTTCCGTAGAGCTCGTGCTCGCCGATATATCTCCACACCGCCCGAGTCAGAAGATGCGAAAACTCCCCACCTGCGGCAGCGAGCTCCCTGATCCGGGTCGAGGAGAGCTCGATCGGATCCATGTCGAGCACAGACACGCCTCGGCCGAGCGCCAACTCAACGGAATCGATCGAGATTCCCGGGCGCGGAGCGACCGCGATGTCAACTGAGTCAACGAGCTCCCCTCCCCTGTGCCACGTAGGAATGCCGAGAGCAGTATCAGCCCCCAAGATGAGCACGCATCGCTGCTTCATCTGAGTGATCGTGTCGATCGTGTACGACGGGCCATGTCTCTTGATCTCGACGTCGTCCGCCACAAGCCATTCCTCTTCTTGTGCAACGAGCACCGTCATCGCCCAACGGTGCGTCGCGTCGGTTACGGCCGTATCGCGCTTCTGCCACGGATCGCCGGCAGGCATGAGGCGCACAATCTCAAGCCCTAGCTGGGCGTGCGCCGCCCTGGCCATGGCGAGATGAGCGATGTGGGGCGGGTCGAAGGTGCCGCCGAGGATCCCTTGCACGCGCCACAGCATAGATCGGCTCCCTGACAGCAAGGTAGAGCCCCGCTTGCGGCGCGCGCGAGCAACGCGACAAGGCCGCTGGATCAACGTACTTCCCCGACACCCTGACCGAGAGATGAAACGCCTCTCTGGCGTCATGCACACCGGACACCCCGACGACCATACCCCTGTAGACGCGTTGGCCCTTGCGAACCGCTACCTCACCAAGATAGGAGTACGCGCTCACCACACCCCCGCCGTGGTCCACCGATACAGTCGTGTTCGAAACAACCCTGCCTGCATACCGCACGACCCCCGCACCGATCGCAACCACTCCCGAACCAAGAGGCGCCGCGATGTCCACACCCCAGTGCCCCGCCCACAGGCCCACCGGAGCGAACGGTCGAACGATCTCCGCGTCCTGCGGCACGCCGAGACCGAAACACGGCGTCGCCAACGGGAGAGCCACAAGCATGAGAGCGGCGAGCACGCGCTCCATCGTCACCTCGCACCGCCGACGACAAGATCAACCGTATCGCGTCGTTACTCCTGCGTCTAGTGCCCTGATGCGACGGACAGGGAGCGCCGCCCGCTCTACGAACACCTCGAGTTGCCGCAGCGTTCGTACCTGGTCTACCGAGTCGCACGCCGCGCCGTATGTTGACATCACCGAGTCTCCAGTATCCCAATATCTCCTCGGCTCGGGAT
Source organism: Actinomycetota bacterium (assembly GCA_030125685.1). Classification (GTDB taxonomy): domain Bacteria; phylum Actinomycetota; class Acidimicrobiia; order Spongiisociales; family UBA5794; genus B3-G11. The sequence goes on from JASJYA010000063.1 coordinate 1,778, forward strand.
TGAGCCAGAACGTCGCCCTCGACCGATCAACGATTCGCTCGAACGACCCGATACCGGCGTCCCTGTAATTGTTCCTCGCGTCCCCGGTAATGATCACCGTTGAACGAGAGGTCACAGCGTCGGAGTATCTCTCCCACATCTCAGCGAAGGACCGGCCGTAATCCGAGTGGCCGTCTCGACGCACGATATCGGCTTCTCTCAACATCGAGGCCAGACCATCGGAGAAGTCGATGTCAGGTGAGAAATAGGCCGTGACTTCGTCAAGCCCGTCAATGAAGGCGAACACCCGCACCTTGGAGAACTCAGACGACACCGCGTGGGTGAGCTGCATCGTGAACCGAGCGAAGGTCGCCATCGAACCGGAGACATCACACAGGATCACGATCTCCGGCTTCGACTTCCGCGGCGCCTTGAACCGGGGATCGATCAACACCCCACCGTACCCGAGGGAGCGCCGAATGGTTCTTCTCACGTCGAGCCTCCCCTTCGAGCCGTGCATCCTTCGCTGGCTGAGTCTCGTGGCGAGCTTGCGGGCAAGCGGCCTGATCGCCCTGGTGACTTCCTCGATCTCAACGCGGGTTGCGTGCATCAGATCAATGTCTTCGACCAGCCCAAGGCGACGGCTGTGGGCAACCTGCCGACGGCCCCGATCCGCAATGAGGCGGCCGGTGATCTCCTGTTCGAGTAGGTCGCGGAGCTGCTGGACGAACTCTGCTGCACGTTCACGTTCGATTCGCGCCTCAATCTCGCGCTCCGTCCTACCTTCCTTCATCGCGGCGATGAGACGCCCAAGCAACGCTTCCGTGTCGATACGCCGCAACGTGCGATAGGCGTAGTACCTGCCGCCGACGGGCCGACCCGGCTGCATCCCTGCGTAGCGGTCTACCGCAAGTGACACGAGGCGACGCACCTCGTCTCGATCTCCGCCCAGCAAGGCGTTGACGAGTCCGTCGAATAGGCCGTCGTCTCCACCGCCTCCACCAGCCGTCGCGTCGCCGCCCTGACCGCCAGACGAGGTCAGGGACTCCTCCTCCTCAGACGGAGGGCCACCCACGGGCTCGAGTCCGAAGTACACGTCGAAGGCTCTGTCGAACGCGGCGTAGTGCCGTGTGCTCTTGATAAGCGTGGCCCCAAGGGTCGCACGCAGATTCTCCCTGGACGCAAGGTCGGTGTACTGGATCGCTTGAGCGCAATCGATCGTTTCAACCATCGAAACGGGGATGCCGACCTCCCGAAGTTCCTCCACGAACTCCCCCAACGCAATGATCACTCGGGTGACGCTTCCGCGTCGAGCTCGAGGGAGAGCTCCTTTGCGGTTCTCTCGATGTCCGTCTGATACTTCAACAGCACGTTCAGAGTCGACGCGGTTACCGAATCGCTCAGTTCATCGACGCCGAGAGCGAGAAGCGTGCGCGCCCAGTCGATCGTCTCTGACACAGAAGGCGCCTTTCTGGTTGGAATCTGCCGGATCGAAGCGACAGTGCGAGCAATCTGCTCCGCGAACTGTTCGGGCATATCCGGCACGCGAGAACGCAAAATGGCCAGCTCACGCTCGATCGTCGGATACGGGATATGGAGATACAGGCATCGCCGCTTGAGCGCCTCGGAGAGCTCCCTCGTGTTGTTGGAGGTCAGAACGACGATCGGCAGCGTGACGGCCTCGATCGTTCCCAACTCAGGAATCGTGACCTGATGGCTGTCCAAAACCTCGAGAAAAAGCGCCTCAGTCTCGAAATCCACGCGATCTGCTTCATCGATGAGCAGCACGACAGGCTCTTCTGACCTGATCGCTGTTAGGAGCGGTCGCTCAAGTAGAAATGCCTCAGAGAAGATGTCTCCTTCGAGTTCGTCCCACTCGGCGCCCGCGTCCGCCTGAAGTCGCAGAAGCTGCTTGTGATAATCCCACTCATAGAGAGCTTTCGACTCGTCAAGCCCCTCGTAACACTGCAATCGCACGAGCCTCCGGCCCGTCGCCTTCGCGAGGGCGAGCGCGAGCGCCGTCTTTCCTACTCCCGCCGGACCCTCGGCGAGAATGGGTTTGTGAAGCTTGGTTGCAAGGAACACAACCTGCGCGATCTTGTCATCCGCGAGGTAGCCAACGCCTTCGAGCGACGACCGAACATCTGCAGGTGATTCCCAACTGCCTGGCATCTCCAGAGCGTAGCGGCCATGCGCCATCCGCCATCTGGTATCCGACATCCGAAATCCAGCATCTGGCGTCTGTCAAACAAACACAACCAAGTCATCGCGATGGATCACCTCTCCACTGGTCGCGGCGCGGCGGCCCTCGGCGTCCGTAGCGAGATCCGAAGACGCGACTCGGCTGATCCCCTTGGCGACAAGGGCGCCTGAATCGTCGAGCACCTCAACAGCGTCACCTCGAGCGAAACGCCCGGACGCGCCCGCGACGCCAACGACCAACAGCGATCGGCCGTGGTTTCGTATCGCGTCAACGGCGCCTTCGTCGACAGTGATGGCGCCGATCGCAGGCAGCGCGAACGCTATCCAGAGCTTACGAGCCGAGAGCGATTCGATGCGTGGGTCAATCCAGGTGCCTCCCTCTCTACCGTCAACCGCCCGAGCCACGGCATCCGAGGCGTCAGCGGCTGTGACAACAGTCGGTATCCCTGAGAATGCGGCCATGCGCGCAGCCGTTACCTTCGTGGCGACGCCGCCACTACCGAACACCCCTGTATCGGTCGATCGGCGAATCCGGTCCAGGATCTGGTCAGTGTGCTTCACCGCGGTCAGCAGCTCTGCATCGTCGGCCAGGTGAGGATCGTCCGTGAAGAGCCCCTCGGTATCGGTCAGAATCACGAGCATGGCAGCACCCACGAGGTGTGCTGTGATAGCCGCCAGATGGTCGTTGTCGCCGAGCTTCAACTCATCGACGACGACGGTGTCGTTCTCGTTCACGATCGGCACCACACCCAGGTCAAGCATCCGATCGAGGGCGGACCTAGCGTTGAGGTATTGGGTTCTATCACCAAGCACATCCTTGGTCAACAACACCTGAGCCACCGCGATGCCTGAGCGCCCAAACACGGCTGAGTAGCCCTCTACGAGTTTGGTTTGACCGATCGCGGCGGCCACCTGGAGTGAACTGATGTCGTCGGGCCTCTCTGACATTCCGAGAGTGGGCAGTCCCGCCGCGATCGCTCCAGACGTTACAAGCACCGGCGGGTTGCCTCGTTCGACAAGAGCGACGACGTGAGCTACGACCCTTTCCACCGCTGCATCGTCGAGTCCACCATCAGGCCCCGTGAGGCTCGATGACCCTATCTTGACCACGACGGGGGGGCCGGGGGGAATGGGACGTCTCACGGAGACTCCTCCTCGTTCTCATCCTCGTCGTCTGTCTCAGGATCGAAGGTGAAGACAATGTCGCCGATTCGAACGTCGTCGCCTGCTTCGGCGCCGGCATCGATGAGGCCCTGCACGATCCCACTGCTCACCAAGCGCTTGGAGACGAATTCGGCGGCTTCGGGATTCGTGAGATCGGAGAGGTTCACAGCGCGCACCCCGGCAATTCCCTCGACGACCCACTCGGTTCCTACGCTTCTGATCTCGAAGTCGTCCCTCAAGGGTCGATGCAGCACAAACCCCTCGCGCTCCGGCACACTGCGTTCGATCTCAGAGACAACGCCGGCGAGATGGTACATGAGGGTATCGACACCGTCTCCTGTGAGCGCCGAGAACGGAAAGACATTCGGCCCGAGATTCAACGACGCAACGTCATCGTCATCGAGGAGGTCCGATTTCGAGACGGCAACGATCCTCGGCCTTGCCGCGAGCTCGGAGTCATGCGCTTCGAGCTCACGCACCAGCACCTCGAGTTGGCGACTCGGCGAGTCCACCTGGAGATCCGACGGATCTACCAGCACCAAAAGCACCCTCGCCCTCTCGGTATGACGAAGGAACTCGTGTCCCAGTCCCTTCCCGTCCGCGGCGCCTTCGATTAATCCTGGAATGTCTGCGAGGACGATCTCCCTGTCACCGATCGAGACGACGCCAAGATTCGGCGTAAGAGTCGTGAAAGGGTAGTCGGCGATCTTGGGCCTAGCCGCAGATACACGGGAGATCAGCGTCGACTTCCCAGCGTTTGGATAGCCGATCAACGCAGCATCAGCGAGCAGCTTCATCTCAAGGTGGAGATCCACCTCCTCGCCATACTCCCCTTGTTCCGTGAACGTAGGCGCCCTGCGCTTCGGACTCACGAACGCGGCGTTCCCCCTCCCTCCCCTGCCGCCTCGTGCAACGAGAACTTCCTGACCGTCCTCAACGAGGTCGGCGACAGTCACACCGTCGGTGTCCTCGACAGTCGTCCCCAGCGGGACGCGGAGCGTGAGTTGATCGCCTCGCTTGCCGTGACGCAGGTCTCCCTCGCCGTGGGATCCGCTCGGCGCCTTCCAAACCGGGTGGCGTTCATACCGCAACAGGGTTGGAACCGAAGCGTCCACGACGAGTGTCACGTCCCCTCCTGCTCCCCCGGAACCACCGTTCGGCTTCCCCTTGGGCAGACCCTTTCGGCGCAGAAACGACGACACACCCGCCCCTCCGTCCCCGGCGCGGACTGTGATGGTTACCCGGTCAATGAACATGAGCAAGAAGATATACGTAGTACGTAGTACGACCGCCCTGCACGTGGGACGGTCGGCTTCGGAACCTCCGTCGTAGTACGTTGTACGTATCGCGTACTACTGCTGCTCCAGCAGAACGCTCACCTGGCGGCGACCGCGCTTCGATCCGTACTTGACGATTCCGGGCTCAAGGGCGTACAGGGTGTCGTCTCCGCCCTTCGCGACGTTGTTACCCGGGTGAATCCGAGTTCCTCGTTGGCGCACCAGAATGGCCCCTGCGTTCACGGTCTGGCCGTCGAACATCTTCGGACCGAGTCGTTTTGCCGCTGAATCGCGACCATTGCGAGTTGAACCGCCGGCTTTCGTTTTCGACATCGTTATGCCTCCTTGTCGGGGGCGCCGGCGGCAGCCTTCTCAGGCTTGGGCGCCTTCTTCTTGGCGGACGGGGTCTCGGCGGCTGTGCTCTCAGTCGCTTTCGCTTTCGAGCTTTTCGCCTTCGTGGCTGGAACCTTGATGCCTGTGACCCTGATCGTGGTGTACTTCTGGCGGTGGCCCTGACGGCGCCGGTAACCGGTCTTGTTCTTGTACTTGAAGATATCGATCTTCGGGCCTGCAGACTCTCCGATGACCTCGGCGGTGACGCTCGCCTTCTTGAGGGCAGCAGGATCAGAGATCACAGAGCCGTCGCTCGAAACAATGAGCAGCGGCGTATAGGCCACCGTTTCGGTGTCCTTGATGAGCTCGACCGAGAGCACATCGCCCTCCCGAACCTTTGCCTGCTTCCCGCCGGTGCGGATGATCGCGTACATATTCCTTCGATGGTCTTTCGTATGCGGAGACTTCTCGCGTCAACACGCGACGCGACGGCCCCTCGGCGGGAACGTACAGGAAGTATAGCTATCAGTCGTCAGCTATCAGTCGTCACCCAGCAGCCGGAGACGGGCTGAAACCTGATACCTGACAGCTGTCTGCCTTCAGTCGTTGGTCTCCTCGATCGCTCCCGCGTCGTGGGCGGGGATGCCGGTTGCTGCCGCCTCTTCATGGAGTAGCACCCCACGACCGTTGCAGTGCTGACACACCTCCGAGAATGACTCGAGGAGACCGGCGGAAACGTTTTTGCGTGTCATCTCGACAAGCCCGAGATGCGAGACATCGAACACCTGAGTCCGGGTCCTGTCTTTCGCGAGATGCTCCTTGAGTCTCCTGAGCACAGCCTCCTGATGCCTGGTGTCCTCCATGTCAATGAAGTCGATCACGATGATCCCACCAATATCTCTCAGCCTGAGCTGCCTGGCGATCTCCTCAGCAGATTCGAGGTTGTTCTGCAGCACGGTCTCTTCGAGGTTCGTAGAACCGACGAATCTTCCGGTGTTCACGTCAACAACAGTCAGCGCCTCGGTGCGGTCGATGACGAGGTGGCCGCCTGAAGGGAGCCACACGCGACGATCGAGAGCCTTACGGAGCTGATCCTCTACGTGGTAGCGCTCAAACAGCGAGAGCTCATCGCGGTACAGCGTCACCTTCTCAACCAGGTCAGCCTCCGTGCCCGCCAGGTAGTCGAGAACCTGCTTGTGGGTGTCTGAGTCATCGATGAGCAATCTCTTGAAGTCCCTGGTGAAATGCTCACGGATCACCCTGATGACGAGAGGAGGTTCTTCGTACATCAAACATGGCACCGAACTGGTCTCCCTCTTGGTGTCAATCTCGTCCCAAATCGCTTTCAATCGATCAATGTCGCCCCGGATATCGTCCTCAGTAGCGCCTTCGGCCGCGGTGCGCACGATGATGCCTGTGCCTTCCGGCCTGAGATCGCCGACGACCTCGCGCAATCTGCGACGTTCATCGTCCGGCAATCGTCTCGAAATGCCGCGCAATTCCTCGCTTGGCGCGAGCACGAGGTACCGGCCTGCAAGGCTGATCTGGTTGGTGAGCCTCGCGCCCTTGTGGCCCATGGCGTCCTTGACCACCTGGACGAGGACTGTGCTCCCTGTGCGGAGGGCGTTCTCGATACGTTTCGGCTTTCCGTCAAGATCGTGCTCTGCGTAATTGATATCCCCTGCGTAGACAACGCCGTTCTTCCCCTCCCCGAAGTCGACGAAGGCCGCTTCCATACCTGGCAGGACGTTGCGTACCTTCCCCAGATACACGTTCCCAACGAGGGATTCCTTGTCTGTCTTTGCGACGTAGTGCTCGACCAGAACAGGGCCCTCGAGCACGACGATCTGGGTCTGGGCTGGACTCTTCCGAACCAGCATCTGTTTGCGGGCAGTCTCTGGCGGCTCAATGAGTTCCAGAGGGGGCCGCCGCCGGGACGGCGCGCCGGCACCGGATCTCGGCTTTTTCTGCGTGCGGGGCCTTGCCTGACTCTGCTTCTGAGGCCTCTGCTTGGTCTTCGTGCCGGAAGATCGCTGCTGATCAGGTTTGGCGAACCTTCGGATGGTGAATTGCTGACCATCGACGATCCGAACATCTCGTTCCTCGTGCGCCTGGCCCTTGCGAATGACTTTGGGTGTCTTCTGCTTGAAGAGTCCCATGGATCAACTCCTTCGAATGCCCGCTGAGGCGGGCAACTTGCTGATCCGAACCAGGACACCCTCGAGTGACATCGTGCGATTTCGCACAAGCGATGGAGAAATCCACAAGAGGTTGAGAATTAATGAGGCCACGAACGGCGCCGATGTCATTGAAACCTGCAGTGCGCGAGGTGATCTGTCGAATTAACGCCAGTACTTCAAACGATCGGTCGTTGGCCATACCCGTCCCGGGTCGGAAACCTTAACGCCGCGTATGCGGCATGATACGGAGAGAGTAACAAGCTCGACCGGCAA
>JASJYA010000064.1 GCA_030125685.1 Actinomycetota bacterium
TGGAGTCCCCGTGGGAAGTCATCGGCGTCGAACAGCGCCTGCACTTCCATGACCCGTTCCGCGGCTTGGCCGTTCCCGATTCCGACGGCTTCGAAGGCACGGTCGATTCCGTACAGCGCGTCGCCGGGCTTGGCGTGGTCGGCAGCGACAGCCACGCCGCTCAACCCCATCACGAACACACCGGCAGCCACTGCAAGCGAAGCCACCCGATGTCGCAGGGAGGCGAGCCCCGGTCGCCGTTGCGACGTTGCTGCATGTGACGGTGCAGCCGTGCTCCCATCGAGGACTCGTTGGCCGGCCGCGGCAGACGAAGCTGCCTGGGCGAACGTTGCCACGGTCGCTTCATCGAGGGGGGTGCTCGATGCTGCACGCAGTGGCTCCAACACGATCGCGACCAAAGCGAGGTCGCTCTCTGGATCAAGCAATCCGTCGAAGAGACGCTCGATGTCGGTGTCGGTGTTGCGGTGAAACATCATCTCAGTCAGGTAATCGTCGGAATTGATCATCGGGATACGCCCTGTCGAACAATTTCTCGCCGGAGAGTCGCAAGCCCGCGGCGTTGAAGGGATTTGACTGCCCCGATCGGTTTGCCCACCACCTGCGCGGTCTCCTCCAATGTAAGCCCTGCAACGACTCGCAGACCTATGACGTCTCGCTGGTCAGCCGTGAGCACCTCCAGCATCCGAATCGCTTCGACGCTCTCTAACCCTTCCATCGCCACATCTTCGGCGCTCGGCGCCACTTGGACAGGTTCGGCGGTCGTGTCGCTTGGCGTCTCAGGGGCGCGTCGCTTCTGTCTTCTCCACTCGTCGGACATGCGCCGGTATGCGATGACGAACACCCACGACCGGAACCCGGACTCGTCCCCATCGAAATTCGTGAGGTTCTTGGCGAGGTCGACGAATACGTCGCCGGTGAGTGCTTCGGGGTCGGCGATGCCACGCGTCCGGAAGAAGCCGACCAGTCTCGGTCCGACGTCGCAGACGAGAATATCCCACGCCCACTCGGACCCCTCCTGGGCGGCGGCAAGCACACCGTCAAATCCCGAAATCGTCACCGGGTAGCTCACCTCCGCTTACCTGCCGATGATATCGGCGCAAGCAGCCGTCGACTTTACGCCCGATAGCCGTCGTCTGGTCCTCAGTTCTTCTCTCTCCCACAGCGTGGGAGAGATGGCTCGAGGTACGAGGGTCAGACGCGATTCACAATGCAACGGCCTCGGCGTGGACTCGTTCACGAAGTCGAGGTCTGACGTCAGTGCCGATCTCGACATGAAAACCGATCAGATCCTCGAGTTCGAGGTGGAGACCTGCCAGATCCATGAGGCTTCTCCCGTCACCCATGTCGACAAGCAGATCAATGTCGCTGTCAGGTCCGGCCTCACCGCGCGCCACCGACCCGTAAATCCGAACATTCGACGCACCGTGTCGAGCCACGACCGCGAGAATCTCGGAACGCATTTCGCGGAGCAACTCCAGGCTTGGTGCTGCATTGGTCTGTCGAGTTGTGGTCACGCCGATAATCCTACTTGACCGACACCGTTTTCCCACACCATGGTGGGGCCGCACGGCTATTCGGTACAGGTACGAGCGACGCTTTTCAGCTCTACTCTCTCCCACAGCGTGGGAGAGATGGCCCGAGGTACGGGGGTCAGAGAGGGTTTTCAGCTCTCAGCTCTTCAGCTACCGCTGCACCCATTGCTGCAGTACCGATCGCGGCGCCGCCGGCAGCGATGTCCCGTGTGCGCAGACCGGCCGCGAGGACACGGTCGACCGCGCTCTCTACGGCCTCCGCCTCGGTGTCGAGGCCGAGCGAGTGGCGCAGCGCCAAAGCAGCGGAGAGGATCGCCCCGAGGGGGTTCGCAATACCCCTGCCTGCAATGTCGGGGGCCGAGCCGTGTATCGGCTCGTAGACACCCAGTGCTCCGTCACCGAGTGATGCGGAGGCCAGCAGACCGAGCGACCCCGGCAGCATCGAAGCCTCATCGGTGAGGATGTCCCCGAAGAGGTTGCCGGTCACAACGACGTCGAAGTCCCTCGGGCGGGACAACAGGTGCATCGCCATGGCATCCACGAGCACCGTCTCCAGCGCAACGTCGGGAAACTCTTCAGCCATCACCCGGAGAGTGACTCGCCGCCACAGACGCGACACCTCGAGGACGTTCGCCTTGTCGACTGACGTGAGCCTTCTCGATCGTTTACGGGCGGCCGAGGCGGCGAACCGCACGATCCGCTCAACTTCTGCCACCGTATAGCGCATGTGATCGACAACGGTGTCGCCGCCATCTGAGGTCGTCGATCCCCCGAAGTAGATGCCCCCTGTCAGCTCCCGCACGAACAGGATGTCTGTTCCATCGACTATGTCGCGGCGTAGCGGCGATGCGTCCACAAGAGCCTCGAACGTCTTGATCGGTCGCAGATTGGCATACAGGCCGAGCTCCTTGCGAATCGCCAGCAGGCCATCCTCCGGCCTGATCGGCGCCTCCGGATCGCTCCACTTCGGACCGCCGACAGCGCCGAGGATCACGGCGTCTGCACGCCTGCAAGCTTCAATGGTTGCAGCGGGGAGGGGATCGCCGGAGGCGTCGATCGAGCAACCGCCGATGGGGTGCTCCGAGTACGAGAAGTCGTGACCGTACCGATCAGCTACCGCATCGAGGGCGATGCGGGCCTCCTGAACGATCTCAGGGCCGATACCGTCGCCTGGAAGAAGAGCGAAGTGCGCGTTCACGCTTCTGAGTCTCGCGGGTTCTCTGTGACTCCGCGGTCAAATGCAGCCTTGTTCATCGCCGACACGATCGCACGCGCCGATCCTTCAACGACGTCTGTCGATACGCCGCGACCGGAAAAGCTCGATGAGCCGACCTGAATGATCACACTGACCTCGGCCATGGCGTCAGCGCCGGGCGTGATCGGTGAGACCCGGTAGTCGAGCAGTGTCGCGGGGATCCCGTACGCGTCCTGGATCGCCACAAACGCGGCGTTGACCATGCCGTCGCCCTCCGCTGTATTCGTGATGACATCGCCGTTGCGAGCCAGGGTCACCGTTGCGACCGGCACCTCATGAGACCCGCCGGACACGACGATGGCCTCGAATTGCATCTCCACGCTGTCTGTGGCTGTCTCTTCGGTGACGATGGCCCTGATGCCGTCTTCGGAGATCTCCCCCTTGCGGTCCGCAAGTTCCTTGAACCTGTCGAACGAGCGCTGAAAGTCGACGTCCTCGAGGACGATGCCCATCTTCTTTAGGGCATCTTGAAACGCGGCTCGACCGGAGTGCTTGCCCAACACGAGCACAGATTCGCGGCCGACAGACGCGGGGTCCATGATCTCGTACGTCTCTCGGTTCTGGAGCACGCCGTGCTGATGGATTCCTGACTCGTGAGCAAACGCGTTCCGTCCGACGACGGCCTTGTTGTACTGAATCGGGTATCCGGTGAGGCTCGAAACGAGGCGGGACGTCTCGAAAATCTGGGTCGTGTCCGCGCCGATTTCGACATTGAAGTAATCAGCGCGGGTGGAGAGCGCCATGATGACCTCCTCCGTGGAGGTGTTGCCTGCCCGCTCGCCGATCCCGTTGATGGCGCCCTCGATCTGGCGGGCGCCTGCGCTTATTGCAGATAGCGAGTTCGCAACGGCGAGTCCGAGGTCGTCGTGACAGTGCGTAGAGATAATCACGTCCTCGTTGCCGTCACGCACGTTGTCGTAGACGTTGGTGAGCAGCTCGACGAAGTCCTCCGGCATCGCGTAGCCGACCGTGTCTGGGATGTTGATCGTTGTGGCCCCGGCGGCGACCGCGGCGCGGCACACCTCGATGATGAACTCCGGGTCAGACCGCGTCGCGTCTTGAGGAGAAAATTCGACGTCGTCGACGTACCTCTTTGCACGGGCCACGCCCTCCTTGACGGACTCGAGCACCTCCGAAGGGGACATGTGCAGCATTTGCTCCATGTGGATGGGAGATGTGGAGATGAAAACGTGGATTCGTTTGTTGTCCGCGGCCTTTAGTGCGTCCGCGGCCTGATCGATGTCGTCGGCGTGGGTGCGTGCGAGGCACGCGATCGTCGGCCCGGGGACCTCCGCCGCGATCCTCGCCACAGATGTGAAGTCGCCGGCGCTCGCTGCGGCGAATCCGGCTTCGATGACGTCGACCTTCAGGAGCGCGAGCTGCTTCGCGATCGCGACCTTGTCATCCGGTGAGAGTGCAATCCCCGGCGCCTGCTCGCCATCACGCAGCGTCGTATCAAAAATTATCAGCCGATCATTCATGGGCTTCTTCCCTGTTACCTGTTACCTGTCGCCTGGCCCTCATACATCATCCTTCGGGGTCTTCGCGACCATGAAGGTCATCATCTCCCTGAGGGCTCGGCCGGTCGCCTCGACGGGGTGCTCTGCAATGGCTGCTCGGGCTGCCGTCAACTTCGGGGAACCGGCTTCGTATTCAGCCATCCACTCCCTGGCGAACTCACCCGACTGGATCTCCGCGAGGATCCTGCCCATCTCGGCCTTCGTCTCGGCCGTGACGATCCTCGGACCCCGGGTGATGTCCCCATACTCGGCAGTGTCAGACACGGAGTGGCGCATCCACTCGATGCCTCCCTCCCAGAGGAGGTCGACGATGAGCTTGAGCTCATGGAGCACTTCGAAGTAGGCCATCTCGGTGGTGTACCCGCCCTCGGTGAGCGTTTCAAACGCTGCCTGGATCAGGGAGTCGACTCCTCCGCACAGGATCACCTGCTCACCGAAGAGGTCGGTCTCCGTCTCATCCTTGAACGTCGTCTCGATGACGCCCGCCCTAGTGCCTCCGATGGCGTGGGCGTAGGAGAGCGCGAGCGCGAGCGTTCCACCTGAAGCGTCCTGGTTCACAGCAACGAGCGTCGGGACGCCTGAACCTTCGACGTACTGGCGCCGAACGAGATGCCCCGGGCCCTTCGGCGCCACCATTCCCACATCCACGTATCCCGGTGGGGAGATGAACTCGAAGTGAATGGAGAACCCGTGCGCGAAGAAGAGGGCGTCGCCCACAGACAGCCTCTGCGCGATGACATCGTGGTAGAAGCCTTTCTGAACCTGGTCAGGAACAAGCACCATGATCAGGTCCGCCCACTCGGCGGCCGTTTCGGGATTGACGACCTTGAGGCCTGCGTCCGACGCCGCTTGAACCCGCGGTGAACCGTCGCGCAGTCCAACGATCACGTCGACGCCGGAATCCTTCAGGTTGAGCGCGTGGGCGTGCCCCTGGCTGCCGAAGCCCATGACCGCGACTCTGCGACGAGCGATAAGGCTCGGGTCTGCGTCGGCTTCGTAATACATGGTCGTCATCGTGTCAGGCTCCCTTTGCTGTCTGCTTCTGTTTCGTGTTCTGCGACTTCGCGTCCTTGGCGAGCGCGATGCGACCGGACTTCGCAAGGCTCACGATGCCGTAGGTCTTCATGAACTCAAGAAAGTCAGAGAGCCTCATCGGCTCACCGACGACCTCGAATGTGATCGTGCTTGCCCCGACGTCGACGGCTGTCGCGTCGAAGATGTTGGCCGCATTGAGGATCTCGCTTCTCCGTTTCGGGTCTGCATGAACTCGAACGAGCATGATTTCGCGTTCGATCGCTTCTCCCTGAGGGTGCTCCGTGACTTTGATGACGTGGATGAGCTTGTAGAGCTGTTTGACGATCTGTTCCATCTCCGGGCCATCGACGACCATCGTGACCCGAGATCGGGTGGGATCCTCGGTCGGGCCGACCGCGAGGGAGTGAATGTTGAAGTCCCTTCTCGCGAACATCGACGTGATCCTCGCGAGGACGCCGGGCTGGTTCTCGACGGTGACGGTTATCAGGTGTTGCACGAAATGTCCTCCGGACCCATGAGAATCTCATCGTTGGAACCCCCGGCCACGATCATGGGGAACACCATCGCGTCAGGGTCGCAGACGAACTCCATGACGACAGGCCGATCGTTCACGGCGAGGCCCTTCTCGATCGTCGGAATGACCTCATCCGGCGTCTCGGCACGGAAGCCCGCGCAGCCCAGAGCCTCGGCGAGCATCGGGATGTTTGGATTCGTATACGACAACTCTGTCGCCGAGTAGCGGTCGTCGTAGAAGAGCTTCTGCCACTGGCGCACCATGCCGAGGTTCGCGTTGTTCATAACGGCGATTTTCACTGGGATGCCCTCCTCGGCGGCAGTGATGAGCTCCTGGAACGTCATTTGGAAACATCCGTCGCCGTCGATGGCGATGACAGTTGTATCCGGCATCCCGGCCTTAGCGCCTATCGCTGCAGGCACGGCATACCCCATTGTGCCGAGTCCGCCGGAGTTGATCCACGCGTTCGGCCGCTCGAACTTCCAGAACTGGGACGCCCACATCTGATGCTGGCCGACGCCGGCCACGACGATAGCGTCGCCGGCGTGCTTGCAGAGCTCGTCGATCACGTACTGCTGCTGAATCGGCCCGTCCGGATCCTGGACGTACGCGAGCGGGAAATCGCGGCGCCACCCTTCGAGGGTGTCCATCCACTCGGTTCGCGTGGGCGCCGGACCGTCCTTGAGTCGCCTCTCCCCCTCGTCGAGGAGCTGTCTGAGCACGGCTTTGGCGTCGCCGACGATTGGAACGTCCGCCTTGCGGATCTTGCTGATCTCCGCTGGATCGACGTCGATGTGGATGATCCTTGCTTCGGGTGCGAAGAGATCGGGATTGCCCGTCACCCTGTCGTCGAAGCGGGCGCCGATTGCGATCAGGAGATCTGAGCGCTGCATTGCGGTGGAGGCCGTGTAGTTGCCGTGCATCCCCGACATGCCGAGCGTCAAGGGATGGGAGTCGGGGATCGCACCCCTCGCCATGAGCGTGGTGACGACGGGAAGACCCTGTTGCTCCGCGAACGCTCTCAGCTCCTCGCTCGCTCTGGCCCGCAAAATTCCGCCACCGGCATAAAGAACCGGCCTCTCCGACGCCAGTATCTCGTCCATTGCGGCCTTCACCTGTCTGGGGTGGCCCTGGACGGAGGGTCGGTAGCCAGGGAGGTCGATCTCGACAGGGCCGTGCCAAGGCATGGCGTCAGCGAGAGCGTCTTTGGTGATGTCAACCAGTACCGGGCCGGGGCGGCCGGTCGATGCAACATGAAACGCTTCTCTGATCGTCGAGGGGATCTCGTTGATGTTGGTCACGAGGTAATTGTGTTTCGTCACCGGCATGGAGATACCCCACGTGTGGGTCTCCTGGAAGGCGTCCAGCCCTATCGAGGTCGTGCGTACCTGTCCCGTGATCGCAACGACGGGAATCGAGTCCATGTAGGCGTCTGCGAGCGGCGTGATGAGGTTCGTCGCTCCAGGCCCTGATGTCGCGAACGTGACTCCGACGCGACCGGTCGCATGGGCGTATCCCGACGCCATGTGGCCCCCACCCTGTTCATGTCTCGCGAGAATGTGGCGGATCGAGCTGGAGTAGAGCGCGTCGTACGCCTGGAGGATCGCCCCTCCGGGCACACCGAAGATCACATCGACACCCTCGTGCTCGAGGGCTCTGATGAGAATCGCTGCTCCGCTGAGTTGTTCTGGCATGTTCGTCTCCGGGAATGAAAGAACCCTCCGGGCACGGAGGGTTGGGCGCATCAGGTGTTCGATGCGCCTACTACAGAAGGAGTACGAGTCCGAGTCGTCCGGCCATTTTTTTGTTTCGCTTCGTTTGTACTGGTGGGGTGCGAGTATGGCACTGTGAGATCACATGTCAAGACGAGGCGCCGTCGGGTCCGGGGATTACCGCGATGAGCCTCGATAAGGCGATGCTTGAGGAGTTGCGACCAGTCATCGAATCGGCGCGCCGTGAGCTTGCTCAGATGGACCCCGACGATGTCCCGACGAGGTTGCGGAATATCGCGAAACGCTCAGATCGGACGCTGCCGCCGCCCTTTGCTCGCTCCATCGTGCACGAGTTGGAGGAGAACGAGCAGTTTCGTACGGCCGTCGCGGAGCGTTTCGAGCCCGACGATCCCCACGACGATATTCTTGTCGAGTACCTGGCAGACCCCGAGTCTGTGTGCGAGCAGCTCAGAGAGAGGGCGGCGGACGCGCGCGACGGCGACACGGGTGACCTGCTCGCTCAAGCCGGGCTGCGGATCGCGTCGCTCAGCGAGCAACTCATCGAGGGGAAGAAGAGGGTGACTGACCTGCGTAAGGGGCACGAGGTCGAGATACGTGACGCTCGGTTGCTTGCAGAGGACGCCAGAGCCCGCGCCGAGGCGCGCAACCGAGAGCTGACGATCACAGTTTCGCAGCGAGACGATCGCATCACTGAACTCGGAGCGAGGGTGCTGGCCTTGGAGCGCGTCGTCGTCGACGTCGAAGCCAAAGCCCAACGGATCTCCGAGCGGGTCCGTCGCCGCGAGATCACCAGAGATTCAATGTCACAGGGTGATATTCGACAGGACGCTTCTCCTTCGGATCCCCTTGCTCTCGCCGAGTGGCTCGACGCGGCCGAACGCAGGGCGAGGCCGTTCCGACGTCAAGCGGTTCACGATGTCGAGCCTGCAGTCCCTCGGCCTCTCAGCATTCCCCACGGCGTGGCCCCGGATTCAGGAGACGCCCTGGTCGTGCTTATCGAGCAATCTCTGCAGAGAATCATCATCGACGGCTACAACGTTGCAGGCGTCCTCCACGGCGACGAGTTCGCGACCCGGGATGCAAGAGATGATGTCATCCGTAGAGCGAGTCAGCTTGCGAGAAGAACACCGGCAGAGATTGTTGTCGTGTTCGACGGTTCCGATGACGAAGCGCGAGAGGGATTCCGGTCGCCCGATGGCGTTGTCGTGCTGTTCTCACGAGGGGAGACGGCAGACGACGCGATCGTGGATCTGGTGAGGCAGGGACCGGCTCGGACCGTCGTCGTGACGAACGATCGAGAGGTCAGAATCCGCTGCGCCTCGGACGACTGCGTAACAATCTGGTCCTCCGCGTTCATTGAATGGAATTGACCTGTCTCCTGTCAAAAGCTCAACGCTGGGTGGAAAAGGTCGATACAGGGGGGGAGCACCTACATGGAAACTACGTGACTGCGACGATTTCCAGAGCACATTCAGACATGAGCGCGCGCCCAAGGCCGAAGCGTGCCGCCATCACCGAACGGTGGTAGCAG
>JASJYA010000167.1 GCA_030125685.1 Actinomycetota bacterium
GGGTCAGAGAGAGGTTCTCTGAACGGCTGCTTGCACCTGATCTACTAGCGAGCGGAGGCCCTGGACTCTGCTCCCTCCGACGTTCACGGATATCACTGAGCGCCCTCTATCTGCGAGGGCGGCGCGGTCGCCTGCGGCTTGTGCCTGGATGAGTTGGTTGAAGGTGTATCCAGCGCCTGGAACCATGAGTTCGGTGGCGGTGTCATCGACGATCTGGAGAAACACGCCTCCAGGGGGGCCGCCCTTGTGGAGTTGCCCTGTCGAGTGGAGGTACCTCGGCCCGTACCCCGTTGTCGTGTAGACCCCGAGTGTTGTGCTGATGGTGAGACGCAGAGTGTCGAGCCGCTCTTCGGTGTCCGCATCCTGAGGGAGGTACGCCTGTATCGATACGTAGGAGGGTGGTGTTGTTTCGCCGAGTGCGGCGAGGAAGTCTCTGATCCATCGGGGGTCGTGTACATCGTGGGGCGCCTCCCCGGCCGGTCCCACGTCTCCCTGCATTGCTTGTCCGGCGAGTTGTTTCGCGATCTCGACGTCAGGCTGATCGAACGGGTTGACGCCGAGGATCTCGCCCGCGACCGCAGTGGCGAACTCGAGAATGAACATCACCGCGCCAACATCGTAGGGATCGTGCAGACCGATTTCGATATCAAAGGCCTCATCGCTCGGGGTTCCGATTCCGACCGTCGTCGCGCCCGCATTGTCCCCGGGCACACCGTCGAGGCGGGGTCCGCCATCGATCGGTACGATCCCGACTCCATCCTTTCCTGTCGATTCGGCTATGAGCTGCTCGATCCAGATTCCGAGCGAAGCTACCGGCGGTGAACTGACGAAACGGACTTTGTCGGAGTTCCGCCGAGAGCGATCCGTGAGCCGCACACCGATACCGAAGCCGGCGTTCTCTTCGAGAGGTATGTCTGGTCCGCATCGAGCCGCTCCCCGCTTGGCTGCGTCGAGGAGCGCACCGACATCAGCGCCGATGATCCCTGCCGGAACCAGGCCGAAGGCGGTGAGGGCCGAGTACCGCCCCCCGACCTCTGGATCGGCGAGCACTGTCGCTCTGAAGCCTTTCTCAGCGGCCAAGGTTTCGAGAGTCGTGCCGGGATCAGTGATCGCGATGAAGTGGTTCCCCGGATCCGGAACCTCCAGAGTTGCTCGCTCCCAGAAGAATTTCAGAAGCGACATTGTCTCGATGGTCCCCCCGGACTTCGAAGAGATGATGAACCATGTTGTGGCGGGGTCGATCGCAGCGTCGACGGCCCGTACAGCGTCCGGATGCGTCGAGTCCATCACCGTGAGCCGGGGGGAGCCTTCGGCGCTGGGCAGTGTCGAGGCGAACACCTCAGGAGCGAGGCTCGATCCCCCCATTCCACAGAGAATCACATCGGTGATCCCATCGTCCACCGCTGTTCGGTGAAGCTCCTCAATGAGCGTGACGAGCCTGCGCGATCGCTCCGGGGCATGGAGCCAACCCAGCCGGTTCACGATCTCGGGCGCCGGTGGATCCGCCCACACCGTGGGATCCCCACGCCAAATCCTCGCAACGAGATCATCGGTCGGCCAACGTGTCTCAGAGTCGCCGGCGTGACCGCCCGATTGCGGCTTGATCGAGACGCGGAACGTCATGCGTAGATCTGTGCCTGCTTGCGCTCGATCGCCGCGAGCAGCGAGAAGTATGCATCAGCGAACGCGGCCACGCCTTCGACCTGGAGAGTCGTCGTGATGGCGTCGAAGTCGATCCCGACTTCCGGGAGGGATGCGATGAACCTCACAGCGTCGGCCGTGTCCTCAAGGAGTGAATCCGTCTTGACGACACCGTGGTCGAGGAAGGCCTCGATGGTGGCAGGTGGGGCGGTGTTCACGGTGTTCGGACCGATCAGCTCTTCGATGTACATGACGTCGCTGTAGTCAGGGTTCTTCGTAGAGGTAGACGCCCAGAGCACGCGTTGGGGCCGCGCGCCTGCAGCGCGTAGCGCCTCGAAACGGACGCCTTCGAACAATTCTCCATATCGCTTGTAGGCGACCTTTGCGTTGGCGATTGCAGCCCTGCCGCGGAGAGCGAGCGCCCGTTCGGTCCCGTTGAGCTCGAGCGCTGCGTCTGTCGACGCGTCGACTCGGCTGACGAAGAACGAGGCTACCGAAGCGAGACTGGACGGGTCGGAGGCTCTCTCCGCGCCGTGGATGTACGCCATCGCCACAGCTTCATAGTCGTCGAGCGAGAACATCAGGGTGGCGTTGATGTTGAGCCCCTGCGCGGTGAGTTCCTCGATCGCGGGTATTCCGGCTTCGGTAGCGGGAACCTTGATCATCAGATTCGGACGGTCGATGACGGTCCACAGCCTCATCGCGTCGGCGATCGTCCCCGCGGTGTCGTGCGCGAGCGCAGGGGACACCTCGAAACTCACGTACCCGTCTTCGCCACCCGACGTCTGATAGACGTCCATGAGAATATCTGCCGCAACACGGATGTCCGATACCGCAAGGGCTTCAAAAACCTCCGCGGGTGTGCTGCCGTCGAGCGTGGCGATGTGGTCGTCGTACAGGTTCGAACCAGCGATCGCCTTCTCGAAGATCGATGGATTGCTCGTCACGCCGCGGATGCCGGACGTAACGAGTTCTCGCAGTCCGGCGCCGGTGAGCATGTCCCTTCGGATGAAGTCGTACCAAATGGATTGGCCGCTCTCATGGAGCTGTCTCAGTTTCGTCATG
>JASJYA010000016.1 GCA_030125685.1 Actinomycetota bacterium
GAGACCCGGCTCGAAGAGTTGGAACAGCTCGAGGCGGTTATCCGCTTGTTCTGAACGAACGTACTACGAAGTACGTAGTACGTATCACGATCATTGCTTGACCTGTCCGAAAGGCCTGAGGTGGGTTCGTACTACGTCATACGTACTTCGTAATACTGCCCAAGGCATCCACCTGACTCCTATCGAAAGTCTTGTTTCTCCGTTGCATGGGTGATATACCTACGGTGCGGCGCGGTGTGGGAGGATCTCGTGTCGCGCGACGCAACGAATCTTGCTGTCACGGTGTCAGGCGTGGCGATCCTTGCGGTGGTCGTCGGCGTAATCTGGTTCGGGATAGGCGCCGCCGAAGCCCCTCCGGCAGCGTCTGGCGCTCCAATCAGGGCCGCTCAGGTCGACGCCGGGATCAGGGTGCACATATCGGGAGCGGTGGTAGCGCCAGGGGTCGTGGAACTTCCATCGGATTCCATCGTCGCTGATGCGGTCGGCGCTGCGGGTGGGGCGACACATGACGCCGACCTGACATCCATCAACCTGGCGGCGGCTCTACGCGCCGGCGAACGTATCGTGATCCTGACCGTCGGAGTCTCTGGAGAACTGATGGGTGCTCGTGCCGAGACCGGCATCGACCTTAACACGGCGTCTGCATCAGAACTTGAGAGCCTCCCGGGGGTCGGTCCTGTGCTTGCCGAGCGGATCGTCGCATACCGGACCGATCGCGGCCCGTTCCGAACCGTCGAGGATCTGCTCGACGTCCCTGGGATCGGTGAGGCAAAGCTCGCATTGATGAGGGACGCCATTTCTCGTCCGTGACGATTGCTGTCACAACGCCGGGGCGGTGGTGCCTGCTCGCCGCAGGGGCGACGTGGACCGGAGTCATCATCGGATTCTCCTCGCTGAGCATCGGCGTCGGCGTGGCGGTACTTGGCCTGTGCGCGTCTGTTGTCAGTCGCCGGATCGCCGTTGTTGTCGTTGTTGTGTTCATAGCGGTCGGCGTCGCTTCAGGAGCGACCGCAGACCTGAGGCTCTCGGCCATTGAGCGAGCCGAGATACCTGAGGGACACGCCACACTCACACTGCGGATCGCGGAGGAAGCGACGCTCCGATCGTACGAGCGGGCAGTGGCGGAGCCGCTGGCTCTCGACGGATCCCGATGGTCGGGACCGAGAATCGCGGTGATCGGCCTCGATGCAGGTATTCCTGTCGGCTCGGTGGTTGTTGCGACCGGACACCTCACGCCCCGTGTCGCTCGGGTGCGGGACGAAGTGGTAGCGGGAGTCTTCAGGGTTGATGAAGTCGTCACGGTGGTGGAGTCTTCCAACCCGATCGTGCAGATCGGCAATGCGGCTAGGGGCAGGGTCGCATCTGTGTACGACGGCAGCGTTCGCACTGATGGACTCGTTCGAGGGCTCCTGATCGGGGATACGGATCTTCTTGCAGCGCGCGACGAGGAGGATCTGCGTCGAGCTGGGCTCGCGCACTTCGTCGCCGTCTCGGGTTCGAACGTCGCGATGTTCCTGGTCGCGTGGTGGTTCCTCACGGCCCCGATCGCCGTGCGTCCCGTGCTACGAGTAGTCGGAGGCATGATCGGCCTCGCTATATTCGCTGTCGTGACGCGGTGGGAACCTTCGGTGATCCGTGCGTCTGTAATGGCTGCGGTACCACTCGTCGGTGGCCTGGTCGGGATCCCTTTCGATCCGTGGATGGCCCTCGGAACAGCAGTAACGCTCCTGCTCCTTGTGTCTGGGCATCTTGCGTTCTCCGTAGGCTTCCAGCTCTCGGTCGCCGCAACCGCCGGCGTGCTCTTCGGCGTTACGGCCGCGTCAGGACGCACGCCACGTTGGCTGGTCATTCCGCTCTTCGCAACCGTTGGCGCCCAGGTGGCGGTTGCCCCGATAATCCTGGTGGTGTTCGGCACGATTCCGCTTGCGGCGCCGATTGCGAATCTCATCGTTGCGCCCCTCGTCACCGTCACGACGGCGATTGGCGCGGTCGCGATCGTCGCGCCGATTCTGAAGCCGTTGGTAACCCTCGGCGCGTCAGCGATCCTCTCGGTGGCGAGTGCAGCAGCCTTCGGTCCTCAGCTTGCTCCGCTTGAAGCGTTTGGAGCGGTGGCTACCGCCGGCGCCGTTGTGTGGAGGCCGACAAGGGCGATCGGCCTCGCTGGGACTGTTCTGATCGTGATGTTGGCGATCACTGGGTCTTCTCAGTGGCCGCAGGCGCCGACGATGGTGGTGCTCGATGTCGGTCAGGGTGACGCGATCCTCTTCCAAGATCCCTCAGGCCAAGCGGTTCTCGTCGACGGTGGCGCCGATCCACAGATTCTCGATCGGGCTCTCAGAGGAAACGGCGTCCGGCGCCTCTCCCTGGTAGTCGTGACGCACGGTGACGCGGATCATGTAGCGGGAGTCGTAGAGCTGCTGAGGGCGGGTGATGCGGAGGAGCTCTGGGTGCCGGAGTTCGTGCCTGAGGGCTCACTGCTTCTCGAAGCGGTGGAAGCTGCGACCGCGGCTGGAATCAGTGTTCGGAGGGTCGCGGCCGGTGATACCTACGCGACCGGGTCGATTCAGTTGGCGGTGCTCGGTCCGAAGCGCAGGTATGCGGGGGAGAACGATGGATCGGTGGTGCTGTGGGTGACGGCAGGGCGCACGGTGTTCATCGGGGGTGACATCGAGGCTGTTGCACAGGCCGATCTCCCGCCGCTTCGCCCAGATGTGCTCGTGGTGCCGCACCACGGATCCAGCACAACAGATCTTCAATGGTTGCGGCGAACCGTTGGAGGGATCGCGATCCTCTCATATGGCGAGAACCGGTACGGTCACCCCCACCCGGATGTTGTGGCGGTTTTGGAGGATGCAGGCACCGAGGTGCGTCACACCTACATTGAAGGGGACGTTGTCGTGTCTCTCACCGCAGCGCCATGACGCCGGCGAGCGCTATGTTGTGAAATATGGGATGGCACGCAGTCACGGCGCCGAAAAACGCAGGACCGTCAGAGCGCGAACGGATGTTTGAGCGAGCGGCAGAGATTCTCGCTGAGGCGGGTGTCGAGACGTCTACGCGCATTGACGTGCCTCCGAAGGGCTCAGGGACGTCCGATGACGGAAGGGAGATGCGCGATGGGGTCCACGCCATCGTGCCCGCACTCCAGTCTGGTTCTCTATTCGGCGGCATGACCGGTGTGCTCGTTGTTGATACGAACAACCTGTTGAAGGCGGAAATCGACACCATTACAGAACTGCTCTCCCACGCCGATCCCTCCCAGGCTGTGGCGGTGTTCCTGGCGACAGGCGCCCTGCCTGCCCCGATTCGAGACGCCGTGAAGGGATCGGGAGGAGTCGTCACGGTCAGGGCACTGAGCGAACGCGATGCTGCGGCCTGGCTCGCCGATGAGGGCAGACGCCGGGGTCTGCGGATAGATCAAGCTGCACGCAGCGCGATGCTCAGCCACTTCGGTTCCAACACCGCAGCGATGTCGAGAGCGCTCGACCAGATGTCGGTCGGAGGGACGACCATCTCAGCCGAGGACGTGAAGTCCCGGTTCACGAACCGGCCGGATGAGCCGATGTGGTTCCTCGGCGACGCGATCATGTCCGGGAATCACGGCGAAGCGTTGCGCAGGCTCTCGGACTTCCTCGAACATCAGCACCCGCTCATGCTGCTCTCCTACCTCGAGGGTGAAGTGAGGAAGCGTTCACTGGCAGGGATTGCGCCCGACTTCGACACGTTCGTCGCCTGGTCAGGCGCCAGTCCGAACTCCTACGCGACCAAGAAGGTGTGGCAGTCGAGGAACCGCGCTCCCGTACAGGGACTCGCCAATTCGGTGCGGGCGCTCGCAAAGGCCGACCTCGCGATGAAGACGCAGCCTGAGGAGACGCACCGGGTGACACTCGAGCGGCTCACGGTCGCTATGTCCAGGTGGATGGCTTGAACAGGTCACAGGTCACAGGTCACAGGTCACAGTAAGAGCGGTAGCTGATAGCTGTCAGGCTTCGAAGGGGCGGATTGCTTTTACGTGGTAGGTGAACGTGCCGCCGGGTGCTTCGTAGTGGACGTCGTCACCAGGTTTCGCCCCGAGCAGCGCTGCGCCCAGGGGGCTGTCCGGTGAGGCGAGGAGCATGCCGGGAACCTTGTTCTCAGACGGTGCGATAAAGAATTCCATCTCGTCGCCGTCATCGTCGATAACGGTGGCAACAGACCCGACGGTGATCACATCTGATTCTTCGACCTCGAGTTCCCGAGCGTTATCGATCGTGTGCTTGAGCCAGCGGATCCGGGCCTCCATGAGCCCCTGATCGTTCTTCGCGGTGTCGTACTCCGCATTCTCCTTGAGATCACCATGCGCTCTGGCTTCAGCGATTCGCGCGACGACCTCGTCACGACCCGTGGTTGTGAGATGGTCGAATTCGCCCCGCAGCTTCTCGAGCGCCTCGGGCGTCAGCAGTGTGCCTTCGATCTCTGACATCGAAATCTAGGCGAGAAGCGAGCGCACCTGCGCCGCGAGACGAGACTTGCGGCGCGAGGCGGTCTTTGCGTGGAGGACGCCCTTTGTGACCGCCATGTCGATCCGCTTCTGCGTCAGCCTGAGCAGCTCCTCGGCCTTGGCGGAGTCACCGGCTTCAGCGGCGGCGAGAGCCTGCTTGGTGCGGGTCTTTAACTCGGAGCGGATTGCAATGTTGCGCGCGTTGCGTCGAATGTTCTGGCGGTTACGTTTGATGTTTGACTTGATATTGGCCATATGGAAGAGAACCTCACGGGGTGTGGTGGGAGTCGACACGAGGATAGTACCAGAGCCGGACAACGGTACACTCTCAATTCCACCCACCGGAGACGCCCATGGATCAGTCGCGCATCCGAAACTTCAGCATCATCGCACACATCGACCACGGTAAATCCACGCTGGCGGATCGCCTGCTTGAACGAACTGGGGCGATCGCTGAGCGCGACATGCGCGACCAGCTCCTCGACGACATGGACCTCGAACGGGAACGAGGCATCACAATCAAGGCGAACGCTGTCAGGATCGACTACGACGCGAAGAACGGCGAGCGATACGAACTCAACCTCATCGATACACCCGGCCACGTCGACTTCTCCTACGAAGTGTCCCGCTCCCTCGAAGCATGCGAAGGCGCTCTGCTCATCGTGGACGCCGCCCAGGGCGTCGAAGCCCAGACCCTCGCCAATGCCCACCTCGCGATCGAGAGCGGATTAGAAATCATCCCGATCGTCAATAAGATTGACCTCCCCGCTGCTGATCCGGACCGGGCCGCACGGGAACTCGCGAATATTCTCGGAGGGTCGACAGACGAAGTGGTTCGGATTTCTGCGAAATCGGGTTCAGGGATAGATGATCTGCTTGAGATCATCGTAGACAGACTTCCTACGCCGATCGGCGACCCGGACGCGCCGCTTCGCGCCCTGGTCTTCGATTCGTATTACGACACATATCGAGGCGTTGTCGCGCTTATACGCGTGGTCGATGGATCCCTCACCGAGGGCGATCGCATCCGGCTCATGGCGAGCGGCCAAGACCTTGACGCCAGCGAGGTGGGGGTGAGGAGGCCGGCCATTGAGAGGACAGGCCGCCTCGTGGCCGGAGAGGTCGGCTATCTCATCACAGGGGTCAAGGACATTGACCTGATCAGGGTGGGAGACACGGTGACACAAGCGGGGAACGCTGCGTCCGAGCCGCTCGAAGGGTATGCAGAACCGAAGTCGATGGTGTTCTCCGGTCTCTTCCCGACCGACGGTGACGACTTTGAGCGACTTCGAGAAGCGCTCGACAAACTGAGGCTCAATGATTCTTCGTTGCGATACACCGCAGAGACAAGCCGAGCACTGGGATTCGGCTTCCGAGTCGGCTTCCTCGGTCTGCTGCACATGGATATCGTGAGGGAGCGACTTGAGCGCGAGTACGACCTCGACCTCGTAGCGACAGCGCCGTCGGTGGAGTACAGGGCGATTCTTCTGGACGGGTCCGAGCAGATCGTTCAGAGCCCACAGGATCTTCCGAGTCCCGGCGCCCTCGTCACGATCGAAGAGCCGTACATGAAAGTGATGATCATCACGCCGTCTGAGTACATCGGCGCGGTGATGGAACTCGTCCAGACGAAGCGCGGAGAGATGGGGGAGATGAACTATCTCAGCCCCGAGCGTGTCGAGCTCCACTATCTGATGCCGCTCGCCGAGATCGTGTTCGACTTCTTCGACACGCTCAAGTCGCGTACTCGCGGGTACGCGTCCCTCGACTACGAACCAGACGAGTATCGACCCGCAGATCTCGTGCGTGTGGACATTCTCCTCAACGCTGTGTCTGTGGACGCCTTCTCGACGATCGTGCACAAGGACAGGGCGTACAACTACGGGAAGGCGATGGTCCACAAGCTTCGCGAACTCATTCCGAGGCAGCAATTCGATGTCCCGATCCAGGCGGCGATCGGCTCACGCATTATCGCAAGAGAGACCGTGAAGGCGAAGCGCAAGGACGTCACCGCGAAGTGCTACGGCGGCGATATCACACGCAAGCGCAAGCTCCTTGAGCGCCAGAAAGAGGGGAAGAAGAGGATGAAGATGGTGGGCAGCGTGGAGGTGCCTCAGGAAGCTTTCATAGCGGCGCTCAAGATCGACCAGGATTGATGAGGGCGCCGGTGTCCCCTGATCCCGCCAATGGGCTCGCACCGGATAGCGCCGTTCTCGCCGATCTCGCCACCGAGTGGAAGTCCGCGTACGTGCATGTGCCTTTCTGTCGGCGCCGCTGTCCCTACTGCGACTTTGCGATTGTGGACGAATCCGCAGGCGGAGCCCTGGACCACGGGCAGTACGTTGAGGCTCTGCTCTCAGAAATCGCGATGGAATCCAGGTTCGGACCACTCGACGCCGTCAACTTCGGAGGAGGAACACCATCGCGACTAGCGCCCCGTTACCTCGTGGCGGTCATCGAGGCTTTGGGAGAACGCTTCGGAATGAAGGACGGCGCCGAAATGAGCCTTGAGGTGAACCCGGAGGACTGGTCTGACGAGTACGGCGCCGCACTCGTTGCGGCCGGGTTCACGCGGATTTCGATCGGGGCGCAGTCGTTCGATTCGATCGTGCTCGAAGCGCTCGGCCGCCTCCACGATGTTGGTCTGATCGAAGCAGCCATCTCCGGTGCGCGGTCTGTGGGCATCCGCTCGGTCGGCATCGACCTCATATTCGGGCACCCTGGAGAGACGGACGAATCGTGGGAGCGCACGATCGACCGCGCCATGGACGTCGGCGTCGATCATATCTCTACCTATTCGCTCACCGTTGAACCCGGCACAGAGTTGTCACGCCAGGTCCACAGCGGCGCACCGGCGCCAGATGACGATGTCCAGGCGGACCGGTACCAGAGGTTCGAGGAGGTTTCGCGTGATGGAGGATTCGTGCGATACGAGATCTCAAACCACGCGAAGCCCGGCCACGTCTGCAGATACAACCTCGCCACGTGGGCTCACGGGGAGTACGTCGCCTTCGGAATAGGGGCGCACGATCACAGGTGGGGTTTGAGGGGGAGAAACCACCGAAGGCCGGACCGCTACCTCGAGGCGATCGCGGCGGGTAAGCGGCCTCGTGTCGGCATCGAGAACCTCACGGCGCCCGAGCAGGAGCGCGACCAACTCATGGTCGGTCTCAGGCTCACCGCCGGCGCACCGTTGACTCCCACGGCGCAGCGCTTTGTGTCCTCCGCGGCGGGGGAGAGACTCATTCGAGCAGGGATCCTTGAAGTAGTAGAGGAGCGCGTGCGAGTCCTCAAACCGATGCTGACCGACACCGTTGCGCGCGAAGCGTTATCAGTCTCCTTGAACGATTGCTAGCGTTCACATATGCTCGATAGCCGTAGGTCAGAGATTCTCAAAGCGCTCATTGAGGAGTACATCCGGACAGGTGAGCCCGTCAGCTCCCAGGCCGTCCTCGACCTGAGCGGCCTTGACGTGTCGTCGGCGACCGTGCGCAACGACCTCGCGCAACTCGAGTCGTACGGTTTCGTCACCCAACCCCACACATCCTCAGGCCGCATCCCGACCCATCAGGGGTATCGGTTCTACGTGGATCATCTGTCTCCCGAACGTTTGAGACAGACGACTCGGAACCAAATCGACAAGTTCTTTCAGCAAGTACACCGCCAGATCTCAGAGGTTCTCCGCGACACGTCAACGCTCGTGAGCGAGCTGACGGCGTATCCGGCGGTCGTTGTAGGACCTGCCGCCGCCAACGAGGTCGTCACGGACATCAGGCTTGTTCCGCTTGGCGGCACGGTCGTGCTCGCCGTCGCCATCGCTGAATCCGGCAGGGTCTACCAGGAGTTCGTCGACACGGAAGTGACCGTTGACCGAGACACTCTCGAGACGGCGGAACGCCTCATTGCAGCCGCGTTCCAGGGAAATCCTCTCGACAAACCGGAACCAGACCGGCTCGCCACGTCAGATCTCCCCGCGATGGTCCGTCGGATCATCAGGCCGGTGTGTGAGCAACTCGCCGGACACGCGACGGGGCCGCGTGAGGTCTACGTAGGCGGAACAAGCCAGATGGCTTCGTTGTGGAGCGACCTGTCGATGGTGCAGCATCTGTTGGAATTGCTTGATGAGGAGGCTGCACTTATCGACCTCATGAGTGACGGGACGGACGGGCTGGCTGTGCGAATCGGTCCGGACCTGGGAGACGAATCCGACCTTGCCGTCGTGGCCACGACGTATGAGACACCCTCGGGGTCGAGGGGCCGAATGGGTGTCATCGGTCCGATGCGGATGGATTACCGGAGAGCGATCCGGGTGGTCGAACGCGTGTCTGAAGGGCTTGAGAGCAGTTTCGAGGCACATCAGTGAAGGACTATTACCAGACGCTCGGTGTCGACAGGGGCGCCGACTCCGACGAGATCAAGAAGGCGTTCCGCACCCTCGCCCGCGAAACCCATCCAGATGCGAATCCGGGAGATGCTGCCGCCGAGGAGCGGTTCCGCCAGGTCGCAGAGGCGTACGAGGTGCTGTCAGACCCCCAGAAGCGCGCCCGCTACGACAGAGGCGAGACGTTCGGCGGACAGGACCTATTCAGCCAGTTCGGTGGTCTCGACGACATCCTCCAGCAGTTCTTCGGGGGTGGTTTCAGCGGGTTCGGCGGTTTCGGCGCCACCAGGCGAGGTCCCGAACGGGGGAGAGACGTCGCGGTGCGGCTCGATCTCGAATTGGTGGAGGCGGCCTTCGGTACCGAGCGAGAAGTCAGGTTCGTGAGTCGAGTCTCCTGTGCGGCTTGCAGCAGTACCGGTTCAGCACCGGGCCACGGACCCATCACCTGTTCGCGATGTGATGGGACGGGTCGGATTCAGGCTGCAAGGCAGACGTTGTTCGGGACGGTGATGACCGTCGCCGACTGTCCCGATTGCTCCGGGAACGGCCAACGGATCGACCATCCGTGCCCCCAGTGCCTCGGTGAAGGCGCTATTCGGGGCGAGAGGGAACTCACTGTCGACGTCCCCGAAGGAGTCGACACCGGGACGAGGCTGCGCCTCAACCAAAAGGGTGGAGCGGGACAGCGAGGCGCACCTTCAGGGGATGTGTACGTAGATATTCGGGTGAAGCCCGACGACCGGTTTCAGCGTGTGGGTGACGACTTGCACCATCAGGTCACGATTGGATTCACCGAGGCGACGTTCGGCGTTCACCTGAAGATTCCTCTGATCGAGGGAGGATTCGAGTCGCTGGAAGTGGCGCCCGGTACGCAACTCGAGACCATCTACCGGATGGGCAAGAAGGGGGTACCGAGGCTCCGGCGGCGCGGGCGGGGCGATCTGCTCGTACACGTCGAAGTCCAGGTCCCGACCGATCTCGATGATGGCGCCGAGGAGGCTCTCCGGGCGTACGGCGCTATCCGGGGCGAGCACCCCGCGACCCAGAAGCGCGGCCTGTTCCGACGCTAGATCTCATTACCGCGTCCTCCCTTCAGGGGGGACGGGCGAGCTTGCGAGCCAGGGGCCTTTGGGTAGGAATAGGCGAGCCCGCGAGCCTGGAGGAGCTCCGGAGCCTCGGGGACCGGTGACTCCCGTGTTCCTGTTGCCACTCGCGGGGAAATCAGGGTACGATTGGGTATCGAGCGTGTTCGGTAAGGTACCATGGGTGGCGTGACGAGGGAGATGAAGATGGAGTACCGCGTCAAAGTCGGGGAGCGGCTGCGAGCGATCAGACTCCAGCGCGGCATGTCGCTCCAAGATGTGCACCGAGACACGGATGGCGAATTCAAGGCCGCTGTGCTCGGCGCATATGAGCGGGGCGAGCGGAGTCTCTCGCTTTCCAGGCTGAAGCGACTCGCCGGCCATTACGAGGTTCCTGTCAACCAACTTCTCCCTGAGGAGGACATCTACGAGGTCGCGAGCGGGATCGAAAGGGGCGTCACGATCGATCTAGCGAGGGTCGACGCTCTCGACGGGGAGATCGCCAAGGTTTTGGAGCGGTTCCTCCTGCGGATCCAGGTGAAGCGCCAGGACTTCAACGGCAAGGTTCTCACCATCCGGGCTTCGGATGTTGCGACGTTGGCGATGATGCTGGACATCGCGGACGCCGACCTTGTGGCAGAGGTTGAGCAGGAGCGCAACGACTTGAGCAGTACGTAATACGTGCTTCCGCTGAAGGCGTAACCGACCCGGGTCATTTCTGAAGAGCTGCAAATCTTTTCTGCTATTGGGGCTGCGGCGATATACTCTCGGCATTCGCATTGCGCTACCTAGAAGCACCATTCGCCAGGAACACAAGGCGCCAGGAACACGAGGAGTTAGGCGTTGACCTATCCCCCCGACACTGAAGCACGGGTGCGCGTCCCCTCGAACCATCTCATGGTTGAACTCTTGGGCACAAGGGACGTGCATCTTCGACGTGTCGAGAGCGCCTTCCCTCGTGCACGGCTTGTGGCGCGTGGCACCGAAATAGACATCACAGGGGATGAGCGTGAAATCGTGCTCGCCCATACGGTTCTCGACGAGCTGCTTGTGTTGGTTCAGGAGGGGCAGTCCCTTGACGCCGATCAAGTCGATCGCGTGATCGATATGGTCAGGGCGGACGTCCCGAAGCCGTCCGGTGTCTTCACAGACTCGATCGCTGTGGGCAGGGGGAAGATCGTCCGCCCCAAGACACTCGGGCAGAAGCGCTACGTGGACGCCATACGGGAGAACACCCTCGTGTTCGGCATCGGTCCCGCCGGGACAGGGAAGACCTATCTCGCCATGGCGGCTGCCATCGAGACGCTGCTAACGGGCGGCGTACGTCGGATCATCCTCTCGCGGCCTGCGGTCGAGGCCGGTGAGCGCCTCGGATTCCTGCCCGGTGATGTTGCTGCCAAGGTTGATCCATATCTCCGGCCTTTGTACGACGCCCTGTACGAAATGCTCGGCCCCGAACAGACTGGAAGGTTCATGGAGCAGGGGACGATCGAGATCGCCCCGCTCGCCTACATGCG
Organism: Actinomycetota bacterium; assembly: GCA_030125685.1. GTDB lineage: Bacteria > Actinomycetota > Acidimicrobiia > Spongiisociales > UBA5794 > B3-G11. The sequence continues at coordinate 11,461 of JASJYA010000016.1, forward strand.
TGGTCGAACCCTGAACGATGCCTTCGTCGTGCTCGACGAAGCCCAGAACACGACGCCTGAGCAGATGAAGATGTTCCTCACCCGGCTCGGCTTCAACTCCAAGATGGTCATAACCGGAGACGTGACTCAGGTGGACCTCGGCGACGGTCGGCCCTCGGGGCTCAAGGTCATTCGGAGGATTCTCCACGGCGTCGACGGCACAGGGTTCGTTGAACTCACGGGGGATGATGTCGTGCGCCATCGCATTGTCGCAGCGATCGTCGAGGCGTACACGAAGTATGAAGCCGACCGCAAGGACCGGGTATGAGCGACCGGTTGGTCATGAGACGACGATCGACGAACATCGGGATCCTGCTGATCACGATCCTCTTTGTCTCTGCGATCTTGGCAATCGGATATGAGAGCCTTCCAGATCTCGACCCAAGACTCACCGTCGGCGAACCGTCGCCCGAGAACTTCGACGCGAACCGAACGACTTCCGAGATTCCCGACCCAGACAAGACCGAGGCCGCCCGTCGAACGGCGGCGATCAATGTGGCGGCGCCCTACGTCAAGAACGAGGAGAGATCTCAGGGTGTGATCAGTGCGATCATCAATCTGTACGACCAGCTCGCGGAGGGCGCCTTTGGGGACCCGCCGCCTCCTACCACTACCACAACGACCGACGTGCCCGACGAGACGACCACCACACAGGACCCTGACGAGACGACCACCACTGTAGCGGAGACCACGACGACTACCTTGCCGCCGACGACCACCACCACGACGCTGCCACGGATCGACAGGGATACCCAGATAGCGACTCTCCAGAGACTCAACCCTGTCTTGGAGGAGAGGACGGTCGCTCAGTTCGTCGACCTCTACGCGGAGGACATCGACCGGGTCGCCGATGGTGAGCTCTCTGTCTTCCCTGAGATGCAATCGATCTCGATCGAATGGGCTACCGACGAACTTATCGAGGGCATCCGAATAGGCCAAGATTTCGATGTCGTCGTGGCGAAGTATCTGAATCCTCTCACACGACCTCCGATCGCGATTGCCGGACTCTCCCCCGAAGCTCTTGACGAAACCAGGGACGCGATGGCGAACCTCGTCGGGAGGCGCCTCCAGTCGAACGAGTCTGTCGATCAGACGGAGTGGGAGAATCTGCAACAGGACGCCCGTGACGCCGTCCCCGAACAGACGACCACGTTCCGTCTCGGTGACCGCATCGCATGGCAGGGTGAGCCGTTGACTTCGGTCCAGATAACCGCCATCCAGGAACTGGAACTCTACGTCCCCGACGTCACGACCGCCGTGCCGCTGGCTGCCCTGATCCTGTTCGGGATCATCAGCATTCTCGTTGTTGTGTTCCTCCTTGTAAGGATTACGCCGTCGAACCTGGACCGACCACGCCAGGTGGCGCTCATGGGCATCATCCTGATACTTGCAGCGGCTTCGTCTCGCATCCCTGAGATCGTGTCAGGCATCGACCACGCTGTTGGGTATATCATCCCAGTCGTCGCGATTGGCGTGATGACGTCGATCCTGTTCGATCAGCGCACCGCGATCCTTCTCGCGATCCCCGTCGCCGCCTTCACAGCTATCTCGACGGGGGATATCGCCTTTACGGTGTACGCGGGGATTGCAGCCTCGATACCGGTCGCGTTCGTGTCGAGCGTCTCGACGAGATCACAGCTCAGACTGTCTGTCTTGGGCGCCGCAGCGGTCGCCGCGCCAGTCGCCGCGGCACTGGAGTACTTGTTTGTGGCTGAGCACACGCTCGCGGCTTCGCTTCAGGCGGGAGGATGGGCGTTCGCCGGCGCCGTCGTGGGCGGATTCATCGGTCAGGGCATTGTCTCGTTCCTCGAGAGCGCCTTCGGCGTCACGACGACGATGTCGCTGCTCGACTTGCTCGACAGGAATCATCCGGCACTCCAGCTTCTCGAAGAGAAGGCGCCCGGCACCTTCAATCACTCGATGCTCGTCGGCTCGATCGCGGGTAAAGCCGCACGGTCCATCGGTGCGGACCAGCTCCTCGCGCAGGCGGCAGCGTGGTATCACGATCTCGGTAAGACGGAGCACCCGCAGTACTTCGTTGAGAACCAGCTCGGGCACAACCCCCACGACGAGATGACCCCTCTCGAGTCTGCCGAAATCGTTCGCGGCCATGTGACCGACGGCCTCGAACTTGCACGCCAGTACCGCATCCCCGAAGAGGTAGCCAACGGTATTCGAATGCACCACGGCACGAGCCTCATGCGTTACTTCTACCACAAGGCGCTCGCGGCTGACCCTGAGACCGATCCGGACATGTACCGGCATCACGGCGTGAAGCCGACGCGCAAGGAGATGGCCATCGTGATGATCGCCGACGCGACCGAGGCGGCCGCAAGGGCGTATGCTCAGAGCGAGGAGCCGACCGAAGAGGGGCTAGTAAAGCTGGTTGATTCGATCGTTGGAGAGAAGCTTGAAGACGGCCAATTCGACGAGTCGTCGCTCACGTTCGGAGAGCTGACGACCATCAAGGTCGAAATCGTCTCTGCGCTCTCCGCGTACTATCACGCCAGGGTTGACTACCCGGACTTCCCGAAGGCGCTCCCGGCTGAGGCTTCATGATCGTTGAGGTCACTGGAGCAGACCGCTCTGACATCGATGAGGTAGAGCTAGCGGCTTTCGCCGCGTCGATCCTTGAACGCGAATTCTTGGACCGCGAGTCGGGTCTCTCGGTCACCTTTGTCGACGCTGAGGCGATCTCCTCGCTCAACGCGCAGTATCTGGGCGGGAGGGGGCCGACGGACGTGCTCGCGTTCCCAATCGAGGATGCTGCACCAGACAAGCCGCCCACGCGCCGTGATGGGGATCCTCCCCTTGAGCTCGGCGATATTTTCATCTGCGTCGACGTCGTCGATGCACACGCGAAGGAGTACGGGGTGACGTTTACTGATGAGCTCCATCTGATGGTGACACACGGCGTGTTGCATATCTTGGGGTGGGACCACCAGACTGGGAGCAAAGCTGAGGCGATGGAAGTTCGAGAAGCAGAACATCTTGCAACGATCGGAATGGTTCGACGATGATTATCGTCGGTTGGTTCGTCGCGACTGTTCTCATGGCTGTAGCCGGCGTGTTGCGTGCAGGCGGATCGAGCCTGATGCACACCCCGCGAGCTGACGCGCTCAAGGCAGCGAACGAAGACGTGTCCGGAGCCCAGACCGCTGCCCGCCTGCTCGAGGATCGTTCCGAGATCCAGCCTGCTCTCGCCACGACGGTCACCGCGCTAATCGTGTTTGCGGTGATTCCGATGACTTGGGCGCTGACAGGCATTCTTGCCGGCGTTCAACTCGGCGTAGCTCTCGTTGTGATGACGGTAAGTCTTCTGCTCATCGCGGATGTGATCCCGAGAAGGGTTGGACGGAATCGACCGGGCGCCCTCGCCTATCGACTGGCGCCGGTGCTCTCGGTCGCCATCGCGATCGGCGCCGCGGCGGAGGAGCTGATTGCGGATCCGGACGAGGACGACGAGTTCGGCGATTTCGACCGTTCGGGTGCTGAGGAGCGTGAACTGATACTCTCAGTCATCGAGTTCACCAAAACCATCGTGCGCGAGGTGATGGTTCCTAGGACGGACATGATCACGATCGAAGGTGACGCCTCGACCGATGATGCTGTCGATCTCGTCTTGTCGAGCGGTCGATCTCGTGTCCCGGTAACGGGAGAGAGCGTCGATGAGGTCGTCGGAGTTTTATACGCGAGGGATCTGCTGGAACTGTTTGATCAGGAGGCGCCCGCACGCTCAGCCAGGTCTCTCTCCCACGATCCCTTTTTCGTACCTGAGACGATGCCGATATCGAGACTGCTTCGCGAGATGCAGGCCTCCCAGCAGCATCTTGCAATCGTCATTGATGAGTTCGGAGGCACGGCGGGCCTCGTCACGATCGAGGATCTCATCGAAGAACTCGTCGGCGAGATCGCAGACGAGTATGACGAAGAGGAGCCGATGATCGTCGAGATCGACGGTGCGTGGCTCGTTGACGCGCGCCTCGACGTCGATGATCTCGCTGCGGCAGTGGGCGTAGACCTTCCGTCGGACGAATGGGACACGGTGGGCGGATTGGTCCTCGAGCTTGCGGGGCGTGTCCCCGAGGTTGGCGAGGCGTTCGACCATGGCGGTCTCGTGTTTACCGCGCACTCGGTGCAGGGCCGACGCGTCGAGAAAGTTCGCGTGACTCGGCTGTGAGCCATTTCGACACTCGATCTGGGTTCATCTCGATCGTTGGCAGGCCGAACGTAGGGAAGTCAACTCTCGTGAACGCGCTTGTGGGCGAGAAGGTTGCAATCACGTCGAGCAGACCCCAAACGACGCGAAACACGATCAGAGGCATTGTGACACTGCCTGACGACAACACCCAACTCGTCCTCATCGATACGCCGGGCATCCACAAACCGAAAACGGCTCTCGGGGAGAGGCTGAATACGCTCGTATACGGTTCGCTCGCAGAGGCCGATGCTGCGGTCTTCGTGCTCGACGCCACACAGCCCATCGGACCGGGAGATCGCCTGATCGCTGAACGGTTGAAGACGGCCGGAGTTCGTGTTGTTGTCGCGTTGAACAAGATCGACATCTCGGCGCCGACCGAGATCATCGGGCAGCTTGGGCAGGCGGGGGAGTGGGACTTCGAGGCGTATGTGCCTGTGTCTGCGAAAACCGCGGATGGCATGGAGCCCTTGACTGCAGAACTCGTGTCGCTGTGTGAACCGGGACCCTTCTTCTTTCCCCCTGATGCGATTTCGGACCAGCCGGACAAGTTGCTCGCGGCTGAGTTGATCCGTGAGAAGTTTCTCGCCAGATTACGCGAGGAGCTGCCGCACTCGCTCGCGGTCGTGGTCGATGAGATGGAGACCCAGGAGAACGGCGTCTTCAGGATCGAGGCGACCGCCTACGTCGAGCGCGAATCGCAGAAGGGGATGGTCATTGGTAAGGGCGGCAGCATTGTGCGCGCCGTCGGTACTGAGGCGAGGCCCGAGCTTGAGAAGCTGTTCGGGACACGAGTGTTCCTCGACCTCAGAGTCAAGGTCGAGAAGGATTGGCAGCGGCGACCCGACAGTCTCGACCGCCTGGGATTTTGACAGCTTTCAGCTTTCAGGCGTCAGCCGGCAAACTGGTCGAATGTGATAGCGAGTTCGACGTCCTTGCTTGTGAGGGCGCCCTCGGAGTGCGTGGAGAGGACGCACGTCACCTTGTTCCATCGGATGTCGATGTCAGGGTGATGATCGGCGACCTCGGAGGCGGCGCCGATCCGAACGACGAAGCCCAGAGCCTCGTTGAAGTCGCTGAACTGAAAGGTTCTGCTGATCGACTCGCCGTCGCGTGTCCATGCGTGATGATCGGCGAGGAACGCTTCAATCTGATCGTTTGAGAGATCGGACGCCATGGATCAACGTTAGTCGTCTGTCGTAATACGTACTACGTACTTCCAACGCAGGTACGCTTCGAGTCTTCGAGAAGAGGCGTTCTCCTATGGCTATCCGCAATGACCAGGGAATTGTGCTGCGGGGCTACCCTTTTGGTGAGTCACACAGGATCGTCGTGCTTGTCAGCCCGAACCACGGCAAGCTCCGAACGGTTGCTAGAGGTGTGAGAAAGACCAAGAGCCGATTTGGTGGTCGGCTCGAGCCCTTCACTCATGTCGATGTCGTGCTGTACGAGGGGAAGAACCTCGACACGATTACCCAGGTGTCGACGATCAACGCGTTCGGAGAGCTTCGCAACCACCTCGACAGGATCCTCGCAGCGTCAACGATGGTCGAGGTCGTCGACGCCGTCGTCCAGGAGGAGGAACCTTCAATGAGGATGTTCCTTCTCCTCCAACGCGGCTTGACCGTGCTTGACCACCAAGAGCCCCACCCTGATCTCCTCACGTCGTTCCTGTTGAAGGCGGCAGACATCATCGGTGTCGCCCCCTCCTTCGATTCGTGCGCAAGCTGTGGCAGGAGCGATCGCCTCAGACGGTTCAGCTTCGCTGCGGGTGGATCGCTCTGTGAGTCGTGTCGAACACAGGGCGCGTATGTGCTGAGAGATGGACTCGTCTCATATTTGGCGTCGGTCGCGGCCGCGGATTTCACGACACTGCCGGATTCGGACCCGGGGATGTCGAGCGACGCTCTTGGTGTGACTAGGCGCTTCATGGAATACCACCTTGAACGCCAACTGAAGAGTCTGGCGATGGTTGATGGCTGAGAAGATCACCGTCGACGTTGACAGGAGCGAGATCCCGCGGCATGTCGCGATCATCATGGACGGCAATGGGCGCTGGGCGAACGCGAGAGGTCTTCATCGAACACAGGGCCACGCCCGCGGCGAGCCTGCCCTCTTCGATGTCGTGCACGGCGCCCTTGAACTAGGTGTTGAGTGGTTGACGGTCTACACGTTCTCGACCGAGAACTGGAATCGCGACGAATTCGAGGTGTCGTTCCTGATGCAGTTCAACGTCGACCTGCTAGAACGGCGCCGTGACGAGCTTGATGACCTCGGCGTGCGTGTGCTCTTCATGGGCGATGTGGACGATGACAGGGTGCCCCAGGAGCTACGAGATCGTATCCGAGACACCGAGGAGCTCACCGCTTCCAACACGACGATGACCATGGTGTTCGCGTTCAACTACGGGGGCAGGGCTGAGATCGTCGAGGCGGTGCGTCGGATCGCAGTGGATTTGTCTCTGGGCGCGTCCCGGGTAGAGAGCGTCGACGAGGCCACAATTCAGAGCTATCTCTATCTGCCCGACATGCCCGAACCTGATCTCGTTATCCGTACGGGTGGTGAGCTGCGAACGTCGAACTTCCTGCTGTGGGAGGCTGCGTACAGTGAGTACGTGTTCACGTCTGTGCTGTGGCCCGACTTCGACCGCAATGAGCTTGCGAGATGCATTGCCGAGTACCAAGACAGGAACCGCCGCTTCGGCGGCGCAGTCGATGAATCGTTCACTGAGCCTCCTGGGTAGCATCCGACATTCGAGCAGTTCCCTAGCGCCAGGATCCAGCGATGCCGACCGACTTCGACACAATCGTCAACCTTGCGAAGAAGCGTGGATTTATTTTTCAGTCGTCTGAGATCTACGGCGGGCTTCGCTCGGCGTACGACTACGGCCCGCTCGGGGTTGAGCTTCTGCGAAACGTCAAGGATCAGTGGTGGCGCTCGATGGTGCGCATGCGTGACGACATCGTCGGACTCGACTCCGCGATTCTGCAATCACCTGAGGTGTGGATGGCGAGCGGGCATCTCGAATCGTTCTCGGATCCCCTCGTTGAATGCCGCGAGTGCAACGCCAGGCATCGTGTTGACAAGCTCGAGGATCCAGACACATGCCCGACGTGCGGTAACTCAGGGACCTTTACGGATCCCAAGGAGTTCAACCTCATGTTCAAGACGCACATGGGGCCTGTCGAGTCTGAGGAGAATGTCGTATACCTGAGACCTGAAACGGCCCAGGGCATCTTCACGAATTTCGAGAACGTGCGGCGCACCGCCCGCATGAAGTTGCCTTTCGGCATCGCACAGATCGGGAAGGCCTTCCGAAACGAGATAACGCCAGGCCAGTTCGTCTTTAGGACCCGCGAGTTCGAGCAGATGGAGATGGAGTATTTCTGCTATCCCGACGACGCTGCGGACACGTTCCAGGAGTGGGTTGATCTTCGTCACCGGTGGTACATCGATTTGGGCATGACCGCCGAGAATCTCCGTCTGCGTGAGCATGATCCTGACGAACTGGCACATTACGCAGCCGCTACCTACGACATCGAGTACCGATTCCCGTGGGGGTGGGACGAACTCGAAGGGATCGCCAACCGGACGGATTTCGATCTCAAGGCGCATATGGAACGCTCGGGTGAGGATCTCACCTACTTCGATCAGGAGAGGGACGAGCGGTTCATCCCGTTCGTGATCGAGCCTGCAGCCGGCGCTTCGAGGACGACATTCGCGTTTCTCTTAGACGCCTACACCGAGGAGGAGGTTCGTGGGGAGTCCAGGGTCGTCCTCAAACTCGACTCACGTCTCGCTCCGATCAAGGTAGCGGTGCTGCCACTGTCGAAGAAGTCTGACCTTGTCGAGACAACTCAGAAGGTCGCCGCGGCGCTCAGGGAGAAGTGGCAGATCGAAGTCGATCTCACCCAGTCGATCGGTCGGCGGTATCGGAGGCAGGACGAGATCGGCACGCCCTACTGCGTGACAGTCGACTTCGATTCGCTTGAGGACAACCAGGTGACGGTGCGTGACCGCGACACGATGGCCCAGGATCGCCTCCCCATCGAGAACCTCGCCACCTACCTCACCGACCACCTCCCCGCCTAACCCCACCAACCGCCGTGCACTGGAACCCAGGGTTCTAGTCCACCTACAGGTGCAATGTGGCCCAGAGAACGCGATCGTCGCGGTCAAACCGGGGGGACGCGGCCCTCGAAGTGCGTAGCGAGGACGACGAGTGTTCGAGTCCGTCCGGGGGCGTAGCCGCGAATCTCCTCAAGGAGTTCCCCGAGGTGTTCTGATGAACGTGCTCGCACGGTCATCAGGAGATCAAACTCGCCCGTGACGGCGAAGCAGTTCTGTATGAAAGGAATCGCCCCCAACGCTTCAGCGACTTCGGTCAACGGCTTACTGGTCGGAGCCTCAACGGAGATGAGCGCGGTGACGGGCAGCCCGACAGCCTCCCAGTCGACTCGTACCCGTGTGCCGGTGATGACGCCTCTGTCTATGAGTCGTTTCACGCGCTTGTGGACGGTCGTCGTAGCCACGGCGCAGTCTTCTGCGATGCGGCTGTAGGGCATGCGCCCGTCTTCGGTCAGGCGAGCTATGATATTGCGGTCTAATTCATCCATAGGTGAAAATAGTACACATATATACGGAATACGTGTAATATATGGTGTGTTAAACCAAAAGTTACACTAGATGTGAAGAGATCAACAGCGATGCACCCCGATACAATGTACCAGTTGGTCCGCTCGCGCTTGGAAGCTGCCGCGGTCCATGCACGCAAGACCGAGAAGTAACGTTCACAAACCCCGGATTCCAGAAACCAGGCACCACTTGAATTTACCCCAGCTGTCTGGCTTCTGGCATCTGTAATCAGGTATCGTCGCGGTGTGGCCTACTCCCGCGATGACATCGACAACGTTCGAGATAAGACCGACCTCGTCGAGCTCGTATCCGAGGTGACCAAGGTGAAGCGCTCGGGGCGCTCGACGATGGCCGTCTGCCCGTTCCACTCCGAGAAGACGCCCTCCCTCTCGATCGACGGCGCCCGCGGTCTCTACCACTGTTTTGGGTGCGGCAAGAGCGGTGATATCTATCGCTGGGTTCAGGAGATCCAGGGTCTCGACTTTGTAGGAGCTGTTGAATTTCTGGCTCGGAGGGCGGGAGTAACTCTCACGGTGGACCCTGAGGCGGCGAAGCGACGGAGCCACCGCGAGCGATTGGTGGAAGCGACCGCGTCAGCGGTTGAGTTCTATACGAATCGCCTTAAGTCTGCACCGGACGGAGGTCCGGCCCGGAGCTATCTGCGCTCCCGCGGCTACGACGGCGAGACCGTTGAACAGTTTTCGCTCGGGTACTCACCCGACGCATGGGAGGAGCTTGTGACAGCTCTCCGCGACCAGGGCGTCAGAGACGACACAATGGAGAAAGCCGGTCTTGCCAGCAGGACAAAGCGAGGTGGTCTCGTCGATCGCTTTCGCGGGAGAATCATGTTCCCGATTCTCGACCTCAGGGGCGATCCGGTCGGCTTCGGGGCGCGCATTCTCGATGGTGACGGACCGAAGTATCTCAACACGACAGAGACGCCGATCTACCACAAGTCCCGGCTCCTGTACGGCCTTAACTGGGCGAAGTCTGACATTGTTCGCCAGGACACATCTGTCGTTGTCGAAGGGTATACGGATGTGATCTCGATGCATCAGGCTGGGATGCCGATCGCCGTTGCTACCTGCGGAACCGCCCTTGGTGAGGATCATCTCGATCTCCTCCGTCGATTCTCTGAACGCGTCGTCCTCGCTTTTGACGCGGACGACGCCGGAGCGGGGGCCGCCCTCAGGGGGTTCGATCGTTCGGTGCCGGGTGATTTGGATCTCCGGGTTGCCGTCCTGCCCCTTGGCAAGGACCCTGCCGATGTTGTGGCAGCGGGGGAGATCGAGGCGCTCAAGACGGCTGTCGAAGAGTCGCTCCCCCTGATTCAGGTGCGCATCGATGCGGAACTTGGGAAATTCGATCTCAACGAATCAGAGGCGAGAACGAAGGCCATGAAGTCCGCTGCAGCCGTGATCGCGCTTCACCCTGACGCCAATACGCGCCATGAATATGCGGACGGCGTGTCGCGCAGGACCGGCATCGAGACACGGATCATTGAACAGGAAATCAGCGAGGCGAGGAAGCATGCGAGGGCGAGGCGGAGCGAAGATCCCGTGCCGCCCCCCGAGACCCTTGAGCGAACACGAAATCTGGGATCATACAAGAGAGAACTTGAACTCCTGCGCGTCATGCTTGCCAACGACGAAAGGCTCGAGGGGGTCGAAATCGATTCATCGTTGTTCCGTGATCCGGAGACCTTGGCAGCGCTCCCCGTCGTGGAAGAGCTGTTAAAGGGGCTAGCCGTCGGCGAGACCCCTGACCTTGGCGCGTCAATCGGGTCAGACGACGCACCTCACGTCGAGTTGCTGAGAAGGCTCGCTCTCGACGTCCGCCCACTCGATGATCCCAAGGAGCTCGTGGGACGCCTTGAGATCGTGGAGATTGATGAGGAGATCGCGCAGATCAACAGAACCCTCCATGCGACGGACCGGGATGCCGATGAACAGGGGTATTCGGAATTAGTTCTGCGTTTGGTAGCGTTGGAGCAAGACAAGCGGGCAAGGAGAGAATTCGAATGAGCAACGGCGTCGAAGGAGTGATCGAGCTTCTGGCTGATCGTTGCCGTCAACGCGGATTTCTCATGGTGGGCGAGATCCAACAGGAGCTTGAGGACGCCAACGCGCCGCCGGACTCGTTCGAGCGAGTCACGCTTGCGCTCCTCAAGGACGGAATGGATATCCGGGAGGAATCTGAGGATGCGCTGTTCGACACGGCGATGACGAGTGATGAACTCGTACACGTTTCCGATTCCGTCCGCATGTACCTTCAGGAGATCGGTCGTTACCCGCTTCTGACCTCACAGCAGGAAGTCGAGCTTGCGATGCAGGTCGAGGCAGGGGTGAGGGCCGAAGAGAGACTCGATGCGAGTGCCACCCATACAGCAGCGGAGAGGGTCATCCTCGAACGTCAGGCGCGGTTCGCGGACCGGGCTAGGAAGCGCCTAGTAGAGTCAAATCTTCGCCTGGTCGTCTCGATTGCCAAGAAGTACGTCGGGCGGGGGATGGGCCTTCTCGACTTGATCCAGGAGGGCAATCTCGGGCTGATCAGGGCGGTTGAGAAATTCGATTACCGCAAGGGCTTTAAGTTCTCTACATATGCGACCTGGTGGATTCGTCAGGCCGTCACTCGCGCCCTCGCCGACCAGGCGCGTACGATCAGAGTGCCGGTGCACATGGTGGAGACGATCAACAAGCTCGCAACAGCTCAGCGACTCTTACATCAGGATCTGGGCCGGGAGCCGACGATCGAGGAGATCGCGGGTGAGCTCGACATGGAGTTGGGTAAGGTGTCTGAGCTTCGGCGTATCGCCCTTGATCCGGTCTCGCTCGAAACACCTCTTGGTGACCAGGACGACGGCACGATTGGCGACATCGTCCCCGATCTGGGTGCTGATGTGCCTGTGGAGGAGGCAGCGTTCAAGTTGCTTCAGGAGTACCTGTCGTTTGCGCTCGAGTCGTTGACTGACCGTGAGCGTGAGGTGTTGATCATGCGCTTCGGGCTCGCCGACGGTCGGGTTCGGACCCTTGAGGAAGTGGGCAACCACTTCAAGGTAACGAGGGAGCGGATCCGACAGATTGAGAACAAGGCGCTTGCGAAACTCAGGCAGCCTGCCCATGCGAGACAGCTCGACGGGTACCTCGAGAGCGGTTGATCACCGAGCGGCTCTCTCGCGTATCGTGTCGGCGATCAACACGATGCCTCTCCCCGCTGCCGCGCGTGTTCCCCGCGTCGACCGCTCGGCGATATCCGTGGCATCGCGGATCTGCTCGTTCGAACGTGCCGCGTTGAACGCCGAGACGATCTGTTCGTAGCGCTCCCTTCCTGCCCTCGCGCCGAAAACGTATCCCACGGCCAAACCGATGATGAGACCAAATCTGAATTTCATGGGAAGATTTTGCCACATGCGGAAGGCCTATGGTCCCGACCGTCGGAGCCGACCTTGCGGGAGCCGGTTTGGACAGACCTGCTGGTATCCTCCGCGCCGTTCACCACCGTGTTGAACAATATTCCGGGGTAGCTCAGTTGGCAGAGCAACGGACTGTTAATCCGTTTGTCGTGGGTTCAAGTCCCACCCCCGGAGCCGAGATATCCCTTATGTACCAAGGGTTCCCGTGCGAGGCGGAAGATCTACCACATCGCCCAGGACGCGCTCAGGACGCGATTTGGTCGCGGAAGATGCGTCGAGGCGGTCCATGACTTCGTCGAGATCGCCCTCAAACAGGTGCGTATAGGTGTTCAGTGTGACGGTCGCTGTCTGATGGCCTAGCTGTTGTTGAATTGCCTTCACGTCTGCGCCAGCAGCCCTCATCAGAGATGCGCAGGTGTGCCGCAGGTCGTGCGGAGTGATGTCTTGGAGGTCGGCACCAGCGCGAGAGCGTGCAGGGTCCCACATCCCGCGACGAGTATTCGAGTAGCGGAGCGGGCCGCCCCGGGGTGCAGTGAATACCAAGGCTGTCGGATCGTCCTCCACGTTCTCAAGGTGGTGGCCAACCATCGCGGCCACGAATGCAGGCAGATGCACAGTTCGAGTCTGATATGTCTTGGGAGTTCCGAACGACAGTACACCGGATATTTCAACGATCGATTCCTTGATATCGAGTCGACGGCGCAACACGTCCACGCGGCCCCGTCGCAGCGCGGCCAGTTCCCCCCACCGAAGGCCGCCGTATGCGAGGACGTAGACCATCGTTCGGTGTTCGAAGCTCGTCATTGCATCAGCTAGCTCCGTGACCTGGTCAGCTGTGAGATACCGGTGATCGGGTTGGAGGAGTCGTGGAAGCTCGACACGGCGGGCGGGATTGCGGCCGATCAACCCGTCGTCGACTGCCTGTTCCAGAATTGCGGCAAGGCATTGGTGAGCCTGACGGATGCGCGAAGGAGATAGCTTCTCCTCCGTCATTCCACGTACCCAGGATCCGACCATCGAACGATCAATGGTTACGAGGCGAGCGCGACCAAATGTTGGGAGAATGCGTGACTCGAGCAGTGACTGATATCCAGCGTGAGTCTTCTCCTTGATTCGGGTCTTGGCGGTGAGCCACGCTGTCGAGTAGTGGGCAAAGTCGACTTGACCGGCGTTGGGATCGATCCACCGACCCTGGTTCGATGTTGCGAGCTGATCGGTCAACCATCGCTTCGCGTCGGCCTTGCGGTCGAATGTTCGGCTGTGCCAGCGGAGGTCCGGCCCCTCGTAGCGTGCGCGGTATCGCCCGTTCTCACGCCGGTCAATTGCCTGGCGTGCCATGACCCTCCTCCTAGCTTTGGCTCCCCGGTCGCCACAGAGAGTACTTCATGACGGTCCGTCCTGATAGGAAGATCTGAGGCGCTCGATTATTCGCCCCACCCAATGGAGTCGTCATGGACCTTCTCCACACGGTTGTTGATCCACTGTTCGACGTCGTGGAGCCGATACCGAAGGTGCCTACCTGCCTTGAAACTGGGAGGTCCCAGCCGCCGGTGTCTCCATACATACAGGGTTGCAATCGGCACGCCCAAGTAGGTCGCGAGTTCTGCAGGCGTCAGCAGTCGTTCGAGTCGGTCCATCTCCGAATCATGGTCTCTGACCCTCTCAGCAGAGTGTTATTTCGATGCTATTTCGATGTTATTCGTTGCCTATTCTGCGCGGTCGAGGGGGAAGATTGTGATGCAGCGCTGGTGATGGGCGGTGCATGTGACCATGCTCGCGACCCTGTGAATGTCGAGTTGGAGGGTTCTTGAGAGGGTTACTGAGACTCTGGTGAGAGGGTGCGGTGGGAAGGTCCGGGCATCGCGAGACCGATCTCATTGTTCCGGGACTCACCGTCGAGTTGGAGGGCTGAAGCTGATGTCGATCAGATACCGGCTGCGACTAAGAAATTCTTGGCATGCTGGCCGGGCAGTTCTCTGCCGCCGTTTTCTCGGTTACGACAAGGGGTGTCGCCGCATCGAGGCCGTGCAGGAGGGGAAATCCGGCGAGATTCTTCTTCTTTGACAGGCCAAATAACACTCGAATAAGACTCTGGTGAGAGGGTCCTCATCCACGATCAGTCCCATGAACCAGATCGAGGAGATGAGCCCGATGCAAACCTGCCAGCACCCTCCGACCGCCGGCACGAACAGCTCACCGCGCCCTGTCAACTACTTCCGTCCGAACCCCCCTCAGAGCCACACGCACGTGCAACACAGTTGCCGATGTGTACATGTAGACATCGTGGGGGTGGCGGGATGTTGAGTCTTGCCAAGGCCCACAAG
>JASJYA010000017.1 GCA_030125685.1 Actinomycetota bacterium
ACAGGTGACAGGTGACACCCTGTTGCCTGATGCCTGGGGGCTGTCTACTCTGATCCTCGATGCTCAGTTGGCGTGTCTTTGGTTCCGTGCTGATCCGGCCCGTTCTTTGGAGGACAGCAATCGGTGCGCTGTTCGCATTTGCTCCAAGACGTTGGTGGTCGACGCCGCCTTTTCTTCCGATGCCGGATTGCGACGTGATGGAGTGGCGGGTGACTACTGCTTATGGGCGCCCCGATATGACCCTTGCCACGTCTGACGTTGTCTCCTATCTTTACTGGAGACGCAGAGCATGACAACCATAAGGCTTTCGGAGGAATGGTGCCTAAAAAATCTTTGAGTGAAGACCTTCTCCTCATTCCTGGTGTCGAAGGCGCGGAGGTGGACGGGTCGCAGGACGCGCCGGCCGGGCTTCGTATCAGAATCGCGGAGGGAGCGGATCAGCAAGCAGTCGGAGGCGCGATTCGCCGCGTACTCGATTCCCACGGCCTCGATACCGACACCCGCCTCCCAGGTGAGCCGGAAGCGGCGGAGGGGGAGGCAGGCGGAGTAGCGGTGCTCACGTCCTTGGCCGAAGACGTCGAAGCGGACGAGGCCGAACCGCAGCCTCCTATAGATGAGGGCAGAGCAGTGATCGATCTCACGAACGAACCCGCTGAAGAGCGCCCTGCTGTGGATCCCGAGCCGGGTGTACCGGATCAACCCGCTGTACCCGATACAGATCAGCAGGTATCTCAGACGCGAGGCTCGTGGCGCCAGGGCGACCTGCCTTCGTTCGTAGAGCCGCGCACACAGCCTGCCCCGCCACCGCCGGAGGACGCCGCCTTACCCATCGCCAGGATTGACCGTGTCTCTGTAGAGGAAGGACGGTCCGGAGTTCGTGTCACGATCGTGGCGTCCGACGGCACACAGGTGTCCCAGGTTGCGTCCTCGACCGAGGGAGGCGTGGATTCCGCAGTCGTGAAGGCGGCAGCCAAGCTTGTTGACGACACGGCGCCGGACCCGACCGTTGTAGACATAGTCGACCGTCGTGTTGACGGAATCGATATTGTGATGATCGTTCTCAAGATTGATGGAGTGCTCAAAGCCGGGTCGGCGGTCGTGGGCGCCGGACGAGTATTCGCGCTCGGACGAGCCACCTGGGCCGCGTTGGCTCTTTAGACAGCTGTCAGGTTTCAGCTCTTAGATGTCAGCTCAATGACGACGTTGGTCAGATCGTCATCCAGCGCGGCGGGAGCGGGACCGGCGACGGCCGGGCGCACGGACGGCTCGGTCTCGCCAGACAGCCCGAAGGCTTCCCTGTACTCTCCGATTCGCGCCAACACGTCGCGCACCACCATTCGAGCGTGGTCTTCTTCACTGCCCGCGAGAACAATGATGTCTTCTTCGTCCGTGGCGATGAGTGTGACTCCGGCCGTTCGGAGATCCTGGATCATGATTTCCTGCGTCATCTTGTCCGGCGAGAGGGCAGCCAGACTCGCGACGACGACCGCGTCAGCGTCCCCTGAGCGTGCAATGTCTAGAAGCGCTTTGAAGCCGGGGCGGTCCGTCGGAGCTGAAGACGCGTGGTGGTCTTGGCACATCGCCATGAGTTCGTTGGCCGTGTCCGCGACCCAGCGTCGGACTCGCTCACTCTGGGCGAACGCTGTATCCGGGTCTGTTCGCCCCGGAGTCTGCCGTATGTAGCCTGCGATCTTCATGGTCTACATCCTTGCGCAGTGATTATCATACTTTCGCGTTGAGTATTCAATCGCGGTCGCTCCGTAGTTGGTAGGGCGATGTTACCTGAGGACGACGACAGGCCGCTTCGCCCTGCGCACGAGCTTCGATCCGGTCGATCCGAGTAGTCCCTGGAATGCGCCCCGACCATGGGCTCCAACCACGATGGCGCCGGCTTCGAACTCTGCAGCGACAGCCATGATCCCCTCGGTCGTGTCGACTCCTTCTCTCGCCAGAGACTCCGCCGTTCCCCCGAGGCGCCGAATCGCTTCGGTGATCGGCCCACAGTTCTCATCTCGTTTATTGCCGAGGTACTGGTCGATCATGGCGTCATCGCCGGGCCAGCCCCTTGCGACGGTTCCAGTCGCGGGGGGGACTCCCACGTATTCGGCATCCGAGTCGATGTGCACGGGGCTCGGGTCACCCCACTGCGCACGGAGCTCTGGCAGGAGCTGTCTCGGGATGTGGATGATCGTGGCGACGGTCGTGGCCCCTCCTTCTCCTGCGAGTGCGAATGCGAACTCCGCCGCGAGATCGATGTTGATGGTTCCATCAGTCGCGACCAGTACGTGCATGTGTACGCCTCCGTTAATCCGTGGAGCGTAAACGGTAACAGAACTGAGAGCTGAGCCCGGTGAGAATGGGGTCGCGGTTGTCAAGCTCCTCCAGGCTCGCGGGCTCGCCCGTCCCCCCTGAAGGGGGGACTTGGGGAAATGGTGTTGACAAGTGTCGAAGAGTGGGGCATAGTGGAGGTCCGTGGGAGAGAATTCGGGAGACATCCCGATCCTGATGATGGAGACACCGGACGATGTTCCTTGGCGAATACAGCCATGCGCTCGACGAGAAGGGTCGCGTCGTGATGCCGTCGAAGTTCCGAGCGGGACTCGATGACGGCTGTGTCATTACGAAAGGGCAGGAACGCTGTCTCTACGTATTTCCGATGGACCAGTGGAAGAACGAGGCTGAGCGTGTGCTGAAGCTCCCGAGAACCGACCGCAGGGCACGAAATTTCTCGCGCGCTTTCTTCGCATCCGCTTCGAACCAGGCGCTCGACAGAACCGGTCGCTGCCATGTCCCTGAGCCGCTTCGGATATACGCGGGCTTGTCGAGGGACGTGACGATTGTCGGAGTTGCAGACCACATCGAAATCTGGGACGCCGAGCTGTGGGAGACCGTAGCAGCCGAGGCTGATGAGTACTACGCCGCCATCGAGGAGGTGCTTTCAGAGGGCGGAATATGACCTACAAGAACAGACAACCTTCGTTCTGGGCTGGCACGCGGTCAGTCCCCCGGATGCCTTTGGGAAGGCCCCTTACTCCGCCCGCTTCCTCATTGGCGCCAGCGCTCCGGGGGGCTGACCATGGATCAGCCCACATCGCACAACCAGACGTATCACACTCCGGTGATGGTCCCAGAGGTCTTGTCGTGGCTGGAACCGGCGGCGCGAGGATGGATCGTCGACTGCACCTACGGTGGGGGAGGGCATAGCCGTGCGATCCTCGATACATATCCAGACGCTCGCATTGTGGCTATCGACCGTGATCCTGACGCCGTCCGCCAGGCGGGTGCGGGCAGCCGAATCACCGTTGTTCAGGCGAACTATCGAGACCTCGTTGCTGTCCTGGCGCGCCCTGAGTTCCCCGATCGAGTCGACGGAATCCTCTGTGACCTTGGAGTCTCCTCCCACCAGCTCGACACCCCGGATCGTGGCTTCTCATACCATCGAAGCGGCCCACTCGACATGCGGATGGGTCCGGACGCGAATCGGAGTGCTGCGGATCTCGTCAACACCACGGACGAGCAGGATCTCGCGACGATCTTCAGGACCTACGGCGAGGAGAAGCACGCACGCCGTATCGCCGCGGCGATCGTTCAGCAGCGACCGTTCGACGACACGGTCGATCTCGCGGGCTGCATCGCCGACGCCGTACCGGCTGCTGCGCGACGCTCAGGTCACCCTGCCAGGAAGGTCTTTCAGGCGATCAGGATCGCCGTCAACGAGGAACTCGCAGGCATCGTTGCATTCATGGACGCCGCCTTCGACAGTCTTGCGCAAGGGGGACGTCTCGTGGTGATCGCATACCACTCACTTGAGGACCGTATCGTCAAACGCGCCTTCCAGAATCGAGCGAGGACGTGCACATGCCCACCCGATATTCCCGTCTGTGTGTGCGGCGTTGATCCCGACTTCGAGATACTCACCCCCAAAGCCATTCGCACCTCGACAGACGAGATCGAACGCAATCCCAGGTCTCGCAGCGCGGTACTGCGGGTTGGAGAACGGATTTCATGACTGCCCAAGCACTCCCTTACAGCGATCGCCGTGGCCGGCACGAATCGACCAGCCGAACAAGCGCCAGAGGGCCACGCATCCTCCCACTCATGTTGTTCGTGCTCGGCGTCGTCGCGCTCTTTTTCGCCATGATCTACCTCCGGATCTCACTCGACCAGACCGCGTTCGAACTCGACCGAATCCAGACAGAGATGTCCTTCGAACAATCCAGCAGGCTTGATCTCCGATACGACCTCGCCGTCCTGCAGGACCCACTCAGGATCGCAACAGAGGCTCAGCGGATCGGCCTCGTGCTCCCGGACGAGCGCGTCAGCGTCTTCGTCGATCTCTCTGTGACCGATGGTCAGGTTCTTGAGCGCGACATCCCTGTTCGGGCCCTTCCTGGCAAACGTCCGTGACGGCCGGGGCATGAGCGCCCACATCTGGAAGAGAGGAGACTTTCGCCTGCTCCTCGTTGGCCTCGTGTTCATTCTCGCTTGGGGCGGCATTGGATACCGACTCTTTGATCTTCAGGGAAACCAGGCACTCGCCAACGCGGAGATCGGATTCGATCAGCGGATCAAGACTCGTTCCATCGACCCACCGAGGGGGACGATCTACGACCGGGACGGCGTTGAACTAGCGATGACGATCGATGGATTCAACATCGTCGTCGATCCGATGCTGCTCGATGATCCGGCACATGCTGCATCCGTTCTCGCCCCATTCTCATCGAAGTCCTACGAGGAGCTGGCAGCCGAGTTCGAGAAAGGGCAGGCGACCGGTCACAGATACGCCGAGATCGCGATGCGAGTGGACACACAGACAAGAGACATCGTTAAGGCTGCGGTCGAGGATGCAGGGATCAAGGGAGTGTTCTATCGAGATCAACCCCTCAGGGTCTACCCGGCGGGTTCCGTCGCGGCGCAGGTGATCGGTCTTACTCGTTTCGATGACAACTCAGGGATCGAAGGTCTCGAGAGAACGTTCAACTCCGAACTCGAGGGCCGGCCTGGGAGGATGATCGTCGAGGTCAGCGGCCGCGGGAGAACCATTCCTCAGGGTGAAGTGCTTATCGAAGAGTCGGTGGCAGGTAGCGATGTGGTGACGACGATCGATAGGGAGATCCAGTTTGCGGCAGAGCAGGCTCTCCGCAAAGCTATCCAGAAGACGAGCGCTATCGCGGGATCAATCGTGGTATTGCTCCCCGAAACCGGCGAAGTCGTCGCAATGGCGAGCTGGCCAGGGGTCGATCTCAATGCTCGATCGGATGTGTCACCCGAGGTTCTCCGCAACCGTGCCGTGGCGGAGGTGTACGAGCCCGGTTCGACGCTCAAGATGGTCACAATCGCAGCCGCCCTTGAAGAGGGCATTGTCACATCCAAGACACCGATCGACACCCCGCGAAGCGTCACCATTGGTGAATTCGAGTATGAGGACCACGGCCGAAACCCAGAGTGGATGTCCGTCGAAGACGTGCTCTCACGCTCCTCGAACGTCGGCACCATCGAGATCCAGCGCCGCCTGGGGAACGAAAAGCATTATGAGTACCTTCTGGCCTTCGGTCTCGGCCAACCCTCGGGGATCGATGTTGCAGGCGAACGGCACGGCACGCTTGATCCAACCCAAGCTTGGACACTGACGAGCGGATCGTCGATCGCAATCGGATATGCAGTGGGCGCCACAGCGTTGCAGATGGCGGCCGTGTACGCGACGATCGCGAACGATGGTGTCTGGACGGAGCCTTATCTCGTCAGCGAGATCATCAAACCCAACGGAGACAGGATCAGGACGACTCCGCGGACACGCCGCGTTCTCTCGCCTGAGACCGCGGCGGAGATGCGAAGGCTTCTCCACCGCGTTGTCGAGACTGAATCCGGCACAGGGAGGCGTGCGATGATGGAGGATTACACCGCTGGCGGCAAGACCGGCACAAGCCAGAAATTCGACGTTGATTCCGGAGCGTACTCTGATGACACCATCGCGTCGTTCATTGGAATGGCGCCCTTTGATGATCCGAGGGTCGTGGTTGTGGTCGTTCTCGACTCGCCGAGGGGTACGCATCCAGACGGCGCCGATCTCTCTCTCGGTGGCGCTTCCGCCGCTCCCGTGTTCGCCGAGATAGCCCAGATCGCGCTGCATCAGCTCGGCGTCGCCCCAGATCGGGATTGAGATGTCCGCGACGGGTACCGCTCTTCTCACGATCGCGGAGAACACGCCCGACGTTATCTCGGTCAAAGGCGGAGAGGCGGTGGTGTCCGACATCACCCACGACTCGCGCCAGGTTCGGGAGGGAACCCTGTTTGTTGCTATCGCCGGCGAGCATTTCGACGGTCATGACTTCATCCCGTCAGCGCGCGACATGGGGGCGACGGCGCTCCTTGTTGAGCACCCGATACCCGGCTCGATCCCGCAGATCGTGGTTCGGGATTCGCGGGCGGCAATGGCGTGGGCCGCCCGCGCAGTGTTCGGCTCTCCCGACGCGTCGATGCGCGTGGCCGGAGTAACAGGGACGAACGGCAAGACGACCGTTACGTACATGGTCGAATCCATTCTGCGTGCATCGAACACGTCCGTTGGGGTCATCGGAACCCTCGGCGCGCGAGTCAATGGCGTTCCGATCCCTACGTCGAGAACCACGCCGGAAGCGAGCGACCTGCAACGGCTCCTTGGGACGATGCGAGACACGGGAGTGGAGATGGTGATGATGGAAGTTTCAAGCCACGCGATCGCTCTGCATCGGTCCGACGCGATCTCGTTCGCCGTGGTCGGGTTCACCAACCTGTCGCGGGACCACCTCGACTTTCATGGTGATATGGAGAGCTACTTCGAGGTCAAGCGGCGCCTCTTCAGATCGCAGGTCGCGGACACCTCGGTCGTCAACATTGACGATCCCTGGGGGTCGCGCCTCGTGTCCGGCCTGCGTATGCCCGTGACCACGGTGTCGACCGCGACCAGCGCAGACATCAGCGCTTCTGATCTCGTCGGATCGCCTGACGGAACATCGTTCGACGTGCAGACACCGATTGGTGGAACAATCGTTAGGCTCCCTCTCGCGGGTGGGTTCAATGTTTCGAATGCGCTCGTGGCTATCGGGATAGCGATTGACGTCGGAGTCGGGCTCGAAGCCGTTGCTGAGGGTCTCAGTCAGCTCAATCCGATCGCAGGCAGGATGGAGATCATCAGACACACGGGACCTTTTACTGCGATCGTCGACTATGCCCACACCCCTGACGCGATACAGGCCGTGCTTCAAGCGGTGGGTGGTATGGCGCCGGCCAGGGTGATATCTGTGATCGGCGCAGGTGGTGAGAGGGACGAGGACAAACGGTCGCTGATGGGAGGCGCCGCTGCGCGGTCGTCGAGTGTCGTGATCATCACGACGGACAATCCGCGTTCGGAGGATCCTGCTTCGATCGCCGCCGAGGTGCGACGGGGCGCCCTCCTGCAGGGTGGCGCGGAGGTCGTGACGGTGCTCGACCGTTCAGCGGCGATTTGCAGAGCGATCGAGATCGCGCAGAAAGGTGACATTGTGATGGTGCTCGGCAAGGGCCACGAGCAGGGCCAGGACGTCGGAACAGAGATCCTGCCGTTCGATGACAGGCAGGCGACGATTGCAGCCCTCGCCGATGCGGGATGGGAGACTGCATGGAAGCGGTGATGCTCGGTTGGACGCTCAGCGAGATCTCCGATGCGGTTGACGGGGTTCTCGTCGGCGGGAGCGATTCCAAGATATCCCACGTGGTCACAGACACCAGGGAGCGCGTTGGCGGAGGTGCGTTTGTCGCTCTGGTCGGTGAGCGATTCGATGGGCACTCCTACGCGGCTGATGCGCTCAGGAACGGAGCGGTCGGGGTCGTCGTAGAAAAGGACGCTCATGTCGACGCCACGCCCAGGATCGAGGTCGACTCAACCGGCGACGCTCTCATAGCTCTCGGAGTCAAACGTCGCCGGGAGCTCGATGTTCCCGTGATAGCGATCACGGGCTCGACGGGTAAGACGTCCACGAAAGACCTCCTCGCTGCCGGCATCAGCGGGTCGTGGGCTTCGCCCCGCTCGTTCAACAACGACATCGGCGTGCCGCTCACGGTCCTGGCGACGCCCCCGGACGCCACGGCTCTGATCCTTGAGGTCGGCTGTGGGAGTGACGGTGACATTGAGCTGCTCGGGCAGTTGATACGCCCCGACGTTGCCGTGATCACGAATATCGGCTCGGCGCATATGGAGAAGTTCGGTTCACGGAGGGACATCGAAGACGCCAAATATGAGATCGTGAGCATTCTCGAGGGTAGGGGAACAGCCGTGCTGCCTGTTGACGAACCCTCGTTGCAGCGCGGAAGCGCATCGGCGTTGATCACGTTCGGGACGTCAGGCGCCGACATTGAGGTTCTCGATATTTCAACTGACACGGGCGGCCTTCCGAGCTTCACCTTGACGACGCGGGGTGAGAGTCTGGCGGTGACGCTTCCGCTCGCGGGGAGGCATCAGGCCTGGAACGCAGCGTGCGCGGTGGGCGCCGCGACAGCCCTTGGACTCGATGTCAAGGAGTTCGTCGAAAGGCTCGAGACTGCGACAGGCTCCGCATGGCGCATGGAGGTCCACGTCGGGCGATTCACGGTCGTCAACGACGCGTACAACGCGAGTCCCCAGGCAGTCGCAGGCGCGTTCGAAACGGTATCCGCCATGGACGGCAGGGCGATTGCGGTACTGGGACTCATGGCGGAACTCGGCCATGTTTGCGAGCAGGAACACGCCAGGATGGGCAGGCTCGCCGGAGAACTCGGGTTCAGCGAGTTGGTCGTTGTAGGCGTCGACCACGGATACGCCCTCGGCTTTCCGGGGTCCGTTCGCAAAGTCGCGGATATCGAGGCTGCCCTCGATACGCTCGACAGAATCATCGAAACGGGAGACATCGTGCTTGTGAAGGCTTCACGTTCGGTTGGTCTCGAGCGCCTTGCGCAGCATCTCATCGAGGATGCCGCGTCGTGATCTCCCTGCTTCTCTCATCGGCTTTTGCGTTCGTGCTCGTGATCTTCGTCACACCGATCGCCATCAGAATTCTCCGTAGACGAAACATTGGACAGTTCATCCAGTCAGAGGTCGAGGGGCACATGCACAAGCAGGGCGTCCCCACGATGGGCGGCGTCATCATCGTCTCCGGCGCGGTGATCGGCTACCTGCTCGCTCATTTCAAGGTGTTCACCTTTGGTTCGGGTTTCGGTTTTGTCAGCCAGGAGATGAGTGACAAGGCGCTGCTCGGACTCTTCGCCCTCATCGGGATGGCGATAATCGGATTTGCGGACGATTACACCAAGTACGCACGGAAACGCAATGAGGGTCTCTCGAAGCGGTGGAAGTTCGGAGGCCAGCTCATCATCGCCGGCGTGTTCGCGTGGGGTGCGACGGCAGCCGGAGTGAGCACAGACCTCTCCTTTACGAGACCACTCGGCATCGATCTCGGACCGGTCCTGTTCTTCGTGCTGGTGTTATTGATGCTCACCGCGACAGCGAACGCCGTGAACCTCACCGACGGCCTTGACGGCCTTGTGGCCGGTTCGAGCGCTCTCGCGTTCGGCGCTTACGTGCTGATCGCCTTCTGGCAGTCGCGCAACCCGAGTTTCTACCAGGTCGACGGGTCGCTCGACCTAGCGATCTTCGCTGCCGCCGTTCTCGGCGCCGCGCTCGCGTTTCTGTGGTGGAACGCTGCGCCAGCCAAGATCATCATGGGAGACACCGGATCCCATGCACTCGGTGGGGCGTTGGCCGCCCTTGCCCTCCTTACGAACACTCAGATGCTGCTGTTGATCATCGGCGGGCTCTACGTTGTCGAGACACTCTCGGTGATAGCCCAGATCATCTCGTTCCGGGGCTTTGGAAGACGTGTCTTCCTGATGGCGCCGATCCACCACCACTTCGAGTTGAAGGGATGGCCGGAGACGACCGTGATCATCCGATTTTGGATCCTGTCAGGAATCATGGTCGCCATGGGCGTCGGGTTGTTCTACGCGGACTGGGTTGCAGGACCGGGTTCGATCGTGCCATGAAATACCTCATCCTGGGAACGAACCTGAGCGGGCTGCTCGATGCTGCACGCCTCAGTCTGAGCGATGGCGCAGAAGTGGTGCTGTACGACTCGGAGTTTCCGGATCCTCCACAGGACCTCGAGGCCGAAGTGACGGTGTTGCCGCGAGAGTGGAGATCCGAGTATCTCTTCGGAGTCGACAGGGTCGTGACATCTCCGTGGTTCTCTGAGCTCGTGCCCCCGATCAGCGACGCGCTCGCCGCCGGTATCGACGTCATCACGGAGGCTGCGTTCGGCCTCGAGCACATCGAAACGCCTTTCATCGGTATCACGGGCACAAACGGCAAGACGACAGTCACCGAGGCCACGACACAGATGCTCGTCGCATCGGGTGTCAACGCGCTCGCGGCGGGAAACGTCGGCACCGCCGTATCAGGGTTGGCAGACACCGACCTGGACATATTGGTGCTTGAACTTTCGTCCTATCAGCTACGATTCTTTGGACGGTCTACGCCCCAGGCCGCCGGGTGGCTGAACATGGCGCCCGACCACCTTGACTGGCACGGAACCTTCGAGGCGTACGTCGATGCGAAGGCAAAGATGTTCGCTGAGATGGCGCCTGATGCGGTTCTCGTGTACAACATCGACGACCCGGTTGTCGTCGCGGCCGTCGAGACAGCGGGATGCAGACTCCTGCCATGCTCGGCGTTTCGAGTTCCCGAGGGAGGAAGCGGGGTCGAAGACGGCCGCATCGTGATCAACGGAGATGAGTTCGAAGCCACGACTCGAGACCCCTCGTACCTGTTCAATCTTGCAGTAGCTGGGACGCTTGCACGCACAGCGGGCGCGACCCGTGAAGGCGTTCTCACCACGATCGGTGGGTTTACCCCCGGATCCCACAGGAGACAGGTCATCGATACCACGGACGGGATCCTGTGGATCGACGACTCGAAGGCGACGAATCCTCACGCCACGGAGGCTGCTGTGCACGCATATGCTCCGGTCATCCTGCTTGCGGGAGGCCGGAACAAGGGTCTCGATCTGTCAACGATTGGTATGCTCGACGGGGTGACCGCTCTCGTCGCCTTCGGGGAGTCCGGCGCCGAGATCGCTGAGGATTCCAGGTTGCCTTCGACGGTTGTTCGAACGCTTGACGAGGCCGTAGCCACTGCTCGCAGCATCGCGAGGGAGGGGGACACCGTCCTGTTGGCCCCCGGATGTGCGAGTTTCGACGAATTTTCGTCCTACGCTGAACGCGGTGACGTGTTCCAGAGTCTCGTCACGAACACAGCGGAGGCCCGACTGTGACTGAGATGATCGTGAAACCCAAGAGACTACACGGTGTCGGGACGAGAGCGGCGAACCGGTCAGCGGGTTCGAGGCGCTCCGTGTTCCTCCTGGTTATCGTCGCGATGCTGCTCACGATCGGACTCGGAGCGATGCTGAGTGCGTCGTCCGTGATTTCGATTCAGTCGACCGACGCCCAGTTCGACCTATTCACGAAGCAGGTGATGTGGGTCGGTCTCGGGCTGGCCGCTCTTGTCATCACGTCATTCGTCCCGTATCAGATGTGGCGAAAGTTCGCCCTCCCGATCTACACGCTGGTGATTGTCGGCCTTGTCGTCACACTGGTCATCGGGGACACCAGAGGTGGAGCGACGCGCTGGATCGTGCTCGGGCCGGCCACAAACCCGATCACCATCCAGTTTGCCGAGTTTGCCAAGTTTGCGACTCTGTCTCTGCTCGCGGCAGTGTTGACAAAGAAGGGCGCTCTCCTGCGGGACATCCGGCATTTCGTGGTGCCCGTGGTGGCGATTCTCGGCACAGTGAGCCTTCTGCTTCTTGCACAGCCTGACTTCGGAGGCATCCTGCTCATCGTAATTCCAGCGTTCGTGATGCTCGCGGCGTCGCGAGTCCCGCTGCGGTTCGTCCTCGCTCTGGCCGGTCTCGGCGCGATGACGATGACGGTACTTGCAGTGTCCGCCGACTACCGCGAGGAGCGTCTACGCGGCTTTCTCGCTCCCTTCGACAACGCCCTTGGTTCCGGATTGCAAGCAGTGCAGAGCATGGTCGCGCTCGGCACCGGGGGAATGTTCGGAGTCGGGTTAGGGCAGAGTAGGGCGCGGTGGTCCTGGCTTCCGAACGCGCACACGGATTTCATCTTCGCGATCATCGGTGAGGAGACGGGCTTCGCTGGAGCGATCAGCGTGGTCCTGTTGTTCGCCCTCATCGCCGTGGTCGGTGTTTCGATTGCGTATCGAGCGCCGGACATGTACGGAAGGCTGCTCGCAATCGGCATCGTCGCGTGGCTCTCGATCCAGGCGCTCATCAACATCGGGGGAGTCGTAGCGGTACTTCCGATCACAGGAGTCCCGTTGCCGTTCATCTCCGCCGGTGGAAACGCGATGCTCGCCGGCCTCGCCGCAGTCGGGGTGCTCGTGAACATATCGAGGGCTTCTGATCGAGCGCCCCGAGCCGAGAATCGCTCGTGAAGATAGGCATAGCGGCCGCTGGATCCGGCGGGCATGTCTACCCTGGGCTCGCCGTCGGCGACGCACTGGTCGATCTCGGCATCGAGCAGGGTGACATCATATTTTTTGGTGGAGATCGAATGGAGATGCGATCTGTTCCCGCGGCCGGGTACCGGTTTGTACAGGTCGACATGCACGGCTTCAGACGCTCCTTATCGACAGACAACCTGACGCTGCCGCTCAAGGTCTACAAGGCGACCAGAGTCATTGCTGACGAGATAAGGGCCGAGGGGATTCGCGCGATGGTCGTGTTCGGAGGATACATCTCGGGCCCCGCGGGTCTAGCGGCTCGGAGAACGAAGATCCCTCTCATCATCCATGAGGCGAATGCCGTACCCGGCGTCGCGAACCGGATGCTTGCACCCTTCACTCACTCCATATACGTGGCCTTCGAGCCTGCAAGAGCGAGACTGAAGCGGGCAGAGGTCGTAGGAAACCCGCTTCGCTCCGCGTTTGAGCACTTCGACAGAGATCTCCTCAAGCCTGTCGCGCGTGCGCGCTACGGCATCGATCCAGACGCAACCGTGCTCGGCGTGTTCGGAGGCAGTCTCGGCGCAGCAGCGTTGAACGACATCGCTGCTGAGATCGCGACCGGCCATGGACGCCAGTACCACGTGTTGCAGATAACGGGCGAGCCGCACTTTCAGGATTTCAGCGCCAGGGCCACAGAAACCGATCGATGGACGGTCGTTGCTTTCGAGTCGGAGATGGAGTATCTCTACGCGGCGAGTGATCTCGTGCTCTCTCGCTCAGGCGCAATGACTGTCTCGGAACTCCAAGCGACGGCGACACCCGCGATCCTCGTCCCGCTTCCCGCCGGTAGACGATACCAGGGCGCCAACGCTGATGACCTTGCGGCCGGCGGTGGAGTGATCGTGATCAACCAGGACAGCAGGCACGACATCGTTGCTACGACGCGCAGCCTGCTCCACGACGCTGTCAGACGCAAGACAATGACAGACGCGCTAGCGGAAGCAAGGCCGAGCGGCGTCGCCCGGACGATCGCGAAGCACGTGCTAGAGGTAGCCGATGACCGACCGAGTTGAGATCCCTGATCGGGTGCATGTCATAGGCGCAGGCGGCGCAGGCATGTCAGGTCTTGCGAAGCTGTTGAGTCAACTCGGTCACACCGTGTCTGGCTCAGACGTCAAACCCGGCCGCATGCTCGACGCACTTGGGGACGTAGGAGTGACCACCTGGATCGGTCACAGGCCGGACGATCTCGGAGGCGTCGATCTCGTGGTCGCCTCCTCAGCCGTTCCGGCCAGTGACCCTGAGATCAGGGCGGCGCGAGAAGCAGGTGTCACCGTGTGGGAGCGACCGCAACTCCTCGCGGCGCTCACCGCAACGCGTCCAACGATCGGTTTCGCAGGCACGCACGGGAAGACGACGTCGACGGCCCTTGCTGTCACCGCTCTCAGGGGTATCGGCGGAGATCCGAGCTTCCTCGTCGGCGGCGAGATGATCGGTCTCAACACAGGCGCCCATCTTGGAACAGATGACCTATTCGTCCTTGAGGCTGACGAAGCGTTCGGAACATTCCGCCACCTCAACCTCAAGGGCATCCTCGTTACGAACATCGAGGCGGATCACCTCGACCACTACGGCACCGTCTCATCGCTCGAGGACGCTTTCGCTCAGGTGGTCGGCGGAACTGACGGACCGCGTCTCGGATGTATCGACGATGCAGGGATTCGTAGGCTCCACCAACGAGAGGCGATCACCACCTACGGCTTCTCCCCTGATGCAACGTGGCGGCTCCACGATCACTCACATGTCGAGGGTGGTCAGATCTTCGTCCTGTCGGGACCGGGGGGAGAGGTCGACGTATCTCTCCCGAAGCCCGGCATCCATCTGGCGTCGAATGCCGCGGGCGTGCTCGCGTTCATCGCGGAGCTCGGATACGACATCGAGGGCGCCGCTGACGCGTTGGCGAGTTTCTCAGGAGTTCGAAGGAGATACGAGGTGCGAGGCAGAGTTCGCGGCGTGACGATCGTTGATGACTACGCGCATCACCCCACCGAGGTTGCGGCCAACATACAAGCTGCGGCGCTCGGTACTGCCGGGAGTGTCATCGTTGTATTCCAGCCGCACCGATATACCCGAACGGCCGAGCTCGGGCCTCTTTTCGGCGGTCCGCTCGCAATGGCCGATCACGCCGTCGTGACCGACGTGTACGGAGCGGGCGAGCGGCCGATCATCGGTGTCTCGGGGCGCATCGTCGCCGACGCCTCGGAAGCAGCCGGGGGCGCTACGACCTATGTTCCCAACGTCCTAGATGTGCCGACGGTGGTCGCAGACCTCGCAGAGCCCGGCGACACGATTCTCCTTCTCGGGGCCGGGGACGTCACCGCGATCGCGAGCCCGATCGCTCTGGCGCTCGAGTCCCGCTTGTGATCGACCACGCCTCAGTTCGGAGGGACGTTCCCCTCGCCGGCATGACGACGTACAAGGTCGGGGGAGCGGCACAATGGTTTGCGGAACCCGAAGACCTCGAGGAGCTGAGGTCGATCCTCGCGATCGCGCCGCCGAACACACCCATCGTCGTACTCGGGCGGGGTAGCAACGTGGTGATCTCTGACAGGGGCGTCGATGGGCTCGTACTCAGGCTCGCGGGCGCTTTCAGTGCCATCGACGTCGCGGAGAGCGGCGAAATTGTCGCAGGCGCCGCGACCCCGCTTCCCATGCTCGCTCGGGCAGCGGCCGCAGCCGGACTGGCCGGTCTCGAGTTCTATGTGGGAATACCCGGCACTGTCGGGGGCGCCATTCGGATGAATGCAGGTGGGCACGGATCGGACACCGCAGCCGTGCTGACCCACGCTGTCATCGTTGATCTCAGCTCAGGATCCTTGACGAGGCGAGATGTCACATCACTCGATCTCGCGTATCGCTCCTCAAATCTCACGGATGCAGAGGTCGTTGTGCAAGGGACGTTTACCACCTCGCCGGGAGATCCATCCGAACTCGCTTCCAACCTCAGGGCGATTACGCGTTGGCGGAGAGAGCATCAACCCGGAGGCACTCTCAACGCGGGGAGCGTCTTCAAGAATCCTCCAGGTGAAGCGGCCGGCGAAATCATCGACCGATGCGGCCTGAAAGGTACTTCGATCGGGCCGGTTTGCGTGTCACACATCCACGCCAATTTCATGGTTGCCACTCCCGATGCGACGGCCGACGATATCTTCACGTTCGTGCACGAGATACGAGACAGGGTGACTGAGATGACGGGGATCGTCCTCGAGCCGGAGATTCGGTTCATCGGGCGATTCGAACCACGCGAGCCTGTGTCGTGACCGCAATGGAGCCTCGCGTTGCTGAACGCCGAAAGAGCGTCTCGGAGGAGAGGGCGAGGCGACGTTTGAAGCGACTTCTCGGCGTCATAGCAGTCCTCGCGGTGATCTTCGGGACTCTGTGGCTCATTCGATCACCTCTGCTGTCGATACGACAGGTGAGCGTTGTCGGCGCGGAGCAGTCGGATCCGAGGGCTGCGATCCGATCGCTCGGGATGGACATCGGAACTCCGACGATTGAGGTCGATCGAGAGTCGATCGCCGCCGCGGTGCTTACGGATCCGTGGGTTGCGTCTGTGCAGGTCGAGGTAGTGTGGCCCGGGTCGATCTACGTCGAGGTTATCGAACGTGTGCCGGTCGCTCCGGTTCTCTCCGAAGACGGCTGGGTTCTTGTCGCGAGGGATGGCGGCGTGATCGAACTGACAGAAGATCCAGGCGCAGGTGGCCCCGCGATTGCCATCAACCAGGGCGAGTTCGCACCGGGGGACACGATTGTTGACCCGCTGATCCTCGGCGCGATCGCCTTCATAGACACCCTGACACCCCCGAACCGCGCCGTTGCGATACTCACTAGCGTTGAGAACGGGCTCCATGCCGTGGTGGCGGGCCACTCCGTCCGCCTCGGCCGCCCGATCGATATGGAGGAGAAGGCGACCGTGCTCGAAGCGTTGCTTGCAACCGGCTTGGATCCCGGCGCGGCGATCAATCTTATTGCTCCGAGGCGACCCGCCGTCTCCAACTCTGGACCTGAACCAGAGGTTGAACCAGAAGGCTGAACATAGGTTCGCATGAGGTTCAACCTACGGACTAAGGTTCACTGATACCTTCCTGGGGAGGGAGAGCCAATGACCACGGAAACGAACAAACCACCAACCACATACCTCGCTGTGATCAAAGTGATCGGTGTCGGCGGCGGTGGTGTGAACGCGGTCAATCGCATGATCGAGCAGGGGGTCGGGGGGGTCGAGTTTATCGCCGTCAACACCGACGCCCAGGCGCTCCTCATGTCCGACGCCGACGTGAAGCTCGATATCGGTCGAGATTCGACTCACGGGCTTGGAGCGGGCGCAAACCCTGAGGTAGGCAGGCAGGCTGCCGAAGACCATCGCGATGATCTCGAGGACGCGCTCGCGGGAGCGGATATGGTGTTCATCACCGCAGGCGAAGGAGGCGGAACAGGGACAGGCGCGGCGCCCGTCGTCGCCGAGGTAGCGCGCGCAGCCGGCGCTCTAACCGTCGGAGTTGTCACGAGGCCGTTCGGCTTCGAAGGACGGCGCCGCAGCGTCCAGGCGGAACAGGGTATCCAAGCGCTCAAGGGCGCAGTCGACACGCTCATCATCATCCCGAACGAGCGCTTGCTCGAGATCGCGGAACCGTCAACACCCATGTCCGACGCCTTCTCGATGGCGGACGAAGTGCTCACCTCCGGTGTCAGAGGCATCACGGAGCTCATCACGACTCCCGGTCTCATCAACGTTGACTTCGCCGACGTCAAGGCTGTGATGGCTGACGCGGGCTCCGCCGTGATGGGCATTGGCAGGTCGACCGGCGACAGCCGAGCTCAGCAGGCTGCGGAGAAGGCGATCTCGAGTCCGCTGCTGGAGACGTCGATGGAGGGCGCCCGTGGCGTCCTGCTCTCGATCGCCGGGCCGAGCGACATGACGCTCCACGAGGTGAACATCGCAGCATCGCTGATCTCAGACCATTCTGACGCTGATGCGAACATCATCTTCGGCGCCGTCATCGATGATACGCTCGGCGACGAGATGCGAGTAACCGTGATCGCCGCGGGATTTGACCGCGACCGTCGAGGCTCGTTCTCAACCCAGCAGACGCGAACCGATCGCCCGGGGATTCTCAGAGGCCAAGCTGAAGACGGTCGGGAAGGCACAGACGAGATGGATATTCCCGGCTTCGTCCAAGGATGATCCTCCCTCGGGGATTCCCCGGGGTCGCGTTCGGGGAAGCCTCAGACGGCGACCCGAGATACGACGAAACTGTTCGTCGAACCATGTCGGAAGGCCTCGGGATCGCAGCGGTCTGGGCGACCATCGATCAGGTGCATGGCGCCGACATTCTCGTGGCGACTGATCCCGGACGCCTTGGCGAAGCCGACGGCATTGCATCTTCGGCGGTAGACCTCCCCATCGCGATTGCAACGGCGGATTGTGTCCCTGTCGTGCTCCGAGGAGATTTCACGATCGCGGTCGCTCATGCAGGATGGCGCGGCATTGCTTCGGGTGTCGTGGAGGCTGCCGTGCGAGCCGTGAGTGAGACAGGAGACGTTGTTCGCTCCGCCGTCCTAGGCCCACACATCGGCCCATGCTGTTACGCGGTGGCGCCGAGTGTTGTCGACGCCATCGGGGGTCACGGCGGCACGACGACGACGGGCAGGCTCAGCGCCGATCTATCCGGCGCGGTTCATTCCCGACTTCCGGGCATCGAGATCTCGGGTGTGGAGTCGTGCACAATGCACGACAATAGGTTCTTCTCGTATCGTCGGAACGGCACAGGCAAGCGTCAGGTCACGGTCGCATGGATATCTCAGGATTAGCCCGCGTGAGAGCGGACATCGACGAGTCCGCGAGTGTGGCAGGCGTGCCGTCAAGCTCGATTACGCTTGTCGTGGTGTCGAAAGGCCGCTCTCACGACCATGTCGAGGCGATTGCATCCACGGGCCACACGGTCTTCGGTGAGAACCGACAGCAAGGCCTTGCCGAGCGTATCGAGAGGGGATTCCCGTCCCGGATTGAGTGGCACTTTGTCGGTCCACTCCAGCGGCGGAAGGTTCGGTGGGTAGAGGAGCACGTGACCCTGCTGCACTCTATGGACCGCTTGTCGCTTGCCCGAAGTTGGGTCGCTGCCGGTGACAAGCCTGCTCTGGTGCAGTTCAACCTTGGGAACGAGCCGCAGAAGTCCGGTTTCGATCCAGAAAGCGCCGGCGCCGTGGTTGAGACACTGCTTGCAATCGGTGTGGACGTGCGCGGCGTCATGGCCATACCGCCCCAGGCGCAGGATCCCGAGGAGACCAGGCCCTATTTTGCAGCGCTCCGGAAGATCTACGAACGATACCGCGACGAGTATGACAATATGGAGCATTGTTCAATGGGTATGTCGAGCGACTTCCAGATCGCGATCGAGGAAGGGTCTACCATGGTGCGCGTTGGACGGGCTATCTTTGAGCCGACAGACCGCTGAACACAATCAGGAAGAAATATGTCAACATTGTGGAACAAGACTCTCTTCTACCTCGGATTGGTGGACGAGGGGGAGGAGGGGCCTCCGACCGTCGACTCACCCGGAGGTGCAGTCAGGCCGGTTCCACCCGATACGTCAGGGACACTCCCGCCGAAAGGACAGGCTGCGCCCGGAGATGTTCAAGGCCTCGCATCGGTTGCAAAACCTGGAACCGGCGTGGCAGGGCGTCGTGTTGAGCCGCCCGCCGCAACGCGCCAGCGAATGTCAGGCGATCGTCGCTATGCGGAA
The DNA here is from genome assembly GCA_030125685.1 of Actinomycetota bacterium. Classification (GTDB taxonomy): domain Bacteria; phylum Actinomycetota; class Acidimicrobiia; order Spongiisociales; family UBA5794; genus B3-G11. The sequence goes on from JASJYA010000017.1 coordinate 19,318, forward strand.
GCAGGCGTGTACATTCATCCGGGTGGCGTACCCGGCACTCCAACCCCGCTGCCTTCCCACAGGATCGAGCCTGAGGCCCACATCATCGTGGCGAAGAACTTCTCAGATGCACAAATTCTCGCTGACTCCATCCAGATGGGTCGTAGCGTCGTTCTCGACCTTCGCAGCACCGAACCGGAGATGGTCCGGAGAATCGTCGATTTTGCGTCGGGCCTCACCTATGCGCTCGACGGAAAGATGGTCAAGATATCTCAGGGTGTCATCCTCGTGACTCCGACGGGTGTGGTCGTTGGCGACGTCGAGCAAGAACGCCTCGTGAAGCTCGGGCTTTTCGACGCACCGAGTTGACGTGGGACTGATTCGGCTCCTCATCCAATGGCTCGCTCTCGGGATGCTCCTGTGGATAGTCTTATCGTATGTGGTGGTGTTCGGGCGCGTCGGCTGGGATCACCCTGTGCGCAAGGTCTATGACGCGCTCTCAAAGATCATCGAGCCGTTGCTTCGGCCGATCCGCGCCGTGATCCCCCCGGTAAGGATCGGAGGCGCAGCGCTCGATCTTTCGCCGCTGATCCTGATCATCGGACTCCAAATCATCGCGCGCCTGCTCTGAAGAGCGAAGAACCACGAATGTGAGGGAGCCTTCCCCACTACGTACTACGCCCGTGTTCTGCTCTCTTGACGCTCAGCGTCACGGTCGCTTCTCCGAGGTCGAACCGTTCGCCCTGAGCGCTCTCTCGCTGTTCGATCGAAACTGCTAGCACCTCATCCGCGATCAGGCGGGAGTGCTGCTCGAAGGCGTTCGTGACTTTCGAATCGCCGCTCGACCACTCGACGATGATTCGTTCGGTCACCTCCAGATCGAGAGCCTTTCTCACACCCTGGATTCGGCTGATGATCTCTCGCGCCAACCCTTCGATGCGCAGGTCATCGGTGATCTCGGTGTCGAATGCCACAGAGATCGAACCCTCCGTAGCGACGACTGTTCCTGCGCGTGGTGTCCGTGTCACGACGATGTCAGCCCGTGTGAGCGAGAGAGCTTCGAACTCGATGGTGTCACCATCGAGGAGAGCAGCGATGGTGTCGTGGTGGAGCGCTGCGATGATCGACGCGACACGTTTCATCTCTCTGCCGTATCGCGGTCCGAGCTCCTTGAAGTTCGCCTTTGCGCTGAGGTCGATGAGGCCGGCCTCGTCATCGTGAATCTCGACGCGGGCGACATTCAACTCCTCGACGATGAGATCCGCGTGGCTTCGTACAGCATCCTGTTCCTCGGGAGACCGTGTGACGACGGTGACCGACGCTAGGGGCTGCCGGACGCGGAGATCGTTGGCTTTTCGCAGCCCGCGACCGAGATTCACGACTGTCCGGGTCGTGGCCATAGACCGTTCAAGGCTCGTATCGATCGCTGCGGCGTCAGCCTCCGGATAGTCGGTGTGGTGGACACTCTCGGGAGCGTTCGGGTCGATCCGGCGGACAAGGCCCTGGTAGATCTCCTCGGTGATGAATGGCAGGATCGGCGCCGCGACGCGGCTGAACATCGACAACACCTCGTAAAGCGTCGCGAATGCCGCCATCTTGTCGGCGTTATCATTTGCCCCTCGGTGTGCCCAGAATCTCCGCCTCGACCTTCTGATGTACCAGTTCGTGAGGTCACCGATGAAGCCGATGATCGGAGGCACAACAGCGAACAGCCGATACGTCTCCATCTCACGGTTCACATCTTGGATCAGGCTCTGGAGCACGGAGACGATCCAGCGGTCAATCTCAGGACGTTCGGTGAGCGGGGGCGCCGATCGGAGATCTTCCGCTGTGATCCCGTCAGCTTCGGCGTAGGTCGTGAAGAAGGAGTACGAGTTCCACAGGGGGAGCAGCACTGTTCTGACACTCTCGCGGACGCCCGACTCCGAGAAGCGGAGCGGCTCGGCCTTGACGAGCGGCGAGTTGATGAGATAGGCGCGAAGTGCGTCAGCGCCGTAGTCGTCGAGGACATGGATCGGGTCCGGATAGTTCTTCAGCGACTTCGACATCCTCCTCCCGTCCTCTGCGAGCACCATGCCGGTGACGATGCAGTTCTCGAACGGCGCCTGATCGCGGATCGCCGTCGACAGGATCAGAAGCGTGTAAAACCAGCCGCGGGTCTGGTCGAGTCCCTCGGCAATGAAGTCCGCGGGGAACCGTTGCTCGAACCGATCCTCGTTTTCGAACGGGTAGTGGATTTGTGCAAATGGCATGGCGCCACTCTCGAACCAGCAATCGAGCACCTCGGGCACTCTCCGCATGATTCCGGCGCACTCGCCACACGCCCAGGTCACGGGATCGACGAAGTGCTTGTGCAGGTCGTCAAGCATGACGCCGGAGCGGTCGAAGAGATCCTGGCGTGACGACACTGCAACCTGGTCGCCGCATGCATCGCACTCCCACACGGGGATGCAGGAACCCCAGTATCGGTTCCGGCTGATCGCCCAGTCCCTGGCGTCCGCGAGCCAGTTCCCGAACCGGTTCTTTCCGATCGCCTCGGGGACCCACCTGATGCCGGCGTTGACCTCGACCATGCGGTCTCGGAACGTCTCGACGGCGACGAACCACGTCGGGATCGCCTTGTAGATGAGTGGGGTTCCCGTGCGCCAGCAGAACGGGTACGAGTGGCGAATCGTCGATCGATCGAGAAGCTTGCCTGACGCTTCGAGTAGATCCATGAGCACACGATCGGCATCCTTGACGTTCATGCCCGCGACTTCAGGCACCTCTCGGGTGAACTTCGCCTCCGCGTCAATCGGGTCAACGATTGCAGCGATCCCCTGCGTCTGCATTGCGCGCAAGTCCTCCTCGCCGTACGCAGGCGCCATGTGGACGAGTCCTGTCCCCTCGGAGACAGTGACATGATCGGACGGGATGACGACGAAAGCGCCGTCGGAGCGCAGGTCATCGAAGTAATCGAAAGGCGGCTCGTAGCTCACTCCTACAAGGTCGGATCCTTGCGCTGTCGCGAGGATCTCACGGTCTTCTCCGAACACGGCAGACGCCCTCTCGGTCGCCACCCAGTAGACCTCGCGGGAGCCCGCTGGGCGAACTTTCGAGTATTCGATATCGTTGCCGACGGCGATCGCGATGTTCCCCGGAAGGGTCCACGGTGTGGTTGTCCACACGACGAGGTGGTCGCCTTTGGAGACGGCGCCAGAATCGGCGATCACGGTGACGGCGACTGTGATCGAGGGATCGTCTACGTCGCGATAGTCAAGGTTGGCTTCGAAATTCGAGAGAGGCGTCGTGGCGCCGAAGGAGTAGGGGAGCACCTTGAAGTCCTGGTAGATGAGTCCTTTCTGCCACAGTTGTCCGAAGACCCACCACACGCTCTCCATGAAGTCGACGTCCATTGTCTTGTAGTCGTCGTCGAAGTCGACCCAGCGTCCGAGGCGTCTGGTGATCTCATACCAATCGCCGGTGATGTTGTTCACCTTTGTCCGACAGGCCTCGTTGAAGACGTCAACCCCGAGCTCCTGGATTTCGCGCGGCCCGGATACACCGAGTTCTTTCTCCACTTCCATCTCGACGGGGAGACCGTGGGTATCCCATCCGAAGCGCCGTTCAACCCTGTGGCCTCGCATGGTCCAGTACCTCGGCACGATGTCTTTGACGACGCCCTGGAGAAGATTGCCGTAGTGGGGAGAGCCTGTGGCGAAAGGAGGTCCGTCGTAAAATGTGTACTCCGTCTCCGGCGCGCGGAGCTCAACCGAACGGGCGAACGCGTCGATGGTGTCCCAAAACTTGAGAATCCTCGCATCGAGCGCAGGAAAGTCGACTGCTGGGCCGACTCTTGGGAATGTGGATGGATTATTCACAGCGAGAGGCGATGGTAGTGACCGGTCGGGAATCTGCGAACAACAACCGGACGCTGCTACATTTTCTCGACTGAGGAGGATGCATGACCAGGAAATTAGCTGCATCGACGCTAAAGAAACTCAGCCGAAATCTTCAGGCCGAACGTGAACGGCTGGAAAGCATCATTGACGGCCACGAACGAGAACGTGAAGAGAGCATGATTGCTGAGGGTTCTGCTGACAGAAACGCTGACCCGGACAATGTTGACGGCGGCGCCATCAATGTTGAGATCGGGATGGACCTCGCAACCGTTCAGAATGCGCGCGTCCTGCTCGCACAGGTTCTGCGTGCCGAGGACCGCATGGAGAAAGGCCTATACGGAATATGCGAAGTGACAGGAGAAGCGATCCCGGTGGAGAGACTGGAAGCTCTGCCGTACGCGACGACGACGGTGGAAGCAGCCGGAAGGATTTGAGCCTTCGAGCCTTCGGCGTTGCTCTCGCGGCAGGTGTCGTGGCCCTGGATCAGGCCACGAAGTGGTGGGCCGTAGGAGCGCTCGCTGACAGCCCGATCATCGTCGCCGATCGGATCCTCCAGTTCAAACTCACCTTCAATACGGGAGCGTCCTTCTCGCTCTTTGCAGGCAGCGGGCAGATCATCGCTGTCGTAGCCTTCGGAGTCGTGGGGTTCGTCGTGTACATACTCGGAGATGTGGGTCGCCGGATCGAGGCTGCGGCGCTCGGCCTCATTCTCGGGGGCGCTGTCGGGAATCTCATCGACCGCGTGAGCCGAGGATCGGGGATTCTCGATGGCGCTGTGGTCGACTTCATCGACTTCTCATTCTTCGCGACCTTCAATGTGGCTGACATAGCGGTCAACGTCGGCGTTGTTCTGCTGATCATCGCGGCGTTCTGGAAGCGTGCATGACGACTGTTCAAGCCGTTGTTCCCGATGACCTCGAAGGGGCACGGGCGGACAAGGTTCTCGCTGTGGTTCTCTCCGTGCCGCGCTCGGTCGCAAGGGAGATCATCGATCGCGGCGATGCGACCGTGCAAGGTGTCAGCCTCAAACCGACGCAGAAAATGCGTGCCGGGACGGTCATCAGCGCGGTAACGCCTGAACCGGCGCCTGACCTTGCTCCCGAGCCAGATGTGCCGTTTGGTGTCGTGTACGAAGACGAATCGCTGGTGATCGTCGATAAGCCTGCCGGGGTCGTCGTCCATCCGGGATCCGGGCTAGGACGCGGCACGCTCGTCAATGGATTGCTGGCTCGATATCCCGAGATTGTCGGGGTCGGGCAGAGAGATCGGTGGGGGATCGTCCATCGGCTCGACAGGGACACCTCCGGCTTGCTGGTTGTGGCTCGAACCCAGCCGTCCTATGACGCCCTCATCTCGATGATGAAGGCGCGCAACGTATCGCGTCGCTATCTCAGTGTCGTTCGAGATTTGTTCACAAACACGATCGGAACGATCGATGCACCCATCGGTCGTGACCCGGCGAACCCCACACACATGCACCTCGACAAGTCCGGCCGCTCGGCGCGCACGCACTATCGAAGGCTCGCGCAGTGGAAGAGAGGGAACGCCACACTCCTGTCGATATCGCTCGAAACCGGCCGCACACACCAGATCCGCGTTCACATGCGCTCGATCGACCATCCGGTCGTTGGAGATCGGATGTATGGAAAGCAGAGTGTCCCAGGGGATCCTGGGAGGCCCTGGTTGCACGCGCGCCAGCTCGCATTCGGACATCCGGTGACGGGCGAGCACCTCGATTTCCTCTCCCCCCTTCCGGACGACTTATCCGAGAGTCTGGCTGCACTCGGCTCCCCGGACAAGGGGGCCGCCATGGACATCAACGGAGAGCCCTTGTGATCGCGCTCGACTGGCGACGCACGAATCTCGACGTGTCGGGGTAGGGATCAGCGGTGCTCTCGATTCTCGTCGATATTCTGGCTCCGGTCTTTCTGATCGTCGCAGTTGGGTTCGTGGTCGCCAAGACGATCGGCGTGAAGCCGGAAGCCCTCGCCGTTCTCGCCGGTCAGGTGCTCATCCTGCAGATGACGATGCCTGCCGCTGTCTTTACGTCGCTCATTGCATTGGAACATGACATGGAGCCTGACTTCGTGACTTCGGTGGTGTTGATCGGGACTCTGCTATAGATCGTCTCCCTTCCACTGGTGATCTCTGTTATCTAACGAAAGCAGCCTTCGGATTTCAGCATCGCGTGGTGAAGGGCCAGAAGGTATGACGTAGTGGTACGTAACACGTGCAACCGCAAAGTGAATCGTTTCCGATAGTCTGGCTGTGATCGGATATCCTGGGGAGGGAGTTGTTGTGGACATTGAGACGGTTCGTAGCATCATTCTGTCCCGCCTCGACATGATCCCGCGGTATCGACAGCGCATCGCGACAGTCCCCCTGGAAGGCCACCCAGTCTGGGTCGATGACGAGCACTTTCATCTCGACTATCACCTCAGGCATATAGCGCTTCCGCACCCGGGTTCGACTGATCAGCTCAAGGATCTCACGAGCAGACTCATGTCCTAGCAGCTCGATCGGTCGAAGCCGCTCTGGGAGCTCTACATCGTTGAGGGTCTGGAGGCCGGAGGGTTCGTGGTCATCTCGAAAATCCACCATTGCGTGATCGACGGTATTGCAGGCGTCGACCTGATGGCCGTTCTGCTGGATTTCACCCCGGAGTACGAAATCACCGAAGCGACACCGTGGAGAGCTCGTCCAGCTCCGAACGGTACTGAACTTCTCGTTCGGGAGGCTCGCCGGCCGTGCGCGCCCGGTCAACATGACCGTCACCAACGTTCCCGGACCCCAGTTCCCGCTGTACATGGCAGGATCCCTGATGGTCGCGACGTATCCGCTCCTACCCGGACGCTCC
>JASJYA010000065.1 GCA_030125685.1 Actinomycetota bacterium
AGACCCGAGACGGCGGAGGTTCCGGAGCAAGCACCACGGGCTACGACCCGGCGCCACCGCTCAACGCGACCTACCGCGCCGACACACGATCCTCGGTAAACAGGTTCTAGGCACTTCGAATTTCGACGAGGCGTCACAGAACGGATGGCGTTGCTTCGATACCGTATGATGTTCGCGTCGCCTGTCATGAGTGTGGGTGATTTTCGCAGTGAGAAACAGGATCTCTCACCCAGGGTGGCCCCCTACCTCGTCCTTCGGCCGAGGGAGAGGAAGCACGGTTCTTCTGCTTCTCTCTCCCGCTCCGCGCGCAGACCCTCCCCGCAATGCGCACCAGGACTCCAAAGCCTTCACTGATCGTTGGAAGATCGCTGACCGGTGATTCGATGGGATGCGTTCGTACTGACAGATGTGCGTCTTCTGCGATGTACCGGACTGCGAGTGCCTCGAGCTCCGTGCCGCTGCTGTCTTTGTGGGTGATGCAGATCTCCCGACCCGAACAGCCACTATCGGCTGATCTGATTGCTTCTGTGGAGGTTCAGCCCTCGAAGCTCGGCACTGCGCCGAGCACGTAGTCGGTGCCCGCATGCTTCCGAAATTACCGAGTTTCGAGAAGGTCGCCTCCTAACCTTCACGAAACTGCGGTGTCGTGTCAGCATGACGATCGCCGAACGGAGTTGGCTGGCTGAGGGAGACACTCAAGGCTCTCGTCCCAATACCGGATACGTAGCGTCCTAGTGCGCCACACATCAGCCTGCGAGGATTTGACTGACCCGCTGGTGAGACACACCAAGCAGCGTTCCAACGTCGCGGGTCACGAGACCCGCCTCCCGCAAGATCTTGGCTGCTTCCCGCCGTGCCTCTGTAGCCGACTTGGTGGCTTCGCTCGCGACGGTCGTGGACTCACGGAATCGTTCAAGAAGGTCGACAGCCGCTGCAGGCGGAGTGACATCGACCTCGATCGGACCTACATTGGACTCGTCGATGTCCAACATCATGGCGATCGCCTCCCGAGCAGTCGCCTTCACCTGATCGAGGCGCTTGGCCTGAGAGAACACGCCTCTGAGAGCAGGCACCGTGATCGCCCACCAGGCGCCCGAACGGACAGCCTCGACCCTATAACCCTTCGCATTATTTCCTGTAGCCAGTGTTTCAGTTGCCATCGCCGGTGACCTCCTTTGCTTTCTTGATAATTCCGTGTGCAGTACGTTCGTTGATGTCTCGGTGGCGAGGGATCACGAGCCGCTGACCGGCCAGGGCCCAGATCTCGTGATTGCCGCCCTCCCGCACGAAGGTCAGCTCGACGCCAGCGGTCTTTGCGATCGTCTGGAGCTGCTTGACGAGATCTCGCTTCTTCACAAGCATAAGGCTAGTTTCCTAGCCATGTCAAGTCAAGCGCGCTAGCCACACTCTATTCGGGAGGTGAGGACTATCGGTCGCTCCACTGTGGGTCGCGCTTGTCGAGGAACGCGCCCATGCCCTCCTGGGCGTCGACGCTCGCGGCATTGGACGCCATGACAGGCGTCACGATCTCGTACGCGGCGTCCTCGGGCAGCTCGGCCTGGGCGTAGTAGGTGGATTTACCGAGGGCGATGGTGCTCTTGGAGTAGACCAGGATCTTGTCAGCCATCTCCATCACGGCGGCATCCAGTTCCTCAGGGGCAACTGCCGCATTGACGAGACCCCACTCAACAGCGGTAGCGGCGTCTATCGGCTCACCGGTGAGCAGCATCTGCATTGCGCGCTTGTGACCGACGGCACGGCTCACCGGCACCATCGGCGTGTGGCAGAACAGCCCGATTTTGACCCCAGGGGTAGCGAACCACGCGGTGTCGGCCGCAATGGCGAGGTCGCAGCTCGCGACGAGCTGGCACCCGGCGGCGGTGGCGGCGCCCTGCACCTTCGCTATCACCGGTTGGGGCAGGTCGCGCACGGCCTTCATCATCTGGCCACAGGTGTCGAAGAGTTCGGCGTAGTAATCGTCAGGCCGGTCGATCATCTCTGAGAGGTCGTGGCCTGCTGAGAACACCTTGCCCTCCGCGGCCATGATCACGACACCGACAACGGGCGGCACACGCTCCAAGGTACCGATCACCGATCGCATCAGTTCAAGGCTGAGGGCGTTGCGCTTCTCCGGGCGTGCAAGAGTGATCGTGGCGATCGGCCCGTATACATCCAAGCGGACTTGTACCTGCCCCATAGTCTCCCTCCGACAACAGAGTACGCTACCCCGCGACGGCTTTGTCGAAGCGCTTGCGGATCTCGGTGAAGCGGTCAGCCATGGGGACAGCGTCGTCATCAAAGGAAGCGAGGGCTTCTTTCTGGGCGATGTAATCGATGTTCTCTACGCCTGCCTTGGACTGCAACAACCGCCACGACTTGCGCCGCTCTACCGCAAAGAGCACGAGTTGGCGAGAGATCTCCATCGCCTTGACGTTCCCCTTCGTGTCCTCCACCTCGATGTACACACCGAACTCGGGGACGTAAGAACGGTGCGTCGGGTCGAGCACGTTGCGCTGAACAACATCATCCTGGAGAACCAGGAGCAACATGTCGTCGAGGGACACGAGTCCCTCGGTGTCCTTGATCGGCCGCAGATGCCGCCGGAACCTCGCCTCGGTCGCAGCGAAATGCGCCACCGTGTATGCATACGTCCTCTTGGTGAGCTTCGAGGTGACCTGTGCCCAATCGCGGTCGCGGTTCGAGTTCCCCGCGATGTCGAGAGCCTCCTGGTACGTCTCCCCCTTCTGAGGGTTGAATACGAACTGAGGCATCGACCTCGAGTCCCGCACAAGGCGGGCCTGGACCGTTGCGACATCATCGGCGACGCCATGCTCGGGCTGGCACGTCGTGTAACTCTGGATGAACGACGTACCTCGATAGTCGAGGGCGTCGACTATCGCCTTGTAGAACTGAGCGGCGTTCGCAAGCGACACCTGCGCTACGAAAGGCGACCCGTGCCCGGAGATGAATGTCTCTGCAACACCTTTCTTCTCGGTCAGCTTCCCTTCAGAGGCCGCACCGTACTGGTTCATGTCGCCACCGCCAGGCATTGGAGACGAATCCGAATTCTGACCGCCTGTGTTCGAATACACCTGGGTGTCGAGCATGAGGAGCTTCACATTCGGACGGTTCTGGAGCACGACCTTCGAGACGTTCTGATACCCGATATCGCCCATGCCGCCGTCTCCGCCGATCGCCCACGCCTTCGGCAGCTCCCTGATCTCAAGAGGCGTCATGGTCGCGTCGGTCATGTGCGTCATCTCGAAGTAATCGTCGTCGGTCACGCCCACGCCGAGCATCATCGTATCTGCGAGGCGCTCAGGAATCACCGAACGACGGGCGTGATCCTGGATGAAACTCTCACCGAGCAGCCACGTCACCGTGGCGCCGTCCTGGAAGAGTGAGTTCATCCACGGATAGGGGTGCGGGTTGTTCGGAGGAGTCGATCCGTACACGGTGTTGCAGCCGGTGTGAGCGCCCATCGCCATGACGGACATGCCGTTCGGAATCGTCCCATCGAGCGCCTGGAGATCGCGATGGTTGAACGCGTCCTGGCGCATCGTCACGACGAGCGCATCGACAATGTCCTGATCGGTCACGTACCCGTATGCGTCGATCCTCGCCTCCGTGTCTTCAAGCGTTTCGCCTCCGAGGCCGAGGATCGTGTGGGACACCAACATCCGGAGCCGCTCATATCCCGCTTCGTCAAGCGCCTTGACCTCACCCAACATCTTGAGACCGTGCTCCTCGATGTCGAGCGCCTTCTGCTCGAGCCTGTGAGCCTTGGCGTGGTACAGCGGGCGCATGTACGCCTCAGTGAGCGAAGCAACTGCGTGCAGAACGCTTTTCTCGCCACAACCTGCGCAGGCGCCGTCGCCGCTCACGAGCGCTTCGTAGTTGGAGCGCACCATCAGGTGATTCTTGAGATGAGCGGCGGAAGACTCGATCGGGTCGTCCGGGTCGAACCGTCCGAGGTACTTGGCCGGCGTGTCAGGGAGGAGGTCGAGGAAGTTCACACCGGACATGTGGTCGGCGTTGATCTCGGGTGTCTCCTGTTCCATTTCGAGCGCCTCGTACGGACATTCGAGCACGCACTCGGCACACCCCTTGCACAGGTCAGAGACCATTATCGAGAACAGCCCGCCTGACCCGGATTCCGTGCGCTCAAGGGAGCGGAAGAGGTGGGACGTCTTCGTATACGCAAAAGGCACCCGATCAAACAGCTCCATGAATTCGGCCTTCGCCGTGTCTGAGACACTGTCGAGCGCGGCGACCTCGTCGCCGAGAACGTCCTTGAACGGTGTGAGCTCCTTCGCTTTCGCAGCCGCGAGCATCGTGGCGCGCAGACGCTCTTCGAGCCCGGGCAGCTCTGTGAGCATCTTGGCCCGCTCGATCTCATCGAGGATGTATCCGTTCGCTGCGGTCTCAAGCACGACGTCCATGTCCTGGGCGACGTTCGGCATTGCGGTGTCGGGACACGCGATGATGCAATCCATGCATCCGGTGCAGTTCTCTGCGATCCAGACAGGGGTCTCCCGCCTCGACACGTACTTGGAAGCGTCCCGCCCGGTGCCTGCCGCCATCATCGAGACCGACGCAAGGGGAGTTGCAGGCTGGTCGTAGCCGAGCCCCGCCTTGTACTCCTTGTTGAAGGTCGAGAGCATCGTCAGCGGAATCCGCACCTCCTGCTGCCCGGCAGGCTCAGGGAGGGGCACATCGACCGCGCACGTGCCACACGCCTCAAGGGCGGGGAGGCGCATGCTGGAACGATCAGGGGCGTCGACCGAACCGTGAGGTATCTCGGTGACCTGTTCACGGCCCTTGATCATGACATCCATGTTGGAGGCAACGACCGCGTCGCCGAATCGTCCGAACTTCTTGTTGTACTGAGCCTCGACGATCTCGCGGTACCGCTCGGTCGAGACGTCATACTCCTCCAGCATGCCCGAGACACCGAAGAACGCCCCAAGGAAAGCGTTCCCCTGCATGCGGAGCTGGAGCTCTGGCCGGTCTGTCGCCTCTCGTGCAATCTTGAATCCGGGGAGCGTGACGATCCGGATGCCCTTGTCGATGATCTCCTGGCGATGTTCCCGCGGAATCCGCTCCCACACAGTCTGAGGATCTTCTTCGGACTCCCACACGAACGTGCCACCCGGGTTGAGGCCCATCAAAGGGTTCGAGTGTGTGAAGATCTTCGGGTCAGGGCAGAGCACGACATCGACATGGTGCAGGTCGCAGTTGACCCGAATCCGCTCAGGTGCTGCAACGAGGAAGTACTGCGTCGGGGCGCCCTTCTTCTCCGAACCGTACTTCGGGTTGGCGGAGACATGGATGACCTCTCTGGGTCGGCCGAACTCGTCGATTTCATGGTGCTGCTTGATGAGATCGTCCCCGATGGCGCCGATCACCTCGGCCAGGTTCTTCCCCGTGGTGATCATCCCCCAGCCGCCGATGGAGTGAAAGCGAACCGCGATCGACCCTTCGGGCAGCAGCGATGGGGTACGGTCTGCAATTACCGCGTACGGATGGTCGATCCCGATCGTGAAGTAGGTGGCGCCGTCGTCGATCGTCTTGCCGTCCTGGCGCGAAATCTTTCCCATCGCATACTCGTAGGCGCCGATGATCCCTTCAGGCCGGAAGTCGCGCGATCCCAGGCCGTAGGTGCCCGAGAGGATCTCGGGCGTATCTTCGTGGCTCACCGCCGGGATGTCAGAGGGGTACCCGAGGCTGTGGATCTCGTACGCCTTCGAGAGCACGGCGCGGATCTCGCGGGTCATCCGATTGTCGCCGGAGAGCGCGTCGTCTGCCCGCTCAAGAATGATGATCTTCTCCTTACCGGCAAGAGCCCTGACGATCGCCGCCTCAGGGAGGGGTCGCAGCACGTTGATGTGCACGGAGCCGACCTTGGCGTCGTCGTGTTCACGGAGATAGTCGACCACTGCTTCGATGTTCTCAGCGGCTGAGCCGAAGGACACGAAGGTGATGTCTGCGTCATCGTTCTTGTACTCGCTGACCAACCCGTAGTATCTGCCCGTCAAGTCTGCGAACTCCTCATAGGCCGCTTCAAGCATCGGCAGGATCGCTTCGCTAAAGTTGTTGCGGCGTGCAATCACGCCGTTCATGTAGTGCTCCTGGTTCTGAACGGGACCAAGCAGCATCGGGTTCTTGAGATCCATCATGATCGGTACCCGCCTGCGCGTCGGCCCGAACAGCTCGCGCTGGGCCGCAGTCGGGGTGTCGATCATCTCGTCGTGCGCTCCGAGGAACTCTCGCAGCAGTTCCGCTTCGTGCTTATAGAAGGTGCGCTCGAGATGTGACGTGAGGAAACCGTCCTGGATGTTCATTGCAGGGTTGAGCGCGAGCTCAGCGACCTTGCGAGCGATGAGCGCCTGGTCTGCGGCTTGCTGGCTGTCTTTCGCGAACAGCATGATCCATCCGGCGTCGAGCGCCGCGTACACGTCGTCATGCCCGCAGTGGACGTTGAGAGCGTGCTTGGTCAGCGCGCGAGCGGCGATCTCGATCACCATGGTCGAGAGCTTCCCCGGCGCGTGGTAATACTGCTCGAGGCCGTAAACGATGCCCTGGCCGGAAGTGAAATTGACTGTCCTGTGACCGGTGAGGGAGTGGGTTATCGAGCCCCCCTGGGCTGCGTGCTCCCCCTCAGCCTCGATCGCGACCTTCGAGTTCCCGAAGACGTCAAGCACACCCTCGGCGAACGCGAGCTGATAGCTCTCCCCCATCTCTGTCGAGGGGGTTATCGGGTAGAACACACCGCCCTGAGTGATGCGGGCTTCGGTGTGGTACGAGACGAGCTGGTTGCCGTTCGTCGTGATGCGGATACCTGGATACTTTGGCTGCTCCCTCGACACATCTCTCCCCGGGATAACTTTCGCGTTTCTTTCCACAAGCCTAGTTGTGTGCGCGAGCCTCAGAACACGGGTCGAGCGACGCATGAGGCATCTGAGTGGACCCCGGAATAGGGCGCCTTGGGGAGAAAACTGACGCTGAGATCGAAGTAGGAGAGCGCTCCGAGGAAGAGGAGGAAGTCCCAGTTGGAGGTGTGAGGGAACCCGACGACCACCATCTTGGGAGAGCCGGGGGGTGACCCGACGAATCGCCAGCCGGTGAGCTGGAGGTACCTCATCGAGAGCCACTTCATGTGATTTACGCTAGCCTGTCCCGGGTATCAGGTGTCAGGGAGGAACATGCGTCGATATATCGTCGCAGCAGCGATCACGGTTCCGCTCATGCTCGCGATATTCGGATCGGTCGGATATGCGAGTGACGAGATGATCGGCCCGGATCGTATCAGCCGAGGCGTTACCGCAGCAGGGATCGATCTGTCGCGTCTGACGCAAGGTGACGCCACAGGCCTCCTCGCTTCATATGAGGCGAGGCTCATCGCGGAGCCCGTCATCGTGATCGTTGAGGGCGCCGAACTCTCTCTCGACCCCGCGATGGCAGGCTTCAGCATCGATGAGGGAGCAATCACCGCGGCTGCCATGACCGTGCGACGATCACCTGGTATGTTCACGAACATCCGTCTCTGGTTCGACGCCTTCACATCCGCCGTCGAGGTACCTGTCCCGACGACAATTGACGAGGCAGCGCTCGCCGACCTCCTCGATGAGTGGACTGTTACCGTTCTCGATACGCCCGCCTACGACGGAGCGGTGAAGATCTCGAACGGCGCCGCCGTCCCCGAGTACCCCCAGGCCGGTCTCCGAATCGATGTCGAGGCAGCCACCGCCCTCATCCACGAGCAGCTTGCGACACCAAACCGCACGCCCGTCACGCTCCCCCTCGTGCCTCTCTCCCCTGTGATCACCGACGCCGATGTCGATGCCGCCGTATCCAGGGCGTCCCAGCTCATTGATTCGAAGGTCGTGCTCACCTCCGCGGATCAAACGGCCACCATCGTCTTCACTTCGGCCGGCCTCGCGACTGCTCTCACCAGCGAGATCATGCGTCACTCTCCTCCGACACTCGTCGTCGGTCTCGACGCAGGAACGTTGCGCGCTATCGCCTCTCGGTCCTCGGATCGGTTCGTTGTTCCCCCCGTCGATGCGACATTCACCTTCGATGACGAAACCCGTTCACTCTCGGTGGTCCCTTCGATCGTCGGCCAGAAGGTTGACTTGGATCGCATCCCGCAGGTAGTCATCGCCGCGGCAGAAGGCGGGGGCAGCGGCGTCATTCCGATGACGGAAGGGGAAGAGGCGTCGTTCACCACTGGGATGGCCGAGGAGATGGGACCCCTCGGAGAGGTTTCCACCTTCACCACCAAGCATCCTTGCTGTCAGCGGCGTGTGATCAACATTCAGCTCCTCGCAGACGCGATCGACGGTGCGATCGTGATGCCGGGAGAGGAGTTCTCGATCAACGAACGCGCGGGCGAGAGAACGACAGCCAAAGGGTACGTGCGAGCAGGTGCGATCATCGACGGACGCGTCCAGTGCTGTGACAGCGTGATCAACATCGGCGGCGGGACAAGCCAGTTCGCCACGACTTTCTATAACGCCGTGTTCTTCGGGTGCTACGAGGACGTCTTCCATC
This sequence comes from Actinomycetota bacterium, assembly GCA_030125685.1. Classification (GTDB taxonomy): domain Bacteria; phylum Actinomycetota; class Acidimicrobiia; order Spongiisociales; family UBA5794; genus B3-G11. The sequence continues at coordinate 8,557 of JASJYA010000065.1, forward strand.
AGCCGCACAGCCTCTACTTCAGCCGCTACCCCTTCGTGCGCGAGGCGACGCTCGGCTACCCCATGCCCGACATCATCTTCCGAAACGACTCCGAGGCGATCGTCTACATCCACACGGAGTACACACCGTCGTCGATCACGGTCACCTTCTTCGGGAATAACGGCGGTCGAACGTGCACTTCGGAGCGATCAGGGAACACGATTACCCGAGTCGTGGAACATCAGGACGGGTCGGTCACGACACAGGAGTGGACCTGGAAGTACCGGCAGCCGAAACCGGAGCCGACCACGACGACAAC
>JASJYA010000168.1 GCA_030125685.1 Actinomycetota bacterium
CTCTCCCTCGGCCGAAGGACGGGGGAGAAGGCCGAGCTTGCGAGGCCGGAGGGGGCAGCCTGGGCAATTGGGTGGAGGGGGGCCGGTGGAATGTTGGACGATGGCGGGAGTTCTTCTCGTGGCCGGGTGACGGTTCCGGAGATTGTGGAGGCCTTATCGAATGGGTATGTGCGGCTCGTGTAGTGTTGGATGACAATCGGAGGCCCTGACCCGTGTCGATCAGTAAGATCGTTTCCGCAACTGACGCGGTATCCGTGATTCGCGATGGAGATGTCGTAGCTTCATCGGGGTGGGGCGGTCATGGCGTTGCCGAGGCCGTGCTCGCAGCGATCGAGCGCCGCTACGTCGCTGAAAACTCACCACGGGACCTCACCCTGGTATGGGCAGGCGGTCAAGGAGACGGAGCCGAGCGAGGACTCAATCACCTCGGACATGAAGGTCTTCTGCATCGCACGATCGGGGGGCACTATGGACTTGTTCCGAGGATCGAGCGCCTTGCGATCGATGAGAAGATCGAGGCCTACAACTTGCCTGAGGGCATCCTTGTGCATCTGTTTCGTAACACTGCTTCGGGAGGTCCAGGCGTTCTGTCGACGGTAGGGATCGGAACGTTCGTCGATCCGCGTATCGAGGGCGGGAAGGTCAACACGTCGGCCACCGAAGACATCGTGGAGCTCACCCGTCGCGGGAACGAAGACTGGCTGTTCTACAAGGGCTTTCCGGTTGACGTGGCGATCATTCGTGGGACGACCGCAGATCCCCTCGGCAATATCACGACCGAGAAGGAGGCAATATCGCTCGAGATTCTCGACCTTGCGTTGGCCGCGAGGGCTTGTGGCGGTTACGTGATCTGTCAGGTCGAACGCGTGGCCGAACCTGGTTCGCTCGACTCTCGAGATGTGCGCGTGCCAGGGATTCTCGTTGACGCAGTTGTGGTTGCAGACGCTGAGCAACACACCCAGTCCTGGGATACCTCGTACAACCCCGCAATGTCAGGCGAACTGCGCATACCCATCGAGTCTCTTGAATCCCTGCCCCTTGATGCACGAACCATTATTGCGAGACGCGCCGCGATGGAATTGGGCGCTGATGATGTGGTGAATGTTGGGCTTGGTCTCCCCGAACTCGTTGGACGAGTTGCAGGCGAGGAAGGCATCTACGACCTTGTCACGTTCATGATCGATACGGGCGTGATAGGAGGTGTGCCACTGAGCGGATTCGACTTTGGTGCAGCAGTCAACCGGGAAGCTCTGGTGGATCATGCGTCAGCGTTTGACTTCATCGACGGAGGCGGTTTGGACGCTGTCTTTCTTGGTGTGGGCGAGTGCGATGCCAACGGAAACGTGAACGTGAGCAGATTCGGGAATCGGCTGGCGGGCTGTGGCGGAGCGATCAATCTCACCCAACGAACCCACGACGTGGTCTTCATGACGTCCTTCTCAAGCGGAGGACTCGAAGTCTCGATTTCTGACGGAACCCTTGAGATCATCACCGAAGGTCGCTTCGGCAAATTCGTCGACAGCGTCGGTCAGATCACCTTCAGCGCGGACCTGGCCAATGCGAAGGGTCAGAACATCGCGTACATCACTGAGCGTTGTGTTTTCGAACTCGGTCCCGATGGACTCGTTTTGACCGAGGTTGCGCCAGGCGTCGACATCGATCGTGACATCCTGGACCTCCTGCCGTTTACTCCCACTGTGGACAGCCCACGACTGATGGACCCGTCGATCTTTGCATCGGGCCGCATCGGTCTCAGGAACCGAATGTTGGAACTGAACGTACGCGACAGACTCACATATGACCGATCTCGCAACACGGTGTTCCTGGACTTCTCGGGTCTCCACGTCAGGACTCCCGACGACGTACGCGAGATACTCGAAGTGGTAGATGAAGTTCTTGGGCCACTGACGGGGCGTGTGAAAGCCATTGTGAACTATGACCGATTCCAGCTCGATGAGGCTGCGGTCCAGGCGTACTCTGATGCTGTTCGATACGTCCAGGAGACCTATTACCTCGACGGCGAGGTGACCCGCCACACAACGAACGCGTTCATGAGACTTAAACTGGGGAAAGAATTCGCCAAGCGCGATATTCACTCGGTCATCGTGGAGTCCATTCACGAGGAATCACGAGAGATCCCGCTCGTTGATCCGCCATAGGCACCTGTCACGCGCTCTGCGGAGCACCTCCGAGTTCGAGGACCGACGACGCATCATGCCGGCATCAGACCCGAACTCAAGAACTCCAGAGAGAGACGACAGCCTCTCGTCACGGTTCTCGCTGCGATCATTGGACCGGGTGTCTGTTGTGGTCGAGCGTTAGATATTTCCTGATCTTGGCGTGGCACCGGTACGAGTGAGCACGACTGTTGACGAGACGCTGCTCGACGATGCGAGGCCGGTGCAGTCGGTACCGAACGATGGGTGATGAAAGGCAACGCGGCCGCAGGGACGTTGTACGCTGGCGCAAGGTTGACCGAGCGTACCGAAGCCGAACCAATGCGCGACGGCTCCGTCCTGAATATCGTCAAGCTCGCACACCACATCTGAAGGCGGCTCACTGGGCGCACGCGCGGGCGTGACTAGCCGGGACAGTCGAGTCTCTCCTATCCCCGACCACTGAAACCGCGAGAATCGGACTCATAACCCGAAGGTCG
>JASJYA010000169.1 GCA_030125685.1 Actinomycetota bacterium
CACGAGATGATCGTCCAGCCCAACTCCCTGGCCTTCCGATACTTCTCGCGCCGGTACGCCTCGTCGTAGGGGGTTTCACGGGTCGCCCCCATCTCTTCGATGTCCTCAAACACACGGTCGATGGCGTCATCCACAGGAATCTCTTTGTACGAGTCTCCCCGGTACAGATACGCGCGGCCCTCGTGGTCGAGGTGCAGCGAACGGCGAGTGATGCCGTGCTTGTACACCTCGAGGGTTCGGCTTTCCCAGGACACCCGATCCATCCACATGAACCCATGGCACTGCTCGTAGGCCAGGACCGCATGGAGCGGGTCCCAGTCGACTTCCTGGGAAGCGCTCCGCTCCCGGAGAGCATCCACTATCCGGCTCATCTCGAGGATGAAGCGCTGGCGTTCTTCTGCTGTGTCATCAACCATGCCGCCACCGTATGACATCAGGGAGGCCGATGGAAGAGGTCCGTTTCCTGTCTCACCCGGGGGATACGTTGGTCCCATGAACATCCACACAACCTTCGTTGCCGGGGAGCGGCGGCGCAGACATCAAAGCCGCTCTCAGGACGACCAACGCCGAGACGCGTCATCGCGCCCGCGAGAGCTCATTATCGTCGGCCGGTATGACCGCTTGGGAAGGAGCGCGCAGTGGCACAATTCATGATCCTTTACAAAGGTGAAGCCACCGATATGTCGGACATGACCGAGGAACAGGTAGCCGACGTCATGGCGAAATGGGGCGAGTGGATGGAGGGACTCGGAGCTTCGCTCACCGAAGTCGGGAATCCGTTCGGCCCGGGATCCTCTCTGGTCGACGACGGGTCATCAGGAACCGCGGTGTCGCTCAACGGCTACTCCGTCGTTCAAGCAGACGACATGGCCGGAGCCCGCGCTCTTGCAGACGGCCACCCGTTCCTCGTCGAAGGCAGAGGCGCCTACGCCATCGACATCTACGAACTGATGCCCGTCCCGGGCGGTTGACCCGACAGGCAATCCGGGATGCCCACCACATCGGAGGCGAGGATTTACGAATCATATTCAACCGAACTTTGAGACGCGCGTGCGGCGCCCGACACAACAGCGAGAGCGTCACATACGCCAGCGCAACGGGTGGAGATTCGGACATTGATCGGAGGCTCGGTGAATGACGATCAGTTAGATCGTTTCAGCGGCTGACGCTGTGTCTGTGATTCGTGACGGCGATGTCGTTGCCTCATCCGGGTGGGGGGAGGCCTTGGCGTCGCCGTAGCCGTGCTCATCGCGACCGAACAGCGTTTTCTCACGGATCGTGCGCCCACCAACTTGACACTCGCATGGGCGGGAGGACAGGGGGATCGCGCGGATCGAGGACTCAACCATCTCGGACATGACGGGCTGCTTCCCAGGACAATCGGTGGTCACTACGGGATTGTTCCCAAGATCGAGCAGCTCGCGATCGACGAGAAGATCGAGGCCTACAACCTTCCCGAGGGTGTCATCGTCCACCTCTATCGCAATATCGTTTTCGGGAGCCCTGGTGTCATGTCCGCCGTAGGCGTCGGCACGTTTGTCGACCCGCGTACCGAAGGCGGCAAGGTCAACAAGTCCGCCGCCGAAGACATAGTCGAGCCCACTCCGCGCGAGAATGAATATTGGCTCTTCTATCGGGTCTTCCCTGTCGATGTAGCAATCATCCGAGGTACGACGGCTGATCCGCTCGGCAACATCACAACCGAGAAGGAAGCCGTATCGCTCCAGATCCTGCACCTTGCAATGCCTGACAGAGCAAGTGGTGGCTACGTGATCTGCCAGGTTGAGCGAGTAGCCGAGACTGGTTCGCTCGACTCGCGAGACGTACGCGTTCTCGGGATCCTTGTCGACGCTGTTGTGGTCGCCGATCCGGAGCAACACACCCAATCGTGGAACACGGTGTACAACCCGGCAATGTCAGGGGAGTTGCGAATCCCGACGGAGTCACTCGACCCCCTTCCAATCAATGAGCGTACCATCACAGCCAGGCGCGCAGCGATGGAACTCAACGCCGACGACGTAGTCAATGTCGGACTCGGTCTACCCGAACTCGTTGGCCGAGTCGCTGGTGAGGAAGGTATTCACGACCTCGTGACCTTCACGATCGATACTGGAGTCATCGGTGGCATCCCGCTGAGCGGTCTCGACTTCGGTTCAGCCGTGAACCGTGAAGCATTGGTAGACCATGCCTCCTCCTTCGATTTCATCGACGGCGGTGGGCTGTCCACCATCTTCCTTGGCGTTGCTGAGTGCGATGCTTCGGGAAACGCGAACGCGAGCAGATTCGGCAATCGGCTCGCTGGCCGCGGAGGGGCGGTCAACCTCGCTGCTCACTCACTTCGCTCGACCGTCTGATCGAGGCTCGAGGTCTCGCCCGTCGCCCCCGAAGTGGCGGAACCTATGCCAAGCGACATCGCAGCGCTTTGACCGTTTCTTGCACTTCTCTTGATGTGTCCCTGTTACTACTGAAAACATCAGAGAGGGTGGGCCTTCAGCTGCGAAATTCGGGACTCCCGGTGACCTGCCGGGTAGAGAGAAAGAGGGAAAGATGAGAAAGAGAATCGGGCTATTTAGCGTCATGCTCCTTGCGATTATGACGATTGCCAGTGTGGCGGTAGCGGCT
>JASJYA010000066.1 GCA_030125685.1 Actinomycetota bacterium
TCATTCGAGAGCGGTTGGAGTCCCGCTGCCTCTCTTCGTGTGTTGATCTCCTCTGCGGCTGCAGAATCGGATGTGCCGGCGCCGCTGGTGCACGCTTGGAGCACCAGTGCAAACGCGACAAACAGTCCGATCACCGTCAGAATCGATCGTTTGCGCCACCAGGGCTTCGGATCTTCGATCTCTCTCTACCCTCTCTATGGCTGCCTATCAAGAACCTCAGCGAGGCTCTCGGCATCCAGTTCCTTCAATAGAGCCTCCCGCGCCCGAGTCCACGGTTCATGCAGTGCGCATTGTTCCTTGACCGGTCTTAGGCAATCTCCGTGCATACAGCTGTTTCGGTCGACGACCCCTTCGACGAGTTCGATGAGGTCAAGGACGCTGTGGGCGCTGAGATCTGAAGAGAGCCGATAGCCACCGTTGGATCCTGCGGAGGCCCGCACCCACCCTGCTCGTGACAGAGGCCGCATCACCGTCGCGAGGTAGTCAGCCGAGATCGAGAGCGTCGAGGCGATGACAGGCCCCGACACCAAAGAATCGGGCGATCTCGTCAGGACTCCAAGCGCCTGGAGCGTTAGTTCCGACTTCATCGTGAGTTCAAGCCGCACGGCTATTCCCAAGCTTCGCAGTCCCTGACTTCATGACTCAGTAATGCTAGCAACACGGTGAGCCAATGTCACTTCCGATGCTTTCCGGGCGTTGCCCGATGTCACAGACCGCTGCGGAGGGTGGCGCCCAGGAGATCAGAAAAGAAGCGGTCTACTGCGACAACAGGCGCTTCCACCAGTTGAGGAAGGCGCCCACGGTGCTTGCAAGGAAGAGTGAGAGGCCATGCACGTCGTCTGACACGATCGCCTCAGCGTCCTCCTGAGTCTGGGCATCCAACTTTGCATGAAGGCACTCTGAGAAGTCCCCGATCAGTCGGCGCGAAACCTCGTTGACGAGACCTGTTCTCCCGAACTGCGCGATCGGGCCTGCAAGCACGACCTTCGCCTCGATCGTCACGTCGGTGGCGCCGTCGTCGACCTCGACAAGACGCACCTCCACGTTCACCCTCCCCTGGCTACCCCCGCTCCGGTCGACGCCGCGGCCCTTGATCTGCAGAGTGCGCTCATCGTCGTCAAAGTCAATCGTGGCGGCGCCATCGAACGAGGAAGAGATCGGTCCGAGCTTCACCGATACGCGCCCGTCGTACGTTCCGTTCCCGTTGTCGCTCGTGAGCTCGGCGCCAGGGAGGCAGCGGACCAGCTCGGGCACGTTCTTGAACAGCGTCCACACCGCCGAAACCGGCGAAGCGACCGTGAACTGCTCGGTGATCTCCATGGCGTCTCCTATTACTTGTCTCTCATGGCGCGTGGATCGCGGCGTCGGTACCGCGCAGAGGGGCCGCCGAACCTGCGCCGTATCGAACCTGGATGATCTCCGCGAGGATCGACACGGCTGTCTCGGCAGGCGACTTCGCCTTGAGGTCGAGCCCGATCGGCCCATGGATCGCATCGATCTCCTGATCTGTCCAGCCCTCCTGCCTGAGCCGGTCGACACGCAGGGCGTGGGTTCGCCGTGAGCCCATGGCGCCCAGATACCTGATCGGCTTACCGTGCACGGCCTCAAAGACCGGGATCTCGAACCGGCTGTCGTGGCTCAGCAGCACAACGTAGGTCCGACGATCAGGCGCAATGTGGTCGAAGACGGCTTCCGGCCACGCAACGATCAGCTCGTCGATGTGGGGAAAGCGCTCGGGCGTCGCCCACGTCGCGCGGGCGTCGGCTACAACGACGCGGAACCCGAGCTCGCGAGCGAACAGCGACAGCGGCTGGGCTATGTGGCCTGCTCCGAAGATGAGCATGACAGGCGACGGCGCAATCACGTCGATGAATATTCTGCGATCGCCGTAGACGAGGGCTCTGCTCTCCTCACGATCCATGAGGCCATCGGCGTCTTGGAGCACGTCGTCGTCGAGCCACCCGGAACCGTCACCCGCCAGGTAGCCCGTGGACCGATCGACAACCACTACGGAACCGGTGTCTGGCCCGTCGATTACGGTGATCATCGCTCCGAGATGTTCCTCGGCGTTGAGTCTCGTGGCCGCCCCGAGAATCTCGTTCACCATGGTGCGATGTACACCTCGATGGTGCCTCCGCAGGTCAGCCCGACCTCGAAGGCGTCATCGTCAGCGATGCCGTAGGTGACAAGCTTGGGGGCGCCGGACGCAAGCACCGCGGCTGCGTGCTCGCGCACATCGTTCTCGACGCAGCCTCCACTGACGCTCCCCTCCATCTCGCCTTCCGACGAGATGACCATCTTCGCCCCGACGCCGCGCGGCGCAGACCCTTTGACGGATACCACGGTCGCAACAGCAACGCCCTTGCCCTGTTTCGTCCACCTCTCGTGGATCTCGATGATGTCTCTCATTGTGCAGCGACCCTCCTTCTTCTTACGCTGGCTGTCTGTAGCAGGTCGATGAGATCAACCAGATTACGAGCAGTTCCCCCGGCCAACAAGTCATCGACGTGCGGGAGCGCCGCAGCCATTCCCCGCGCCTGAGGTGAGAAGTCCTCGTGGCCCGCGAGCGGATTCAACCAGATCACCTGATGCGCCGAGCGGGCGAGCCGCCTCATCTCGAGCGCGAGATGGCTTGGGTCACCTGTGTCCCAGCCGTCAGAGATGATGAGAATGATCGGGCCTCCACTCCCGATGCGACGAGACCAGTTGCGGTTGAACGCTCCGATCGCCTCCCCGATCCGGGTGCCCCCCGACCAGTCCGGCACGGTGCGGGCCACGAGCGCTAGCGCCTCGGTCGGATTCCGTGTGCGGAGCTGCCGGGTGATTCGAGTCAGGCGCGTGGAGAACACGAACGACTCGACGGTGTCGAATCGGAATTGGGCGCCGTGGACGAAGTGGAGCAACATCTCTGAGTATCGCTCCATCGACCCTGAGACGTCGGCGATCACAATGAGTGGCCGTTCGCGCGGCCTCCGCTCCGAGAACGCAAGCGGCATCAGGTCCCCGCTTGGACCCGTCAACATCCGCATCGTTCTCCTCAGGTCAGGCACCTCTCCCCTTGACGCCGCCTTCCAGCGGCGAGACCGAACCGACGACGGGCTCCACGTCATCGCAGCAAGCAGCGCTGCAACCTCTGCGGCCTCCTCGGGGCTGAGGTCGGCGAAGTCGACATCGAGCAGCCGCTCGGTGGGTGAGCCGCCGACAACGTCCACGACGTCGTCGAGATCCGAATCGGCATCGGATTCCGCGGGATCCGTCGCGCCGATTCTCGGTACGTGTCGAAGAGGTGAACGCTGCGAGAGGCGCTCGATGACATCATCGAGCGCCATGACGATCTCCCCCGAGAAAAACCGGCCGAAGAGCTCATCGAATTTCGCGTGTTGGCTATGGGTGGTGACCACGATCGCCCTGAACGCTTCTCGAACGTCCTCTCTTGAGTGCATCCCCACCAGCCCTGCGGCAGTAACGAGCCAGCGCGTTGTGGTCGGCGTGACGGAGAATCCGTGGGAGCGCAGAGACCGCACGAACATCACCAGATTCCTCGATGCGACCTCACCGCTCGGCCCAAGGCCAGGACTGCTCATACCGGAACCGCTCATACCAGGATCGCCGATCCGGCCGCCCTCACCGTTTGGATGTCTTCTTCATACTTGACGATCACCCCGATCGTCTCGTCAATGACCTCCAGTGACAGCTCAGTCTCACCGAGTACCCGGAGCGCCATAGCCCAATCAACGGTCTCGGCCACGCCGGGCGGCTTGAAGAGATCGAGGTTGCGCAACTTCTGCATCGCCTCTGCGAGTTCCCTCGAAAGCACTTCCGAAATCTCCGGCGCCTTCTTGTGCAGGATCGCGATCTCCCTTTCGACCGTCGGATAGTCGATCCAGTGGTAGATGCACCGTCGCTTGACCGCGTCGTGGATCTCCCTCGTCCTGTTGGACGTGATGATCACGATCGGCGGCGTCGACGCGCGTATCGTGCCCACCTCGGGAATAGTTATCTGAAAGTCGGAGAGAAGCTCGAGAAGGTACGCCTCGAATTCCGCGTCCGCCCTGTCGAGTTCGTCGATCAGGAGCACAGTCGGCAAGCCCTCCGAAGATCGGCGAATCGCCTGGAGCAGGGGTCGGGCGATCAGATACTTCTCGCTCATGATGTCATGCACCTCGACCTCCCCCCCTTGTGCCTCAAGCAATCGGATGGCAAGCATCTGGCGGGCGTAATCCCACTCGTACAACGCGTGGGATGCGTCGAGTCCTTCGTAACACTGAAGGCGGATGAGCTCCCCCCCGCTCATTGCGGTAAGCACATTCGCGATCTCCGTCTTCCCGACGCCGGGTTCGCCCTCCACGAAGAGTGGGCGCCCCATCTGGATCGCGAGATGGATCGCAACCGAGAGCCCCCGCTCGGGGATATAGCCGTGATCGATGAACGCGGCTTCGAGCGCGTCGACAGAAGAAGGGAATGCCATCAGGTGACCTTAACCACGCAGCGTCGCCGAGGCGGTCGAAAAGCGCGATAGTCACAGAGAGGCTGGCTCTGGGATTCTCCCCACATGCAGTATTATGAGTCTGTTGGATCACACCACGAAAGGATGTGTGAGGTGCAGCAAACCGTTCACGAGTTCATGGACGATGTGGTTGCAAAGTCGGTCGCACAGTTCGAGTTCCATCAGGCGGTACAAGAGATGTTCGAGGCGGTGTGGCCGATCTTCGAGCGCCACCCCGAGTTCTTAGAGGCACGGATCCCACACCGCATGGTTGAGGCCGAGCGGATCATCATCTTCCGTGTCCCGTGGATCGACGACTCCGGCGCCGTACAGGTGAACCGGGGCTTCCGAGTCGAGATGAGCAGCGCCATCGGCCCCTACAAAGGCGGTCTCCGATTCCACCCGTCCGTCAACCTGGGCATCTTGAAGTTCCTCGCATTCGAGCAGGTCTTCAAGAACGCCCTCACCACGCTGCCCCTCGGTGGCGGCAAGGGCGGATCCGACTTCGACCCGAAGGGGAGAAGCGACAACGAGGTCATGCGGTTCTGCCAGGCGTTCATGAGCGAGCTGTACCGCCACATAGGGCTCCGCACCGACATCCCCGCAGGTGACATCGGTGTCGGTGCACGTGAGATCGGGTACCTGTTCGGCCAGTACAAGAAGCTTGCGAACGAGTTCAGCGGGATTCTCACGGGAAAGAATCCAGGGTGGGGCGGAAGCCTCATCCGGCCCGAGGCAACGGGCTACGGGACGGTGTACTTCACCGAGGAGATGTTCAGGGCCAAAGGCGACACCATCCACGGAAAGAAAGTGCTCATCTCGGGGTCGGGGAACGTCGCCCAGTACGCGGTCGAGAACGTGAACCGCCTCGGCGGCAGAGCAGTGACCTTGTCGGACTCTGACGGGTTCATCCACGACCCGCACGGCATCGACGCAGAGAAGCTCGCCTGGGTGATGGATCTGAAGAACGAACGTCGCGGTCGCATCAGTGAGTATGCCGAGCACTTCGGCGTCGAGTACTACGCCGGTCAGCGGCCGTGGGGCGTCGAGGGCGCCGACGTGGCGCTGCCCTGCGCCACACAGAACGAGCTCAACCTCGAGGAGGCCAAGCAGTTAATCGCCAACGGCATACGGGTCGTCGCCGAGGGCGCCAACATGCCGACCGAGCCGGACGCGGTGCGTCTCCTCATCGACAGCGGCGTGCTCTTCGGCCCGGGCAAGGCCGCGAATGCAGGCGGTGTCGCGGTGAGCGGCCTCGAGATGGCTCAGAACGCGGGGTTCACGTCGTGGAATCGCGAGGAGGTAGACGCGAAACTGCTGAACATCATGAGCGAGATTCATCGGGTAAGCCGGGAGACGGCCGAGGAGTTCGATGCACCCGACAACTACATCATCGGGGCGAATATCGCGGGATTCCGCAAGGTTGCGGCAGCAATGATCGACCAGGGTGTGGTGTAAGGAGAACCGACAGTGACAAAGGTAATTGGTTATTTCGATGGGACCGACTCGGCATTGCTCACCGATCTCGTGTGTGACGGGTATGACACGCTGCCGATCTCGAACGGGTTCGACAACGCGGGGATGCACGTGCGGATCATCAACAAGGAGAACCGTGTCGACGTGTTGATCGGCTATGTCCACAAGATCTACTCGCCTGAGGGCAGCACGCCTCACGGCGCGGTCACCTATCAGGACGTCTTCCACGTGTGTCACACTTTCGATATCCCGCTCGTGCTCATGGTCGATCGCGACCTGCGCGAGAAGGCGGAAGCGTTGTTCGACGACATTCCGGAGTGTGTGTATTTCGTCGATCCCGCCGAGGCGCTCTCCGAGGTCACCGAGATCCTGCACCAACGCTGAGTCGAGGGAGCAGACCGGCTCAACCCTCAGAGGGAGAGAAGTGCCGCGATGCGTCGCCTCTGCCCTCTGTACTCAGGCGACACGACTCAGTTGAACTGGATCGAGCGTTTCGAGAGTCCGTACCAGAACCCTTCGATGGCGGTGTGATTGCCCTCCATGTCGCCCATCGTTGCGCCGAGCGCCACGAACAGCGGTGCGAAGTGCTCCGTGCGGGGATGGCGATGTCGGCGGCGGGCGCCTTGCGCTGGAAGTCGATGAGGGCATCGATCTCACCGGCGGAGAGGCTTCGAGCCAGCCAGTCGTCAAACTCGATCGACCAGTTTGGGGCTGGGTCTCCCGAGGGTCGACGCATGTCGACCGCTGCGAGGTTGTGGGTGCTGAACCCGCTGCCGACGATGAGGACTCCTTCGTCTCGCAAGGGTGCGAGTCGCCGACCCAGGTCAAGGAGGCTCTGCGGATCCAGGGTAGGCATCGACATCTGCAACACCGGGATGTCGGCTCTTGGGTACATCTCCATCAGGGGCACGTACGCGCCGTGATCGAGACCCCGACGAGCATCCTGGCAAATCGGATGCCCGGAACCCTCAAGGAGCCCGGTCACTCCCTCTGCCAGTTCCGGCGCTCCCGGCGCAGGATATTCGACCTCGTAGTACCGCCGGGCGAATCCAAAGAAGTCGTAGATGAGCGGCACGCTGGTAGTAGCCCCGATGGTCAGAGGCGCTTGCTCCCAGTGGGCGGAGACGACAAGGATCGCCTCAGGGCGTGGCATCGCTGCCGACCATTCAGCGAGCTGCCGGGTCCAGAGGGAATCGTCGGCGAGCAGCGGCGCGCCGTGGCTGAGAAACACCGTCGGCATCCGCACCGATTCTGGCGCTGCCCCGGATGATGGACTCATCGCGCTCCTCCGCATAGACCGTCAACGACTACGCGAGCGTAGGGCCGGTTCGTGAGTTCACCCCCGAAATCGCGATCGGGTCAGGGAAAGATCGGTCCGGTGATTGTATAGCCGAGGTCTGAGCCGACAGTGACAAACAACCCGAACAACGCCAGCGCGGCGCCAGCGAGGGAGAGATCCTTCATGAAGGAGACCATCTCTGTCTGCTGTTGCTCGCCCTCGAACTTCCAGAAGGGGTGCATCAAGAACGCGGTTGGAAGAAGGAAGGCCACGAGCACCAACGCGCCAACGTCTGCCCAGGCGCCTGTGGCCACCATGGCGCCGCCCACAATGAGGAAGAGACCCGAGAGCAGTACGAGGGGTTTGGCGGGTTTGACGCCCAGCGACTCGGCGTACCCCGTCATCGCAGCCGTCTTGGAGAAGTGGGCGTAGCCCGATGCTATGAACAATAGAGCAAAGGCAATCCGCCCGATCAGAATTACGATGTCCATTTTGCGTATCCTTCCTACTGGATAGGTATCGTCCGCACGCGGACTAACGAATCATAACCCAATGAGAATTAGTAACCAAGTCATGCGCGGTCCGCTATTCTTGGGGGTTCGAAGAGAGCGCGGTCGAGACGACTCATGACCGATAAAGCGAGCGAGTTCCCCCACAACCCCTACTGTCCCCTATTCCAGGAGACGATGGAACTGATCGGCCGCCGGTGGACGGCCAGCATCCTGCGAGCCTTGTTTGTCGGGAGAAAACGCTTCACCGACATCGCCGACACCGTTCCGGGACTCTCCCACCGCCTCCTCTCCGAACGTCTTGACGAGCTCCGCACCGCCGGGCTCGTCACCATTGAGTCCGGCGTCACGCACGGCGCCTATCGACTCACCGAACGCGGGGAAGACCTCCGCGAGGCGTTCTCTCAGATAGAGGACTGGACGGCACGCTGGTATGAGGCCGAACCGCAAGACCAAGAACAGGTCGACTCGTAACCCGCTCGCTGACGCCAACTGCGGTGAGACCGAGGACGAACCCGGTCAGGGTCTGAAGTCTCCCTCTTTACGCCGAAACAAGTTCGCTTGTCAGCCCCGACTGCTCCCACCGGACCTTGCTTTTGTCCGCAAGGATCTCTCCTACAAAGTCGTGAGTGGCGCCACCTGCCGCATGGACGGCCGTGCGGATAAGGACGGATAAGGACGAGAGCGCCAGAGACCGCTGAAGTGAAGTCGTCTGCCGCCGTGACGAGTTCTATCGAAACCGATCCCGTGGCAAGCTCCGCATCGATCGAGGGCTCGACTGCACCGAGACCTTGAAGTTCGATCATCACGACTTCAAGATGCTCCTCGAGACTGCCGGCGCCACGATGCGAGACGTCGAAGGTGAATCTCCATGCGAATTCTGTCACGCGTCCTCCTTCCAGCATTCCTGTCGACGGAAC
>JASJYA010000170.1 GCA_030125685.1 Actinomycetota bacterium
AGTAGGTAGTACGACTCGGCAGTTCGTACTACGTCATGCGTACTACGTACTACGTTTCTTTCCATGCAGCTCGACAAGATCCGAATCACAGACCTTCTCGTCGCGGGCATCATTGGGATCAACGCCGACGAGCGCTTCAACAAGCAGGACATTCTCGTCAACGCGACTCTGTGGGTCGACACGAGGCCTGCAGCAGCGTCTGACGACATTTCGGACGCGGTCAACTACCGAACCATCACCAAGGCGATCATCGCTCATATAGAGGAAGGCGAGCCGATGCTCGTTGAACGGCTCGTGGCTGAGATCGCAGACATCTGTCTCGCAGACGACCGGGTCGATCGAGTAGAAGTAACCGTTGAAAAGCCCGGTGCGCTTCGCCACGCGCGATCTGTCGGGATTACGGTCATGCGTACGCGGGTTGATTAGGTGTGTGCTGGAGGAGTGGACATGGCAACTGAGAGCGATGCGGTAGAGGCGGTCATACTGGCGGGATCGAACGTGGACAAGGAGCGGTGCCTGCCGGAGTCGATTCGCAGGTTGCGACGTCAGCCGGATATCACGGTTCGTACGGTGAGCGCATGTTACGAGACAGCAGCCGTTGGAGGGCCTGCAGGCACGCCGGATTTCTACAACGCTGCAGTGCTCGTGACGACCACGTTGGACCCTGAGACGCTGCGCGAGCGGCTCCATGAGATCGAGGACGCACTCGGGCGGGTTCGCACTGAGGACCCGAATGCGCCTCGAACCGCCGATCTCGACATCATCTACTACGACGATCTGGTCAAGGACTTCGACGGTTGGTCGCTTCCCGATCCTGTTGCTGAGACAGAGGCCTATGTCGCAGGCCCGGTAGCGGAGGTTGCGCCGCGGCGTGTCCATCCTGTCTCAGGAAGATCCACCGTCGAAATCGCTAATTCCCTACATGCCGAACACCCGGAGGCCGCCCCCACCATGGCGATCACACTCTCTGTCCCATACACCACACGAGCAGTCCCTGACTTTGATGACGTCGAGGGCGTATACGCACCGCGCCTCGAAGCGCTTATTCGCGATCAACTCATCGAGATAGGCGAGGATCCTGAGCGCGAGGGACTCCGGCAAACGCCGCTGCGCGTCGCGAAGGCGATGGACTTCCTCACCAGCGGCTACACGTCGTCAGTCGAACAGGTCGTCGGTGACGCGATTTTCGACGCTGAAGGCGCGGAGGAAATGGTTGTCGTGCGTGATGTCGAGTACTACTCGATGTGTGAACATCACATGCTGCCGTTCTTCGGCACCGCAACGGTTGGGTACCTTCCGAAAGGGAACATCATCGGACTGTCGAAGATCGCGAGAATCGTCGACGTTTTCGCCAGGCGGTTGCAGGTCCAGGAGAGGCTCACGAACCAGGTGGCCGACGCCATGATGGACGTTCTCAATCCGCACGGTGTCGGAGTTGTGATGGAGGGGAAGCATCTCTGCATGATGATGCGCGGCGTCCAGAAGCAGGAGTCGAGCATGGTGACCAGCGCCATGCGCGGAACGTTCCGATCAGACGCACGTACCCGCAGTGAATTTCTCTCCCTCGTTTCCTGAACGGAACGCCTGAAGGAAACTCAACACTCGGTAAGGAGTACCGTTCACGAATGGTCACTGACAAGCGCAACCGCCCCATGCGCGATCTTCGTATCTCGGTTACCGACCGGTGCAGCTTTCGGTGCGGCTACTGCATGCCACGCGAGATTTACGACAACCACGAATACCTCGAGCGCTCCTCCATTCTCACCTACGGCGAGATTCGTCGGATCACGCGTCTTGCAACGGATCTCGGCGTCCGTAAGGTCCGCCTCACAGGAGGGGAGCCGCTGTTGCGGTCCAAGGTGCATCGTCTCGTAGAGATGCTCGCATCCATCGACGAGGTTGAGGACCTCGCGATGACAACGAACGCCCTCTTGCTCGCACGCGAAGCCGAACGCCTCAAAGAAGCCGGACTCGACAGGGTCACTGTGAGCCTTGACGCGATCGACGACGATCTGTTCCGGAAGATGATCGATACCGACGTTCCTGTGGCGATCGTGTTCGAAGCGATCGATGTCGCCAATGACGTCGGCCTTGATCCGATCAAGATCAACACGGTTGTGCGGCGCGGGTGGAATGAGGATGAGGTCGTCAAGCTCGTCGATCGTTTTCGGGGAACAGGCCACACCGTCCGATTCATCGAGTTCATGGACGTCGGTACGACGAACTCGTGGAATCTCGATGAAGTCGTTCCGTCTGCCGAGCTCGTCGATCGCATCGCACAGAAGTGGGAGATCGAACCTCTCGACTCGGGGTATCGCGGTGAAGTCGCGTCGAGGTATCGGTTTACCGATGGTGGAGGCGAAGTGGGCTTCATCTCTTCGGTGTCTTCGCCTTTCTGCGGGGACTGTACGCGACTGCGTCTCTCTGCGGAGGGGAAGCTGTACACCTGCCTCTTCGGCTCGAAGGGAACAGACCTGCGAACGCCGCTTCGATCTGACGCGTCCGATGACGAGATCCGCGACCTCATCGAGCAGACCTGGGTGCACCGCGACGACCGGTACTCAGAACTCCGCGGCGGCACACCGCTCGGCGTCCCCAAGGTCGAGATGAGCTA
>JASJYA010000067.1 GCA_030125685.1 Actinomycetota bacterium
AAGGGAAGGGATCCCGATTCCTAACGCCCACTGGAGTCTGGCGTTGATTTGGGCGATATATCGCCCAAATCAACGCCAGAGTTCGGAAGGTCAGTAGGCGCCGCCGAGTTTGGTGTGATCCCAGGTAGTGGTCCTGATCGGCTCCACGATCACGGCGGTGTTCTTGGGAGCGAAGCGCCCGAAGGCGTTCTCGAGTGACTCCTCGTCCATCTCGACCGGCTCTTTGCCGACCATTGGATACCTCGCAGCAAGCCTGTCGTAGATCTTGAGCACGTACTCGGGGTCGGTAACGAGGGTGGCGGTCCCCTGGATCATGACGCCCTGGAGCTCTGCGTACGAATCCCCGGCTTCAACCAAAACGGAGAGGCGTGGGTCGCGCACAAGGTTGACGATCTTCTGCGATTTGGTGAACGAACGGAACACGATCTTGCCGTCATCCATCGTGAACCACATCGGCGCCTGGTGCGGGGCGCCACGTCTGTCGAGGGTCGCGACCTGGAGCACTTTCGCCCCCTCGGTGAGAAACGTGGTGATCTCGGCAGCGGTCATAGTTATGTCTTTACGAGCCATGACCGAAACCTAACCGACCTGTGAGCTGTTAGCTCTCCGATATGGTGATGACGAGTTTCCCGTTTTTGAATCGCGCTAGGAATTCGATCTCCCGATCGTCGTCGTCTTCGATGCGTTCGAATTCCACTTCGACCTTCTCCGGGCCGCTGTACTTGACTTCGACTTTCCAACCAGGAATCACGGTGGCTCCCGCGAAGCTCACGGACTCGCCCTGGATCGTGATGAGGACAGATCCGGCCTCGGTGTCGTACTCCTTCGTCGATGTCGTCGCGGATGACGTTGTCGTGGGAATTCTCTCAGGACCATCGGCGCTGAGCGACGTAGTCGTTGTCGTCGAGGCGACTTCATCAGTTGGGCCGATCGCAACGGCGATCGCAGGCGATCCAAGGACCGTTGGGCTATCCGTGACATGGGTACGCACGCTGCCGACAGCGGTTGCAGCAACCGTCACGGCCAACACCGTGGCCCCTACCCAGGCAAGAATCAAACCAGAACTTCTTCTCATAGTCGCACTGTGCCGCGAAACCGGAGCGTTGTGTTAACGCTTCGTTAACGGGAGGTCATTGAATGGATAATCGCCATGCCGGGAGCCTACCGGCCGGGGTGTCGTGGCTGAGGAAGGCGCTTGGTGAGACGGCTGCTGAGTCCGTGTATCTGCACACGAAGCGCGGTGTCGGAGTTCGACTGGTCGACCCTCAGCCGTGAGACGTAGACTGATCCTTCTCACGGTTGCCGTGACAGGGATCGTTGTCCTGGCGTTCCTTGTCCCTTTGTTCATGCTGGTCGGCGGCCTCGCACGCGACTCCGCCATCTCGTCTGCCGAGAGGGAGGCGGAGAGCCTCGCCAGGGTGCTCTCGGTACTCATGGTCAGCGAGAGCGCAGACGCAGCGACACAATTCATAGGCGAGGACCGAATTGTTGCTGTGAATGCGTCTGTCATCCTTCCTGACGGTGTAGTCGTGGGCCTTCCCGTTCCCAGGGACGAGGATCTCTCGCTCGCCGCGGACGGCATTTCCTTCATCGCCTCGGTCACCGGAGGCGTTGCGGTGTTCATACCCGTACTCACCGGTGATGGCTCGTCGGTGGTCGTCAGAGTGCTCGCCCCGTCTGAGGATCTCACCGCCGGAGTGCAGCGAAGTCGCGTGATACTTACGGGTCTTGGAATCGTTCTCATCGCCATTGCGGCTTGGATTGCCGATCAGCTCGGGCGATCGATGGTTGAGCCTATCAGGGAGCTCTCGGACACGGCGAATAAGCTCGGCCATGGAGATCTCTCGGTTGGAGTCGATCCGGGTGGGCCACCGGAGATACATGAAGTAGGTGTCGAACTCAACCGTCTTGCAGGAAGAATCGGCAGGCTCCTTCAAGATGAGCGGGAGACGGCGGCGGACCTTTCTCACCGCTTGCGTACCCCGCTCACTGCCGCCCGTCTCAGTGTCGATGGGTTGTCCGACGGCGCGCAGAAGGAGAGACTCGTTGCGGACCTGGACGAGCTGCAGCGAACGACCGATTTCATTATTCGGGAGGCCCGACGACCGGTACGGAGGGAGGAGGAGTGGTGCGATCTTGGCGTCGTCACTGCCCAGCGCGTCGATTTCTGGCACCCACTTGCCGCGGAACAAGGCCGCAAGGTTGATGTTGCGATCACCTCTGATCCAGTCGAACCCTGTAACCCCGCCTTTTCGGTGTATCTCGATTGTCCGACGTCGAAGCTGGCTCTTCTGTCTACCATGTGCCCCTGGTAGAGCACGGGCGACCCATCGCGGCGGCCGAGGCTAACGATGCCGGATAGCTGAAAACGGTACGAAGTCCCCCAACCGCAAGGTGGGGAGAAGGGAACCGAACTATGGCCACCAAGGTCACTGCCCCATCCGTGCTCGCTCGCAAAGGTGGCGAGAAGCTCAAGATGGTCACCGCGTATGACGCTCCGACTGCCCGAATCGCAGACCGAGCAGGCGCGGACATCATTCTCGTCGGCGACTCCGTCGGCAATGTCGTCCTCGGATTCGATGACACGCTCTCGGTAACGGTCGACATGATGATCCATCACACCGCTGCGGTGACGCGGACGAAGCCGAACGCACTTGTTATTGGTGACATGCCGTGGCTCTCTTACCACTCATCGACAGATGATGCCGTGCTCAACGCGGGTCGATTTGTTCAGGAGGGGGGCGCTGGCGCCGTCAAACTGGAAGGGGGCCGGAAGCGCCTCGACATGATCCACGCGGTTCTCGACGCCGAGATTCCCGTCATGGGACATCTCGGGCTCACGCCCCAATCCGTGCACGCTATGGGCGGCTACCGGGTCCAGGGAAAGGAGGCCCATGCCGCGTACGAGCTGATCTCCGATGCGCACGCACTTACAGATGCCGGAGTGTTCGTGATCGTGCTCGAAGGTGTGCCGGATGTGGTTGCCGAGATCGTCACCAACGAGATTTCGGCGCCGACTATCGGCATTGGAGCAGGCGTCAATTGTGACGGTCAGGTGCTTGTCTTTCACGATGTCACCGGGCTCGGTGCGGGGGAGTACCTCCCGAAGTTCGTCAAGCAGTACGCCCATCTGGCGGACGATGCGGTTGTGGCGCTCAAGGAGTTCTTCGCTGACGTCCAATCCGGTGTATTCCCGTCTGACGCTGAGACCTATCACATGCGTGCCGAATCCGAGCAGATGTTGCGCAAACTCTCCTCCCCCTCTGACCATCTGATGGCTGACGAAGCTATGGAGAGCTGAGATCCGACCGCGGGGTGTCCCGGATTCTTGACACCCCGGAACCGGATCGTGGTCCGCCTCGTACTCCTCTTGACGTGGCGCCCAACGCTGCAGCCGAATTCAAGAGGAGAACGGACCGTGAAGAAACGATTAGCGCTAGTACTCGTAGTCACTGCCCTTGTGGCCGCTGCCTGTAGCGGCGGCGCCGCCGACACGACCACAACGACCACAGACAGCAATGGCGGCGCACCTGCCACAGCACCCGCTGCTATCACGATTGAAGACCAGACGAGTGACGGCTCCCCCGGACCAGTCATCGGTCACTCCGAACTACTCCAGGCCGGAGAAAGCATCGATGGCGATGGAATCTACACCTTCGTGCCGCCGGACAATGCAATAGACGTGCCAGGCATCACCGTGGGTGGAGAGTGCAGAAATACTCGAATGTCCCGACTTCGTTGAGTGTCCGCTGGTACCGGTCTCCTGTCATCTCAGGCCGGAGTCGAACGATCCGTTGCGGTCGGTGACGGTGTGTGGCAATGCGCCGATATTGGTCCAGCGCACGGTGGTACCGAGTTCCACGGTCAGGTCACGTTGCTTATAGTCAGAATCGATGGCGTCTACATCGACAACAACGCTCGCCTTGTCTGATGAAGGCGCGCTGGTATCTGATCCGGGATCACCCGTGCCCTCGGTCGATCCGACCACGTCATCGGGATTCTCATCTGACGTTGTTGATTCCGTGTCGGCTCTTCCCGTCGCCTCACCTGTCACGGTGATGGCGCCGACCATGTCAGGATGAAGTGTGCAGAAATATGGAAAGGTTCCGGCCGCGTTGAAGGTGAAGCTGAACGATTCTCCCGGATCGAGGTTCCCGCTGTCGAAGCCGACAGGGCCGGTCGTCGAGCGCACACGATGACGCTCGGAATCCTCATTGCTCCAGATAACGAGCGTTCCCGGTCTGATGGTGATCTCTTTGGGGTTCAGCGTTGCTCCGATCATCACGGTCACGGGAGTCGCGGCGAGAACGGCGGGTGCGATGGCGCCGACAAACGCGACCACAGCCGCAGCGAGCATGATCGAAATCTTCGACATAGGGGAGACTGAGCGTTGCGCCTGTGTCTTTGTGGGTGGGGGTCCGGAAGCGAGTGTTGGGAGATTCATGTAGAGATCCTTTATTCCATATATCCTTACTGAGGATATCGGAAAATAGCGACCGGTTGGTTAATCGAGAGCTACATGTCGCGTAACTGTGCACCAAAACCGCCAGATCCGCATAAGCCGATCGTTGCGCGGCAGTTATCGCCCTTCCATCTCGCAGCGTTGGGTGAGGAGCGCCGGGGAGACGTAAACCTCAGTTGATAGAACTCGATGACCGCGATCACCGCTCCCGCGCCCTCACTCCGGATAGGCGCGTAGGTCTCGATCAAAGTGTCCCAGTTGGCCCGTTCGTATGCGTTCTCCGGGTCCGTGGAATCACTGATTCCCGAGACGACTTCCTCAGCGAGGGCTTGTCGCAGATGATCGTCGACCTCGAAGGTGTCGCCGAGAGATTACACGGATCTTCCTGCTCGATGGCGTAGGTTCATTGTACGAACAAACGCATCAGACCAAGGTCGGAACCGCCCAGAATGAGAGCGTAGCTGCACGGAGTACTTCAGAAGAGATTGCTCGCAGGGAGAACCGGGGATGAAGTTCCATCCGTATACCGTTAGACAAGGGAAGGCAGCGTCAGTTTGGAGGAGCCATGAACAAGCGACTATCTCGTTTCGCGGTCGGAGTTGTTTCGGGAGCGATAGTGCTTTCTGCGTGCTCTAACTTCGCGGGCGAAGCCACGACGACTACTACCAGCGCCGCTACTACCACCACGGCAGCGCCTCCGCAGGCCACGACCACGACCACGACCGCCACGGTCGGGGGGAGCGAGGTTTCTATCGAGAACTTCGTTTTCGGACCTTCTGATCTCGCCGTGTCCGTCGGAGACACGATTGTGTGGACAAACGACGAGACGGCGGTCGGCCACACGGCGACATCCGATGACGGCCTCTGGGACTCCAAGGTATTGAGTCCGGGCGAGACGTTCGAATTCACGTTCACCGAGGCCGGAACGTTCACCTACTTCTGCACGATCCATCCGTCGATGCAGGCTTCGGTCACGGTCACCGGATAGCAGCTTTCGCATGCCGACCGCTTCTCTCGACGATCGTCGCCTCTTGGACGCCTTCATAGGGCGTGACGAGGCTGCGATTCGGGAGATCTACCATCGATACGGCGGTGTCGTCTTCGGCGTAGCGATGAAGATCCTGCGAGACCGCGGCCATGCTGAGGAAGCCGCTCAGCAGACTTTCGTCAAAGCGTGGCAGGCTGCAGATCGCATCGACCCAAATCGCGACATCGGCCCGTGGCTCTATACGATTGCGAGGCGAGTAGCCATCGATGTGTATCGCAGAGAGCGGCGACACGCCACCGTCGAGCTTGGGGATCGTGAGATCGCTGTCCTGCCACCGTCGATCGAAGAAGCATGGGAGGAGTGGCAGGTGCGCCTAGCTGTTGGGAATCTGCCTCCGGACGAGCGGGATGTTCTCAAACACACGTACTTCCTCGGCTACACCCAGGAAGAAACCGCGGAGCGCCTCGACGTTCCGGTTGGGACCGTGAAGTCGAGGTCATACAGAGCGCACCGCAAGCTCGCGAAGAGCTTGGAGCATCTTCAGGAAGAAATCGCATGAACTGCCAGGACGCACGTGCAGCCATCTTAGAGGGCGAAACATCAGGAGCGATCTCGTCACACCTTGCAGGGTGTGTCGCGTGCCG
The DNA here is from genome assembly GCA_030125685.1 of Actinomycetota bacterium. Classification (GTDB taxonomy): domain Bacteria; phylum Actinomycetota; class Acidimicrobiia; order Spongiisociales; family UBA5794; genus B3-G11. Next base: position 6,095 of record JASJYA010000067.1, read on the forward strand.
CAGGTCTCTCGGCGCGATCGAGTCGATCCGCTCCGACCTCACCAGTGAATCGGTGTGGGCGGAGCCGCCGGCCGGCCTCGGAGACGACATTGTCGCAGCAATTACCGGCACTGAGCGACCGCCGGCGGTCGATGCCGCCCCGGTATCGATCAGCTCTTGGAAGTCATGGACCACACGATCCGTTGTCATCATGTTCGGGTCTGTCGCTGCTGCGCTCGTCCTCCTCGTCGGAGCGTTCTCGATGCTGACGCGTGCTCCTGGGCCGGATTGGGAGGTAGCAATGGTGGGTACCTTGGTCGCGCCATCGGCCACCGCCGTGGTCGCGGGCTGGAATACGGACGCAGGCACCAGGGTGGTGCTTGAGGCGAGCAACCTCGGCCCTGCGCCTGAAGGGTTCGTGTATCAGCTCTGGCTCTCGAGAGGATCAGACCACGTTTCTGCAGGCACGTTCACCGATCCCTCCCGTGTGGTGCTGACCGTTGGCGTTGCCCGGAAGAACTACCCCGATGTGTGGATCTCCCTCCAGCCGATTACCACAGGCGCAGGCAACGCAGGCCCCGCGCTGTTGCGTATGATCGACACCTGATTGGAACACCCGATGGAGGTGTCGAGGCACGGGACAGATCCATCAGATTTCGCGATGAGTCCTTCGAGCGAGATCGCCAGGTGTGCGACTAAGTCTGTCGTCGTGGCGCCTTCCATCACGGGTTTGTAATCCGCGAGGTAGTCCGGGTTGTCGACACAAGATGGCGTCTCGATATCGTCCCCGAGTCTCTAATGAGGAATGACGGGTAGCGTTGCCGCAATGACATGGATGACCTCAACGATCGTGATTGCCCTCCTCGTCGCGGCGTGTTCCTCGGCACCGATTCAGACGGCGACATCGACGACGGAGACGGTCTCGGTGCCGGCCCAGATCGCCGATTACGACGTCCAGCATGTACAGGTCGGTGACCGCGGGATGCTTCTCGCAATCGCGGACAGCCCGGCGTTGCGGTCCCAGGGTCTCCAGGGCGTCTCTGACCTCGAGGATCTCGACGGGATGCTCTTTTTCTGGCGACACGACGGCGATTCATTCTGGATGAAGGACACGCTGATTCCTCTCGACGTCGTATGGTTCAATCCCGACGGCACATACAAGGACAGGGCCTCCATGGTGCCGTGTACAGCGGACCCCTGCCCCACCTACGCGCCTGGTGACTTCGACTTCCGCTACGCCATCGAGGCGCCCCCCGGGACCCTCTCCTGGATCACCGAGTCCACCGTCATCACCTACTCCGACTGACCCCAACCCTTCCTGGCGTCCCACAGGGCGATATTTCGCTCTCACGGACGCAAGAATATCAAGGGGGGTTCCAATCGATAGCACGGCGTGGCAGGGTGGATGGATGGCGGACGCTGATCGACTCCTCACATCTATGGCGAAAACGCAGTTTGGAGTCTTCACGCGCAGCCAGGCTATCGCCGCCGGAGTCCATCCGAGAAGCATCGGCGACCGAACGAGCAGTGGCGTATACGAACGCCTCCACCCCGGCGTCTACGGGATTGTCGGCACGCCGGAGCAATGGCACCGGGCTGTCATTGCGGCAGTGTTCGCAGCAACAGAGCCTGCAGCGGCATCCCATCGCACGGCCGCGTACCTGTGGGGCATGACCGACCGATGCCCGGATACCGTCGAAATAGCGTCGCGACGGCACATGCGGGTGAAGCGCGAGGACTATCAAGTGAGAGAATCGAAAGATCTCCGTTCATCTGACATCGTTGTCGTCGATGGTATTCCGACAACTACGGCAGTGCGAACCATCGTCGATCTGGGTGCCTCGGCGCCGCCTTGGCTCGTGGAGAGATGTCTCGACACTGGTCTGCGGAAGGAACTTTTCGACATCTGGGACGTGCAGCGCTTCATCATGAGGGTCGCACGCAAGGGCCGCAATGGTATCGGAACGATCAGGCCACTCGTCGAGGAGCGGCTCACGTGGAAGGGGATAACGGCGAGTGATCTGGAGGATCTCTTCCGACGTGTTGTCGCCCCGCTGCCATATACGATGCCCGAAGCCCAATTCCAAGTGTTCGAGGCGAACGGGGATTTCGTTGGTCGGTACGACTTTGCGTACCCGACCCGGATGGCGATCATCGAGACCGACAGTGAGGGATTCCACATGGATTCGGTGTCGTTCCAGCGTGATCGTGAGAAGCAGAACCGCGCACACGCCCTCGGATGGACCGTGTACCGCTTCACATGGCGCCAGCTCATCGACGACCCGGACGCCGTGCGAGCGATCGTCACGCAAATCTGGAGCGACTGAACCCTTCTGGCGTCCGTCAAGGCGAAATATCGCTCTCATGGACGCCAAAAGCGGGGTGCGATCTGTATTAC
>JASJYA010000171.1 GCA_030125685.1 Actinomycetota bacterium
CAGGAACCTGAGACCGCGATCAAGCTCCCCTTCGAGGTACAGCACCACATCGACCATGTGTTCGAGGGAACGCGGTCCCGCGATCGAACCGTCCTTCGTCACGTGCCCGACAAGGATGACCGGTACTCCGGAGGTCTTCGCGAAGTGGATGAGGCGTGCAGCACACTCTCGCACCTGAGACATCCCCCCAGCGCTACCGGACACATCGACCGAGGAAATCGTCTGAATAGAATCGACGATGACTGCTGACGGCATCAGGTCGCGCGCCAATCCGATGATGTCGTCAACATCGTTGACCGATGCTATCGACACACCCGGTGACCGAACACCGATGCGCCTCGCTCGCATCTGCACCTGATGAATCGACTCCTCAGCCGTTGCTACGAGCACGACGCCCGATTCCCCAGCGATGTGGTCGGCTGCTTGCAAGAGCAGTGTCGACTTGCCGACACCGGGCTCGCCCCCGACCAAGATCACAGCCCCTGGGACGATGCCGCCGCCAAGCGCACGATCAAACTCGCAGATCCCAACGGGACTCCGATCGGGTACGTCGGTTCGTTCCGCGGTTGCGCTAAGAACCGTCGTCTCAGACCGAGACATGCGATTCGGAGATTCCGCCTGTTCTACAAGTGCGGCCTGCTCCCTGCACTGCGGACAGAATCCCATCCATCGTGCAGACCGATACCCGCATCTCCGGCACGAATAAGAGAGTGTTTCCGTTCGAGCGCTAAGTTTCATGTCAGCAATGTAAACCGCCGGTACGACAGATTATGGCCGGCGGACGAGCAGAATCATGATGCTCACGAAAGCGACAGCGAGGACGCCCAGGGCCGCAACGGAGAGAGGCGTCCACGATTCTGCGACTCGTATCGACATGAACATCATCATCCGTGGCAGAATACCCCGGATGCACCGAGGAAAGACCGTTCCAGAGGGAGCGGCGACGAGGACCGGACATGCAGGGTGACGACCGAAACGATCAATTCGACGAGCTTTTCGAGCCCTTCGAACTTGGCGACGCGCCGTCGGTAGAAGACTCCGGGGATCCCGCGACAGAATCCGGTGTGGATCCCTTCGATCCGATGAGCGCTGCTTCACAGCCTCACCAGACGAACGAACAACCCATCAGCCAAGAGCACGTAGCGACGTCCGCCGACATCGGCGATACCATCGGGTGCCCATCGTGTGGCGCTCGAAACCCCACATTCAATCACCACTGTGAGCGTTGTGGGTCCCGCCTGAGCCAGGATCCGATGCCGATCGCAACCGCCCCCGCAGCACGCGCCTCCGCGGGTAGCCGAGCACTCGGAGTCCTCGCCGCGGTGGTACTTCTTGTTGCTCTCTTAGCCCTTGTGACAACTATCTTTCGGGGAGACGATGCTGAGGTTGCCATCCCCGGGCCGGAGCCTACCGAAACGACCACGACGAAACCGCCCATCATCACAGAGCTGACCGCTGTGTCCGCAACAGCAAGTTCACAGGTCGCGGACTCCTTCGGCCCCGAGAACCTGCTCGACGGCGACCCCGACACGCGGTGGAACGACGATAGTCAGCGTGGCGTGGGAGCGTGGCTCGAATTCACCTTTGCAACCCCGGTTGAGATCAGGGAGATCGAATTTCAGAACGTGACAGACGATGAGGCGTTCCGAAGGAACTACAAGATTCAGGGCTACACCATTACCGTCAACGACTTGAGCGTCTCCATCAGCGGCAGACTCAAGAATTCCAACGAGCCGCAGAGGGTGAGGATTACGAGCCTCGAAACGATCACGCTTCGCATTGACGTGACAAGTACTCACCTTGCCGAGTCGGTCGGCACAAACCCCCCGTGGCAGGAACTCGCGCTCCAAGGACTCCGCTTCTTCGGAGTGGAGAAGTGAGACAGGTGACAGGTGACAGGTGACTCCTGAAGAGATTGAAGTTGTTCTGGCGGCGGCGGAGCGAGAACTCGCGGACACAGGTGCAGCCGATCTTCGCGCTCTCGGGTTTTGGCGGGTGGTTGGCGCCGTCAAACGTGATCCGAGCCTCAACGATCAATTCGCCGACCGCATCGGGGCGATCGACCGGGCAGCTTTTGCGACATGGGCGCGGTTGGTGATCCCGATCTGGCTCGGGACGACCATCGCCCTGGGTGGGGCGATCGCCGGGGTTGCGCTCATGGCCCTCTCCCCGACCTGGTCGGCGTGGAGCGGACTCATCTTCCTCGCAGGAACAGGAGCGGTGATCGGCGCGACGCACGGCCTCGGGCACCTCGTCGTCGGATGGATCGGGGGTATCCGCTTCTCTGCCTGGTTCGTCGGCAGGGGAAGGCCACAGCCAGGAGTGAAAACCGACTACGCGACGTACCTTCGTGCATCACCCCGGTCGCGCGCTTGGATGCACGCGTCCGGCGCGCTGGTAACAAAGGCGATCCCGTTCCTGCTTCTCCCCGTGGCGCTCTCCATGCCATCGAATCCCGCCTGGGTGAGCGTCGTGCTCGGCGTGCTCGGCGTCGTCCAGATCATCACCGACGTCCTCTGGTCAACGAAGTCCTCAGACTGGGCGAAAT
>JASJYA010000068.1 GCA_030125685.1 Actinomycetota bacterium
TCGTTCTCGTATTCCAACTCATAGACACAATGTACAGAGCGGGTACGACACAAAACAGATACCAGACGCCGTTTCCACACGGTACCTTGCAATCGGATCAATGGCAAGGTACCTTGTATGAGTGGAGACGCCACGGATCGCATTGAGCGCACGCAAACACGGTGTTTCCGATGAAGCCATGCGGCACCCGTTCATGCCATGAGTGTTCGACCTAAAAAAGTCTGAGGTGATAATGATGCCCCGAACCACACAAGAGATCTTGGAACAGGCCGAAGATCTCGCAGCACGGTTCGAGAACCATGAGCCGAACGCCGCCAACATCAACGATGCCGGCGCCCTGAGGGCGCTTCGCATGGCGTTTCTGGCGAGGGCTGACGCCGAGAGCGATCTCGTCAACGCCGTCGGTGTGGCCCGTACTGATGGCCACTCATGGGCTGCGATCGGCACCATGGTCGGCACGTCAGGCGAGGCGGCGCGACAGCGCTACGGCCAACCCGCTACCAAGCGATAGATCCCAGAACCTATTGTCGCTCAGACGCCGCCGCGGCCGAGGTTGATCCACGTCGTCTTGGTGTGGGTGTACTTGTCGAGGGCGTGGAGAGACTTGTCCTTGCCGCCGAACCCTGACTCCTTGTACCCCCCGAACGGGGCCGTGATGTCAGAGGTGTCGAAGTTGTTGATCCACACCGTTCCCGCCTTGAGACCCGCGGCCATCGTGTGCGCCCGCCCGAGGTTCGACGTCCACACTGCGGCAGAGAGGCCGTAGCGGGTGTCGTTCGCGATCTGGAGCGCTTCTTCCTGTGTATCGAACCCGATGATGCTCAGCACCGGCCCGAAGATCTCGTCCCGCGCAATCTCCATGCTGTTGTCAACGTCCGCGAACACCGTCGGCTCGATGAAGTAGCCGCCGGTCTCGGTGAGCGTGCGACTGCCCCCCGCGACGAGGCGGGCGCCTTCAGCGGCGCCGCGCTCGATGTAGCCGATGATCTTGGTGAGCTGTATATCGTCGACAACCGGGCCTGCCTTGGTCGAGGGATCGAGGGGATTCCCCGGCATCCATGAACCCGACATCGCTGCGACCCCCTCGACAACCTCGTCATAGATCGGCCGCTCCACAAGCAGGCGGGAACCAGCAATACACATCTCTCCGGTATTCCAGAAGATCGAGAACCCGACTGCGCCGATCGCGAAGTCGAGGTCTGGCGCGTCGGCAAAGATGATATTGGGAGTTTTCCCGCCGGTCTCGGCGGACACTCGCTTCATATTCGATCTCGCTGAGTATGCAAGGAAGAGCTTCCCGACCTCGGTGGATCCGGTGAAGGTGATCCCGTCGACGAAGGGGTGCAACCCGAGGGCGCGTCCGGCCGTCTCGCCGAATCCTGGGACGACGTTCAACACACCGGGCGGCACGCCGGCCTCAAGCGCGAGCTCGCCGATGCGCAGAGCTGTGAGCGGGGCCTGCTCAGCAGGCTTGAGCACCACAGAGTTCCCGGCGACTAGCGCTGGAGCGAGCTTCCAGCTATTCATCATCATCGGGAAATTCCACGGGGTCACGGCGCCGACGACACCGAGCGGTTCCTTCGTGATCATGCCGAGGGCGTGACGCCCGGTCGGCGCGATCTCGCCGTAGAGCTTGTCGGCCGCCTCCCCGTACCACGCGTACGTGTTCACGGCCTGGCTCACATCGACCCGACCGGAATACCTGATGGGCTTGCCGACGTCGAGCGTCTCAAGAAGTTGCAGCTCCTCCGTGTGGGTTTCGATCAGCTCTGCCAGCGAGATGAGCACCTGGCCGCGGTCCCTGGGGGAGCGGTTCGCCCAACGGCCATCCTCGAATGCGGTTCTGGCAGCGTTGACGGCGACGTCAATGTCGGCTGCGTCCCCCTGAGCAACTTCGGTGATCGTCTCGCCGGTTGCAGGGTTTGTGACTGCGAATCGCTCACCGGAGACGGCGTCGATCTTCTCGCCGTCAATGAGAAGCTGATTGGGCGCCTCGACGGCCTCTGCTGCCTCAGACCAGTGAACAAGGGTCTTGGTCATCGTCATTCGTCTCTCAGCCTGCGCCACCGGAGCCTATTCACGGCCGACCGTTCCTGTGGCTCATGGGCCGTCGACAGTTCCAGGTCCATGGAGCCGTCGTGGTTCGGGATCCACTCGATGAGGCGCACCTGAGTCCCCCCGACCCAATCTGGGAAGAGGCTGAGTTCGACATGATGATGCACCAGGTCGCCGAGGATCTCGAACGAGCCTGCGTACGACAGATAGCCCGCCGCAGCAGACGCCCTTTCGAGCGCCTTCGCTTCGGCGAAAGAGCGCGTGCCGATCGGCTCACGGTCGGTGCGCATCAGTGACGCGACCATCCGACCCTCATCCGTGTACGTGAGAAGACCGGTCGCGTTGCCTCGGAACGGCTTGATGACGCGCCCGCCTTCCAACTCGACGGTCCAGTCCATCAGCTTCCATGTTCCGATGAGGTCGTGCATGGCGCCACCCTATCCCCTTCGCTGTCTCTGACGGCGATAAGCTCTAGGTGATGGAGGACGTTTACGCCACTTCTGAAGCCGAGGAGATGTACATCATCACGGTCGCGCGCGCCGTGGAGGACGGTACGACCCCACCCGTTCCTCTCTCGAACATCGCAAGCGCGCTCGAGGTTTCCTCCGTTTCTGCGAACCAGATGATCAAGAAGCTCGTATCGACAGGGCTCGTCACCTACACGCCGTACAAAGGCGTGACGTTGACCGACGCCGGAGAGGAACTCGCCAACACGGTGCTGCGCAATCGGCGCCTCTGGGGCCGCTTTCTCGCCGATCATCTCGGTCTCACACCCGTAAAGGCGGATGAGGTGGCGTGCGAGATGGAGCACGTCACCCCGGAGATAGTTGCTGACCGCCTCGCCTTCTTCCTCGGCGATCCAACAACCGGACCCACCGGAAAGCCGATCCCCGGCGGCGCCGGATCGGAGCCACCGTCAGCGACGTCCCTGACAGAGATCGATGTTGGTGAGGCAGCGACCGTCGTCAGGGTCGGCGGCGACGGCGCGTCATTCCTGCGGTCCCAGGGAGTCATCGAAGGCGCCGAGCTGACCGTGCTTGCCGCCGGTTCCGACCTCTCGGTCCTACTCCAAGGCCCAACCGGCACACTCCACGTGACGGGCGCCATAGCAAGCGAGATCGCCGTAAAGCCCAGCTAGAACCGGTGCTGACCTGTCACCTGAATTACTTTTTCGCCTGCTCGTAGTAGGGGTTCTCCCCCGAGTCGTGATCGGTGACGTCGATGACCTGGTGTACATCGGGCACCACCGAGACGATTGTCGATTCAATGCCCTGGGTAAGCGTGACGCCCGCCATGCCACACCCCTGGCACGCGCCGCCGAGCCGCACATACGCAACCCCGTCCTCGACGGCGACGAGTTCCGCCTGTCCGCCGTGGGACGCAATCGATGGATTTATCTGGGTTCGGAGCACATGCTCGACCTGTTCAGCAACGGGTCCTGAGAGGTCCGGGGGAGGACCGTCGCCCAAGATCTCTGGCGAGGGGGAGTTCGGATTGTTGATGCTCAGGCCCGGCTTCAAGAGGTTCTTCGACATCTCGATCGTTGCCCCGGTGAGGTTCGCCACGCTCCCGGGAGGCATTGCTATCGGGAGGTCGCCGTAGTGCTCGACGACGTCCTCGGCATCGAGCATGTCGACTCTTGTCATGTGCATCGAGTAGGTGAAGTCGGTTCCCTGTGCACCAGCGATGGCGAGCACCAACGCGAGATCTTCCGCGTCGTTCTCTGTGGCGCGGATCTCGAGTAGTTTCTCAAGCGCCGCGTCTGTGATCGTGAGGATGCGAGAATCAGTGGTCATGACTGCGAACCAATCGCCGGGAGGAGATCGTTGGGATCTCGATGATACGGACGCGCGGTCGCGTACGAAACGTCATTCTCTCCTTGTATTGGTGGCGCCTGCGGAGAGCTACCGGACGACAGACTTCGTCGCCGCAGCCCGAGCCCTGCGTGTCAACCTCGTCGTTGCATCCGACGGCGACGTGCCGATGAGTGATCTCGGAAGATCCCGGGCCATAATCATCGATTGTTCGCGATCGGAGTGGTCCGCGTCTCGAATAGCGAACCTCAAGCCGAGGCCTGACGCAGTGATTGCGACCGACGACAGCGGCGTCGTGATTGCTGCGATGGCGTCCAGCATGCTCGGCATACCATCCAACCCTGTAGCTGCGGTGTCGTCGACGAGGGATAAGGCGCACATGAGAGGTTTGCTCGCAGGTGCAGGCGTTCCGCAACCGCGCTACCGGCTCGCGGAGCCAGGGCGGGTGCCTGGAGAAGCGGCGATCGTAGGGTACCCGTGTGTTGTGAAGCCTCGGACCTTGTCTGCAAGCCGGGGCGTCGTCCGGGTTGACAACGACGCCGAGGCGGACGCTGCTGAGACACGCATCCGCGACATCGTGCGAGACACAGGCGGCGACCCCGATGCAGCGCTTCTTGTCGAATCCTTCATACCGGGACCGGAAGTGGCGGTCGAAGGCATGCTGGTGGATGGGAGGTTTCAAGTGCTCGCGCTCCTCGACAAGCCCGACGCGCTCGACGGCCCCTTCTTCGAGGAGACGATGTTCATCACGCCGTCTCGGCACGATGAGGCGGTCCAGGACGAGATCGTGTCGGTCGCAGAAGCAGCGACGAGAGCGCTCGGGCTTGTGTCCGGCCCCGTACACGCCGAGGTGCGGTGCGGTCCGAACGGCGTCGCGCTCATAGAGGTCGCAGCAAGGTCGATTGGGGGACTCTGTGGTCGGGCGCTCACCTTCGGCCTGCTCGGTGAATCGCTTGAGTCTGTGATCTTGAGGAGCGCGCTCGGTTTGCCCGGCTCAGGCCTCGGCACGGCTTGGGCGGCGACAGGCGTGCTCATGCTGCCGATTCCCCAAAGAGGGATCCTTGATTCGATCGAGGGCGTCGAGGAGGCGCTCGCGACGCCGGGGGTCACCGATTTCAACCAGACGATCCCGAACGGCAAGCAGGTAGTCCCGCTCCCCGAGGGGGACCGTTACCTTGGCTTTCTCTTCGCCGAGGGTCTCACACCCGAGGCCGTAGAGCACTCGCTCCGCACCGCGCACGCAAGACTCGTTGTTCGGATTCGTGCTACCTGATCCCGGCGTATCCTGGGTTTGTCGCCCCGAGACGGAGAAGTGATGTTTGACGAAGCGGGCCTGGCGGTCCAAAGCGCGCTCGATGCGGGGGCTGTGTACGCGGATGCGCGCGGTGTCATCTCCAGGTCAGAGACCATCAACGTGCGCAATCAGAACCTCGACCAGATGGACCGGACCGAGGCTGTCGGGGTCGGTGTGCGGGCGCTCATCGGATCGTCGTGGGGATTCGCAGCCACCGCGGATCTCACGAACGACAGCATTCGAGCGGCGGGGGAGCGGGCCGCAGCGATAGCGCTTGCTTCGGGCATCGTGCCTGGCCCTCGAATGGAATTCGCGGACGTACCGGTGGTCGAGGACTCCTGGGAGACGCCGTACGAGGAGGATCCGTTCGAGGTAGCAACGTCGGAGAAGGTAGACATGCTCGTCAATGTCACCAAGACCATGCAGGGCGTTGACGGCGTTGCGATCGCAACGGGTACCCTCACCTTCTACGACACGAACAAGTGGTTCGTCTCCTCCCAGGGGCACCGCATCCATCAGCACATCGTCGAATCCGGCGGCGGCTACGACGCGACTGCGATCGGGGAGCACGAGACCCAACGGCGCTCGTACCCGCAGTCCTTCGGCCAGTACGAGACGGGAGGGTTCGAGACCGTGCGGGCATGGGACTACGAAGGCAACGCGCAACGAATCGGCGAGCAGGCTGTAGCGCTCCTCACGGCAGACGAGATGGAGGAGCGCGAGACGTACCTCATCCTGGAGGCGTCACAGCTCGCGCTCCAGATCCACGAGTCGGTCGGTCACGCGATCGAGCTCGACCGCATCCTCGGTTGGGAAGCAGCGTTCGCAGGGACCAGCCACCTTGAACTTCCGAAGCTGCACAGTCACAGGTACGGGTCTGATCTCATGAACATCACCGCGGACGCAACCCTGCCGGGCGCGCTCGGCACATTCGGCTACGACGATGAGGGCACGGCTGCGCAACCGGTGGACATCGTGAAGAACGGAACATGGGTCGGGGTGTTATCGGGGAGAGATTCTGCTGCGGTTGCGGGCCTGTCTCCCGGCGGCATGGTCAGAGCTGACGGGTACAACCGGCTCCCGATGGTTCGCATGACCAACGTAGGGCTCCTCCCCGGATCGGGAACCCTGGAGGACATCATCTCGGACACCGACGACGGCGTGTACATGTCGACGAACCGGTCGTGGTCGATCGATGACAAACGGCTCAACTTCCAATTCGGCACGGAGATCGCGTGGGAGGTCAGGAACGGGAAGCTCGGCAGAATGCTCAAGAACCCCACGTACACAGGTATCACGCCGCAGTTTTGGGGGTCCCTCGACCGTCTCACGGGAGAGACGGAGTGGGTGCATTGGGGCACGCCGAACTGCGGGAAGGGGCAGCCGATTCAGGTAGCACACACGGGCCATTCGGCGTCACCGGCCCGTTTCGCCAACGTCCGTGTGGGGGTGAAGGCGTGAACAGGGAACAGAGCCTCGTCAATGAAACGCTCGAAATGGTCGGTGACCGAGCTGAGGCCCAGGTGCTCGCCGATGTCGGCACAACGGCGCTGACCCGCTTCGCGAATTCCTTCATCCACCAGAACGTCTCCGAGGATATTGAGCAGGTGTCGCTCACGGTGGCTGTAGATGGCAAGGTCGCGAATTCGACGACCACCGCAACGACTCCCGACGCGCTCCGGCGGTTCGTTGAGGCAATTCTCGACACGACATCTAACCAGCCCATTGATGAGGACTGGGCAGGGATGGGCGGCCCCACCGAGGTCGTTGCGGTCGACCACTGGGACGTCGACACTGCCGAAGCCGACCCGATCGTACGCGCCGAGGCGGTCAAGGCCTTCGTAGACGCGGGCGAGGGTCTGCTCGGCGCCGGCTACTGCCAGACCGAGTCTCGTGGGCATGCCTACGGGAACACCGCAGGGCGTCGAGTACATGGGCGGTTCACGACTGCGGTCGTTGACGGCATCCACCAGACGCCGACCTCTGCAGGCTCCGGACACGCCGCCGGCGTGGCGCTCTCCGGCATCGATGCTGGAGCGGTCGGCGCCCTCGCCGCGCAGCGCGCCAGGGACAGCGTCGGAGCTCTTGACACCAAGCCGGGGGAGTATCGGGTCGTGTTGTCCCCCGAATGCATCGCGACGATCGCGGTGTTCCTGAACGTCTACGGGTTCAATGGGAAGATGGCTGAGGAGGGGATGTCGTTCGTGGATCTCGGCGAGCAACAGTTCGATGAGGCGTTCGACCTCTTGGACAGCCCGACCAATCCGGCGTCGCTGTACCTGCCCTTCGACGTCGAAGGGACCCCGAAGCGGCACCTCGATCTGGTGAAGGCGGGGGTGACAACGTCGCTGCTTCACACCCGCAGGACGGCGAGGAAGGCCGGGACGGAGTCGACCGGCCATGCCGCCCAGGGCGCCGAGGCGTGGGGACCATTCGCTTGGAACATGTTCGTGGGAGGAGGCGGCAATTCGGTTGATGAGCTGATAGCAGGCGTTGATCGCGGGATCTATGTGTCGACATTCAACTACTGCCGGGTGCTCGATCCCAAGTCGCTCGTCGTGACAGGGCTGACGCGCAACGGGACGTTCATGATCGAGAACGGGGAGATTACCCATCCGGTGACGAACATGCGGTTCACCCAATCGTTCGTTGATGCGCTCGCGCCCGGAACGATTGAAGGAGTCGGGGATGATGCCCGCTTCGCGGATTCCGAGTTCGGGTCAACCTTCATCCACTCTCCCTCGATGCAGCTTGGAGGCTGGAACTTCACGGGAGGCGCCGAGGGATGATGCATCTGCTTGGTCCTCAGGTGTCCGCGGCGCTCTTCACCGATCGCGACAAGGCCGAAGAGGCATGGGGCATGTTGGTCGATGCGGGCGTCCCCGCGGCAATCATCACCGACCCCGGACTGCTCGGAAAGTACGAACTCGCCGTGATGGTGGAACGCGAAGACTTAGATCGAGCCCAGGAGATCCTCGCTCCGTTCTTCCGCGTTTCCCCCCAGGCGGGGGAGGTGGCCGAGCGTTAGCGAGGTCGGAGGGGGATTCCTGGTCGTCATATGTACGGCTCTCCTGTCATGGATGTGGGTCCTGGCAGGTGGTAATCGACCGGTGAGTGTCGTGGTGACAGGGCTTCTGGGTCGGTGCCGACGTACTGGCGAACTCTCCGTTTTCTTCCCCCCTCTACCTCGTCGAAGACTCCTCGGCATCTCCCC
>JASJYA010000172.1 GCA_030125685.1 Actinomycetota bacterium
CCCACAGGATGTCGTCGATGTCTTCGATCCCTACCGATATCCGGATCATGTCGTCTCCTATCCCCATGACTGTGCGTTCAGCTTCAGGTATCTGTTGATGCGTGGTCGACGCAGGGTGAATGACGAGTGTTTTGGCGTCACCGACGTTTGCGACGTGGGAGGCGAGGTCGACGTTCTCGATGAATCTCACTCCGGCTTTGAAGCCTGCGGTCAGTCCGAATGTGAAGATGGCTCCCGGACCCTCAGGCAGGTATCGCTTGGCTGTCTCCGTCCATTCGTTGTCATCGAAGATCGGGTAGCCGACCCAGGCGACTTTGGGATGTTCGTTGAGGTATTCGGCGACCTGCTTGGCGTTCGAAACGTGTTGTCTCATTCGCAGCGGCAGCGTTTCGAGGCCGAGGAGTACGAGGAACGAATTGAACGGCGACAACGACGCCCCGATGTCGCGCAACAGCTCGGTGCGGGCCTTCATCAGGTATGCGTACTCACGGAAGTTCTCCCAGAACTGAAGGTCGTGGTAAGCGGGGGAGGGATCGGTGAGGAGCGGGAAGTTGCCGTTGTCCCAATCGAATTCGCCGCTCTCGACGATGCATCCCGCGATGACTACGCCGTGGCCGCCGATGAACTTGGTGGCCGAGTGCGTGATTATGTCTGCGCCGTGCTCGAGTGGACGGCACAGGTATGGCGTGGCGAAGGTGTTGTCCACGATGAGGGGGAGCCCATGGTCGTGGGCCACCTTTGAGACGACTTCGAAGTCGAGGACGTCGGCGCGTGGGTTCCCGATCGTCTCACCGTATACAGCCTTGGTACGTCGCGTGATTGCAGCATCGATCGCTTGCGGGTCGTGGATGTCGACGAACGTGACATCGATACCGAGACGGCGCAGGGTCACATCGAACTGGGTATAGGTGCCCCCGTACAAGGACCGAGACGCGACGATCTCGTCGCCCTTCTGAGCCAAGGTGAGGATGCTGATCAGTTGTGCTGCCTGACCCGACGCCGTTGCCAGCGCCCCGATACCGCCCTCAAGGGATGCCATCCGCTCTTCGAAGGCTGCCGATGTCGGATTCCCGATCCGCGTGTAGATGTTCCCGAAGGTCTGGAGCGCGAACAGGTCCGCAGCGTGTTGAGCATCGTCGAAAACGAACGACGTAGTCGCGTAGATCGGCATGGCGCGAGCGCCCGTCTCCGGGTCAGGCCGTTGGCCTGCATGAATCGATCTCGTTGAGAAGCCGTACTCGTGGATGTCTTCACTCATGTCGATACTCCGATAGGGCGCGATGGCCGGTCGGTTGGATTGGTACGTCCGTTGCATACCCGAAGGGCTGGGATCTGGACCCTACATGGTCCAGATCCCAGAACACCTAGGCAAGCTCAATGGCGAGCGGTACAGCGCGACTCAAGCTGTGCCCGACAGGTGACGTCGCTATGACCTTGTCGTGTAGATCCCTGATGGCTGCCTCGTCGGCGTCGGATTCGATGTGGACCGTAGCGCGCAGCGTCTCGTAGCCGGCGTTACCCGGCGCGAGGCCGAGGAACGTCTCGAGGTTGAGTTCACCCTCAATGTCGATCCGGAGTTCATCGAGACGGATACCCGCCACTGTCGCGTTTGCTGCGTAACCGATCGCAAGGCACGACCCGAGCGCGCCAATGAGCTGCTCCACCGGATTGGGGGCAGTATCCGTGCCGCCGAGTCCCTCCGGTTCATCGGTTGCGAACGGTGGAAAGTCGCGGATTGCTGTAGTCGTCTGGAACCCTCCATCCCAAACCACAGAAGCCCTCCACGTCGTGTCTGCCTGCCCGGGCTCGGCCTTGATGGCCTCCACCAGAGCGCCAACAGCTCCGATGTTGACATTGTTGAGTTGAGCAGTTGCTCGTGTAGTTGGTGTTGTCATGTGAATCCCTTTCAAAGGTGACCGGATTGCCCGGTGATTGATGCATCGGAACGCCGAAGTGACCCTCTCGGGTGGTGGCGATTCCTAAGGGCGCAGTGCAGATGCGCCCGGGCGAGCCACCCGAGAGCTGAACATGCACATGCACATGACGAAGTTACGCGCAGAGAGAACGGAAGTGGGTGCTGTGGCGCACATCATCTGTTCCTCTCCGACCGCGTGGTACATCTGTCGATGGGTTGGCGAGCGAGTAAAGCACAGCCCGGCCGACATGTCAAGACCAGGGCGATTTAGGATCTTGGATCTTTGCCACCGTGCTCCCTCGAACCCGGCTGCGGAAGGCGGATTCCAGACCGGACCCAGATGACGGCGGGTCCGTGTACGAAGAATAACATGTGATAACATTGTCGCACAGTGACATCAGTGTCGGCCGACGTGGTCCGCAGCCCGAACGGTCGAGCCTCTCGTGTAGGAGGATTCGGGGTGTTTCAGAGACTCGAGAATCGTGTCTCGAGCTTGTGAGGTGAAGTCGTGGTGATGCCACCAGGGACCCGCGACGGCGAAGCATCACAGGCCCAACATTCTGAACGTCCAGCTTCAAACGATTCTCCGTACGGCGGTTGTCGGGTGGTGTGGACCGG
>JASJYA010000018.1 GCA_030125685.1 Actinomycetota bacterium
TAGCGACATAGAAAGACGTGGGGGAGGGAATTATCCCTCCCCCACGCCATCTATCGGCCCTCTGTGGGAGGTGGCGCCCGGGTGACCGAGAAGCAGCTAGAACAACAGTCCGAAGAGCTGGCACGAGCCGCAGTCGGAGCACCCGGGTCGACGCGAAGGACGCTCGGACGGCGTGTGCGTTCTACGGTGTCCGCCTACGGCTTTATGGCGCCGGCGATAGTGCTCGTGCTCATGTTCTTCGTTGTTCCTGGCATTCTGCTGCTGATTCTCAGCTTCACCAACCTTGCCAGCGTTAATTTCGGGGATCCGTGGAATTTCATCGGATTCGCCAACTTCGAGCGTCTCTTCACCGACCGATTCTTTCCCAAGATCCTCCGTAACACTGTCTTCTACGTCTTCACGACGTTGATCCTCTTCAACCTCGGCCTCGCCCTCGTGCTGGCGCTCGTTACGACCAGCATCCCGCGGCGCTCCGGGTTCTTTTTCCGCCTGGTATGGCTGCTGCCCCGTCTAACGCCGTCGGTGGTCTACATCCTGATGTGGCGTCGCATAGGCCAGGCCGAGCCGTTCGGCATCTACAACCAGCTCATGCCCGAGTTTCTCGGCGCTTCGGGGGGCAACCTCTTTCTGGGTGGGAGTCCCTGGGCGTTCGTAATCCTCACGAACGGCTTCATCGGGGCTTCTTTCGGCATGATCATCTTCACGTCCGCGCTTCTGTCGATCCCCGAGGATCTCCTCACAGCGGCCAAAGTTGACGGCGCCTCCGCGTGGAGGATCATCCGCGACATAAAGCTTCCTCTGATCAAGTGGCCGCTCCTCTTTATTGCAACGTACCAAACGCTGTCACTGCTCACCTCTTTCGAGTACATCCTGCTGCTGACCCAGGGCGGCCCCGGCTTGTTCACGACTGAGGTGTGGGCGCTCACGGCCTACAAACGAGCCTTCGCCACCTACGCGGGGAACAGTCAGTGGGCCTTTGGGGCGACATGGGCGGTCGTCCTCGTTGCCGTCGCGTTGTTGTTTGCCATCCTCTACGTGAAATTGTTCAAGTTCAAAGAGCTCATCGAAGAGCCCAGAATCGACAACCTGTGAGCCATGACAACCACTGAAGCAGCACCGCGTCTCCAACCCGCCGGACCACTTCCCAGGGTTCGCGAGAAGATGGGTCGCCGTATCGCGTACGGCTTCCTCATCCTCTCCGTCACGCCCATTCTTGTCGGCTACTCGTGGCTGGTCATCGCCACCTTCTCGTTTCGCACCGAAGGTCTCCTGCCCCGAAACGCTGAGGGGGGCATCGGCGGCTTCACGCTGAGTAACTGGAGTTTTGTCACTGACGCCGCGATCTGGAACGCCATGTTGAATTCGTTCCTCATTGCAGTGACGATGGTGATCGGCGTCGGCGTCGCCTCGACAGCCGGCGGCTACGCGCTATCACGGTTCAAATTCGCTGGTCGTAAAGCTTTCCTCACCGGCACCCTCGTGCTCCACGCTTTCAAGGCCGAGATGTTGCTCATCGCCATATTCTTCGTGCTGCGCTGGCTCGGAGGCATCCCGGTGATCGGAAGTTTCATCGGCTTCAACTCAGTCGGTGGGGTGGCGCTGGTGATGATTGCTCTCGAACTCCCCCTCGGCATCTGGTTGATGAAGGGGTTCTTCGACAACCTCCCGTGGGACATGGAGCGGGCCGCGTTGATAGACGGCGCGTCCCGATTCCGCGTGTGGTGGCAGATCATGCTGCCCCAAGTGCGCCCCGGCCTCGCTGCGCTCTCCCTCTTCACCTTCATCGCGGGTTGGAACGCTTACCTCGTGCCGTTCACCTTCACGATCGGTACCAAAGTCGCCAACATGCCGGTGTTTCTGAGCCAGCTCATCAGTGACACGGCGCCGACGAATTGGAATCTCGTCGCGGCCGTAGGCATGTTCCAAATGATTCCCTTGATCATCTTCTTCATCTTCACCCAAGAGCTGCTTCTGAATATTTACGCCGGCGGATCGAAAGGAACGTGATGTCTTATAGAGGACGAGAACAGGTGACGACATGAGAGTCGAACTCGACAGCCTGAGCAAAGCGTGGGACGGGGTCGTCGGCGCCGACAACATCACGCTTGACATTGCCGACGGTGATTTGGTGGCCTTCCTCGGCCCTTCCGGTTGCGGGAAGACGACGACGCTGCTCATGGTGGCCGGCATCTACAAGCCGACCGGTGGAACCATCTCCTTCGACGGACGCGTTGTCAATGAGGTCGCGCCGAAGGATCGAGGCATCGGGATGGTGTTCCAGAGCTACGCTCTCTACCCCCACATGACGGTGTTTGGGAACATCAGCTATCCGCTCAGACTGAAGAAACTGGACAAGGAGGAGATCCGGAGACGGGTCGGACAGGTGGCGGACATGATGGGCATCGGAGATCTGTTGGATCGCCGCATCGCCCAGCTCTCAGGCGGACAGCAACAGCGTGTCTCCCTCGGGCGGGCCTTGGTGAAAGAGCCGCAACTCCTGCTCTTCGACGAGCCCCTCTCGAACCTAGACGCCCGTCTCAGATTGGCGATGCGCGGGGAGATCAAACGACTCCAGAACGAACTGGGCATCACTTCGATTTACGTGACCCACGATCAGATCGAGGCGATGACGATGGCCGACAGGATCGCGGTGATGTCCAAAGGCGTCCTTCAGGCATATGACGTCCCCGAAGCTCTCTACGACCAACCCAAAACCCTGTTCGTCGCCGGGTTTGTAGGCAACCCTCCGATGAATTTCTTCGACGTCGAGATAACGAGCACGAACGGTGACTTCCATGCGAAGAGCGAGGCGCTCGACCTTCTGCTTCCCCACGACCGCGCGGTAAAGGCAGCGGCGTCGGCCAAAGGCAAGGTAATTATGGGGGTGCGGCCAGAGGATGTGTTTCTGGTTGACGATGCGGCGCCACCGGCTGCGGATCTCACTCTCACCGCAGAGATCGAGGTCGTTGAGCCGCTGGGCCGGGAGGATCTTCTGGGAGTGAGCGTGGGTGACGCCCATATGCGCGTGCTAGTTAAAAAGAGCCAAGGTGCAAGCGTCGGAGATATGGTCGGCTTCGTCTTCGACTTGAGCAAGGTTCAGTTCTTCGATCCGGAGACCGAACAATCGCTGCTCTGGGCCTGATGACAGAGCACAAAACACAGACCTATACGAGCACCTCGGAAATGAGCGTGGTCGGTTCAAGCTTGGGACGTGGCAGGCAGTAGTACGAAGTACGTATGACGTAGTACGACTTCTGCATCGGCGACACAGCTCACACGGCAGCGGCGCGGGGTATCGTGACTCTCGATCTCCTTCGCCCGACCAGGCGCTCAGTGTGTCGTACTACGTACTACGTTCTCCGTCGTCACGCCTCACCGGCTTTCAGAGAATCCGGCTCGTTCACATAGACGATTCGCTCGCCGTTCATGCCCGCTCCCCGCCCGTAGTAATTCCATCGGGGAAAATTAAAATCAGACGTGACGGAACAGGGCAACAACACGACCGCCTCGAGGAAGCCCTCCAGGTCGAGGATCCCGTAGAAATTGACCTCATATCCCCAAGCAGCCAGCTTCTTGAATATCGCGCGTGCATTGGGATGTTCCCAGTTCACGGAGAAGCGACTCACGCCCCAGTCACTCAGCATATCGAGTATCCGACGTGCTTCGCCGGGTACTGCTTGGATGAGCGGATTCAGCCACCCGACCGGGCACTGCACGATGGCCGCAGGGTGGGCGGTCCGGATCTTCCGAAATTCCTCCTCCCCGATCTGCTCCAGTTCACCATTGAACCACAAGCGGTCGTCAGGTAGTTGCAGGGAGGCGACGGACTCCAAGACTCCATTGAGCGCGTCGACTCCGCCCTTGATGTCGAGCTTGATCCCGACGCCGCTCTCCGCCAGCTCGGCTATCGCCTCGTGGTAGATCAGCCACTCCTCGTTCGGTAGGGCAGGGGTTGTCACGAAAGAGTCGTGACGACAGATGAGCTCCCCTGAAGGATCGTGGCGTACGTCGATCTCGGCCCAGAGCACACCCGATGCAAGGAAGTGTCTCAGGTTGGCTGGATCGTTGACCCCGTGCCAGACGAGTTGGACTTTCTTGGGGAGCGATTCCTGGCCGGGCACCAGTTCCACGAGCGCATAATCCCTACCCTCGACGACGCCGCTCGGCACAGATGAGATCGGAGACTCGTAGACCGTGTCGGCATGGAGAAGGAGTAGCTCTTGTTTCGCCGCTTCGGGAGCGAGCGCTTCAAGCATGCGCGGCTCGTTATCGATCACAGCGAAGACGTGGTATCCCATCTCGCGAAACTGTTTCAATCCGGCGACCTTGGCGCTCTCGACGTCCTGCTCCCACTCCCTCGCGTTCATCAGCAGCACATCGTCATCGAAGCTCACCCCGTGGGCTTCGCCGAGGCTGTTCAATGAGCGGAGAGTCGCCTTTCTGAGCGACTCCGGCCTGCCCGTGAGCAGCCCGACGGTTGTGTTCGGTTGTAACTGGAACCATCGGATCATCGGCAGAACCCCCGGAAACGGGCGGTGGGCGTTTAGGATCACCTCCTCCTGCCAGCGTCGATCCAGGTACCACTGCATCACCGCCGCGCGATCAGCGACCGGGATATGCTGCCTTTCGAGGAGTTGTTCGACATTGTTCTCGTGCACGTCAACGTCCGAGAGTGCAAGCCGTGTAAAAAGCGTCGTCGCGTGCGCCTGGTCAAATGATTGGAGAACGGACTTCACCAGGTATTGCATGTCGATGATGGTGCCGTCGATATCTGATACCAACATCAGGTCCTCGTTCGGGAAGCGCTCACATGCAGTGTGGTAGGCCTCGGCGAGCGCCTTCATCCAGCTCATGAGTGGTCGAGCCTGCGTTGCGATATTCGGCCCCGCGCGAGGGGGAGCATGCGTTCGGGCCAGTTGGTCGTGAGCGAGGTGACGCCTGCGTCGACCAGGTCGACGAACCGTGACTCTTCATCGACCGTAAACGCCCAGACTCCGATTCCCGCCGCCTGTGCTCGCTCAACGAGATCAGCGTCGGCCAACGGGTGCGGCACGTTGATTCCCACTGCCCCCAGCTCAAGCGCGAGATCGATGCTGCGGCGCGCGACCGCAGGCGCTGTAGACGGATCTATCCCTGCAAGCAGCTCGTCCAGGTTGAAGAGGATGGCGATGTCACCGTTCATGTCGGCGACTGTGCGCACACCGTTCGATGTGCAGCCGCTGATGACGATTCGCGCCGACGCGCTTGCTTGGATTACTGCGGCGACGGTTGGCGCTGTGGCTTCAGGGGCCTTGATGTCGAGATTCAACGCGACGCGGTCGTGGGTCAGGCCGAGCACTGCGTCGAGTGCGATCACATGTTCGTCTGCGAACTCCGGGCCTCGCCAGCAGCCGGCGTCCAGCTCCTTGAGTTCGTCCCACATGAGATCTGTCACGAGACCGGCGCCCGTCGTCGTGTCATCGACCCGGTCGTTGTGCATGAGGATTGGGACGCCGTCCTTGGTCAGGCGTATGTCGATTTCAATCATGTCGACACCCAGGCTGATTGCACTCTCGATCGCGGCCAGGGTGTTCTCGGGTATCGGCCCTGAATTGCCTCTGTGGGCAATGACCTGGGTCCAGGGTGGTGTCTCGTACGGCATGCGCATTTCGTGGGCGTCTCCGCCCTACACGATCCCTGACAGGCGTTGCGGGACATGTCGATTGGCTATCACGGTGGAAACGTCTTTCTCACCACGATCACCTGTCGCTTCCGGCGTCGATCTGGATTCGGTATTATTCATCATTCCAACGAACTGACGGCACCCTAGAGTGAACGTTCACACCGTGCCGGCGAGTGTAACAACCGACCACGGCCGAATAGAGTTTAATCGATGAAAAGAAGACCAAACGGAGTCAGCAGGCCGACGATTGTCGATGTGGCGGACGTCGCCAATGTCTCGCGTCAAACCGTTTCCCGAGTTTTGGCTGATCATCCGAGAGTGGCGCCCGCGACTCGTCTGCGGGTCGAGGCGGCCATCGAGGACCTCGGCTACCGACCGAATCGCATGGCCAGGGCGCTTGTCACCCGCACCTCGCTCACGTTCGGGTTCGCTGCTGTCGACATGCGAGATCTTCACTTCGGCGACACGTGTGCGGGTATGCAGGCGGAGGCTAGGAAACATGGCTACTACCTGGTGGTCACCAAGCTCGACTTCGAGGACGATCGTGGGGTGGGCACGCTCGAAACGCTGCTGACCCTCGGCGTCGACGGCATCGCGTTCTTTCCCTCCTTCATGGAGGACACCGAGATCGAGCTATTCGCATCGACCAGTGGGTGTCCGGTCGTGATGATTGGAAGGGGATCCAAGATCCCACATGTCGTGTCTATCGCGTTGGACGAGACAGCCGCCGCAGACTTGATCGTGGATCACCTCGTCCAGAGCGGCAAGAGGAGGATCGGCGTCCTCATGAACGAGATGTATCCGAAGATCGTTCACGACCGCTTCGTCGCTTTGGGCAGAGCGATCACCAGCCGAACAGACGGCGTCGAGCCGCCGGTCGAAGCGGATTATCCCCAGATCAGTCACGGCCGGGACGCCGCCACGACACTTCTTCAGCGGCGCCCCGACCTCGACGCAATAGTGGGATTCAACGACACGATGGCTATGGGGGCGCTGTTGGCTTGTCATGACCTCGGACTGCGCGTACCCGAGGACGTCGCGATCGTCGGCTACGACGGGATCCCCTTCGGCGCGATCACATCTCCGCCGCTGACGACGATCGTCCAGGACAGTATCGGCATGGCTGACGCCGCGTTCAAGGCTCTCCTGTCCTGCGTCCAAGACGGGACACCGGTCGAAGGTGAGGTCGTGTTGTGGCGGCCCGAGTTGCTGATCCGTGGATCGACCTGACGGGCTCAGCCACGACCCAGAGCACGCAGGGCTCTGACCTTGATTCGCCGTTCTTGATCGTGGGCCGCCTGGCGGGCCGCTCCCTCGAGAGATTGCTCTCCCTCGCGGGGTTCGTGCTCCCGGCGCCGATGGATCACCCACAGGAAGAAATCCCCCTCGGTGGAACCGGCCTCGAGTTCGAGCAGCTTCTCCCACCGGATCGACTCGACGGTCGGCAGGTAGATACGGTCGTACCAATCGGCGGCGATCTCATGTGGCTCAAGCACCCTGCCCTGCTCCATCATCATGTCGTAACCGTGAGCCTTGACCATGTCGAACAATTCGGAGAAACCCTGGGGGCGGCTGAAATCGATGCGTGCCATCGGTCGGGACCTCTCCAGCCCGCTCCCTTGCATGAACCGCTGAGCTTGCTCGAGGTAGATGATCTTCTCGAAATCGATGTCCGCGTCGATTTCGATGTCGGTATCTATCTCGGTGACTTCGGCATCGATGAACTCGGCGCCCTTCTGTTTAGCGAGGGCGACTCTGTGATTGCCGTCGATCACGAAGTAGACGTCGTTGATCTGGTACACCGAGATCGGGGGGAAACCGAGGGAGGGGAAGGCTCGCTCCAGTCGCTCCCACCGCTCCCTGGTCTGTGGAGATCGGGGGAGGAAATCACGATCGAAGTCATTGGATCGATCGACCGTCCCTACGATCTTTTCAACCTCGATGGTTTGGAGCCCGGCGTAGGACTGCTGGAAGAGGTGAAGCCGGGCACGCAGGTCGTTGAAAGATGGCAGCGGCGCAGGGGCGGCCCCGCGTACGATTCTCGCCAGGCGGCGAAAGATCTCTTTTCGGTGAGCTCGAGTGAAAGAGGAGGAGTAGGTCATGGCTCGATCTCCAGGAGGCGGTAGGGTATCACGTTCACAATGCGGGTGCGACCGATGGTGCGGTCAGGTTTCGGTCTCCCATAGGGGTGGATATGGCCGTGGAGCATGAACTGTGGCTCGAGTCGCTCGATCAGTCGGTGGAAGGCGGAGAAGCCGCGGTGGGGTACGTCAGGTTCATCGCCGCAGTCCAGCGGAGGTGAATGGGCGATCACGATGTCGACGCGCCTCCCGTCCCTCCAGCGGCGAATCCGTGTCCGGCGCGTCAGGCGCCGCACGCGGCCCCGCATCTCAGCCTGCGTGTACTGGTTGTGGCCACTATTGTAGCGAATCGAGCCGCCGAGTCCCGCGATCCGCAAGCCGAATTCGTCCTCCCACCGATCCTCGATGCTGACACAGCCGACAACATGGGTGGGTGAGTGAGCAACATAGGTGGCGGGTAGGTACGCCGAGACGATTCCGCGTCTGGGTGACGGGTCGTGATTGCCGTGGACGTACAACAGTGGCGCCTCGGCCTCTCTCCGTAGATACTCGAGATATTCGAACGGCAGGTCACCACAACTGAGGATGAGGTCCGGGCGCAAGGTCCTCAATCTGGGTCCGGCGAGAGCCCGATCAATCTCATCGGCGACAGCGAGGATCCTGATCATCGTGGGATCGACCGCGCGGTGGGAGAGGGCGGAGTCACATCGGACCATGCACATTGGGTCGGCTGCACCCCTCGAGCATATCTCCTGCCAGATCCCAGAGTGCGGAAGCGCTCGCGCGGTTCGCAGCAAGCACAGGCTTACTCGTCATCAGCGATCCGTCACGCATGAAACTCGTCGACCAGCCACCGGACTCGCGAATCAGAACCTCGCCTGCGAGGGCGTCCCATGCCCGGAGGTCGGATTCGAAGAACCCGACCAAGCGTCCGGCGGCGACGTAGGCGAGAGCCAGCGCAGCCGAACCGGCGTTGTAAGACAGTCCGCCGACGGCGAACAGCCTCTCAAGAAACGTCAGAGTGGGCTCGGCTGGTGCGTTGCGCGGATGCCCGACACCGACGAGCCCATCGGTTATTCCTTTAGAAGGCGCCGGCACGTCGCGGTCATTGATCGCGAATCCGTGGCCTGCCAGCGCGGAGAACATCTCGGATCTACTGGGATCGTATATGACGCCTAGGAAGGGCTCGCCCTCTCGGTCGACACAAGCAATCGACACACACCAGCTCGGCAAGCCCGAGACGAAACAGGTCGTGCCATCGATGGGGTCGACAACCCATATGGAGGCGCCCTCACCAATTTCCGGGGTGTCATCGCCCTCTTCTTCTCCAAGCACGGCGTCGTGAGGGAAGGACTCACTGATGCGGCGCCTGATCAGTTGCTCGATCTCCACGTCGGCTTCGGTCACCCAGTCGAGGACGCCCTTCGACCGGACCTTCAAATCGCCCTGCTCTTGATACGACAACGCAAGGCGACCGGCCTCAATGGCCAGCTTCTCGGCGAAGATACGTCGCTCGACGCCATCGACAGCCATGACGTGGTGCTCCTGACTACGAGGTTTGTTGCACATCCGGATTGGGGAGCATGAAGTCCTCACGGATTACCCGCGTTAATTCGTGGTAGGAAGCGACGAACCCGCGCAGCGTGCGCACGGTGGCGCCATAGGTGTCGAACTCCTCGATGGTCATTCCGTCCTCGTCATACGCCTTGCGGAAATCGGGCACCCGGTCGTAGAGCTCCGCGATGATCTCAGGGGCGACGGGATCATCGATCCGCGCCTTGACTTCCACCGCCGAGGCGTTGAAGAGCTTCTGCCACGTAGACGGGATCGTGAGAATGATGTCGCCGCCGATGAATTCTGACCAATGCAGATGGTGGCGGAAGGCCGCTGCAAGGAGGCGCGAGCGAAAACCGCGCTCCTTGTAGATCTCGTACGCCTTTTTAAACACCGCAACCCCGGCCCACGGTAGGTAGTGCGGGCTGACGATGACGCCGTCTCTCTTTGTGACGACTTGGATCCAGTCATCGGTCCGGCCCACCATGATGGTGGTGACAGGCGTCATGGTGTCTGTAGGCAGCCCCTCTGCCTCGCGTCGAGCTAACCCTCGGTCGACGGCCTCTCCGATCGCAACGGCTTGGGGCACGGTGAAGCTGACCGTGCCGTTGATGTTCACCCCCCGATAGGTTGCTTCCTCCATCGCAGCGATGCCCAGACTCGTCGCCGGAAACTTCACCTGCATGTTGCGCGCCAGCGAGTCGTAACGAACCCCTTGTTCGACCATCGCCTCGACGTTGCGGTAGTAGGAGGGGTTCGTCTGGATCGAGAGTCGACCCTTCATACCGTTCTCTCGTTCGAACACCGGCAGGAGCAGCTCTGCGCCCTTGAGCGCGATCTCCTCGAACACTTCTCCCATTACGTCTTCGTCTGACCACGACGGGTTGTGCTCTATGAGCTCGTAGATTCTGTCCTTCCATAGATGGCGTTCCATGTTGAGGACCTGCTCGACGATCGTTGGATTGCTTGTGGCGCCGACTGCTCCGTGTTCGATCGCGTAGGTAAGCTCTCCAACGGAGCACGAGTCGTTCCAGAAGTCCGTCGGGTAGGCGCTCACTGTTTCGTGAAGGGGACTCTTGTAGGCGGTGTCCGGCATAATCTCGCTCCTTGGCCTGGATTCAGGTTCAGTCGTGTTGGGGGAAGCCGAGGTCCACTCCGCGGTGAATCGGGTCGGACCAACGGGAGATGACGACCTTGGGACGCGTGTAGAAGTGGACCCCCTCAGGGCCGTATATGGCGTGCGAGCCGAAGATCGAGTCTTTCCAGCCCCCAAAGCTGTAGAAGGACAACGGCACGGGGATTGGAACATTGATGCCGATCATCCCGACCTGGATCTCGTTCTGAAACTTGCGTGCAGCCCCTCCGTCGTTCGTGAAGACGGCCGTGCCGTTGCCGTATTGATTGTCGTTGATGAGCTGTATCGCGTCTTCATAGTGACGTACTCGAACCACCGACAGGACCGGTCCGAAGATCTCGTCGGTGTATATCGACATGTCGGAGGTGACATTGTCGAACAGGTTGGGACCGATGAAGAAACCGCCGGCGAATCCCTCCACCTCAAGGTCGCGTCCATCGACTAGCAGGGTCGCGCCCTCGGATTCACCTGCGGTGACGTAGGACGCAACCTTCTCGAGGTGCTGGCGGGTCACGAGTGGGCCCATCTCGGCGCCTTCCTCGTCGCCGGGAGCGATCTTCAACTTGGCGATCCGCTCCTGAACCCTCGGAAGAAGCGCATCGGCGGCGTCCCCTACGGTGACCACGACAGAGATCGCCATGCAACGTTCTCCGGCCGAACCGAAGCCTGCGGACACCGCAGCGTCGGCCGCGAGGTCCATGTCAGCGTCGGGCAGGACGACCATGTGGTTCTTGGCGCCGCCGAGGGCTTGGACTCGCTTGCCGTTGACGGTCCCGGTCTCATGGATGTATCGCGCGATCGGGGTCGAGCCGACGAAAGAGATCGCCGCAACATCGGGATGGTTCAGAAGGGCGTCTACAGCCTCCTTGTCGCCGTGGACGACATTGAACACGCCATCAGGCAGGCCGGCCTCAGACAAGAGCTCGGCCACCATCTGTGACACGGTCGGATCCTTCTCCGACGGCTTGAGCACGAACGTGTTCCCACACGCAATGGCGATGGGATACATCCACATCGGAACCATGACGGGGAAGTTGAAGGGCGTGATGCCTGCCACGACCCCCAGGGACTGTCGGATCGAGTAGGTGTCGACTCCGGTCGAGACCTGTTCGGAGAAGTCGCCTTTGAGCAGGTGGGCGATGTTGCAGGCGAACTCGATGACCTCGAGGCCGCGCTGAACTTCTCCAGCGGCGTCGTCGATCGTCTTGCCGTGCTCGGCGGTCAGAGCTTCTGCAAGCTCGCGCTTGTTCTTCGCTACGAGCTCACGGAAGGCGAACATGATGTTCTGGCGCCGTGTCAGGGACGCATTACGCCACGACTCGTAGGCGCGTGTGGCTGCGGCCACGGCGAGATCGACATCGTCGCCGGACGCCATTGCTACTTCCGCGGTCTGGGCGCCTGTCGCCGGGTTGAACACCGGGCCTGTCCGGCGCGGCGCTGCGGATACGAACGCTCCATCGATCCAGTGGTTGATGAGTTGCATGGTCTCAGCTCCGATAGCAGGTGGATGTCACAGGGGAGGTGGCCCGGTTGATTCGCGTACGATCAGTTTCGGCGAGAGGACAACGTGGCTTGCGGATGGGCGATCCTGCTCGATCTTCTCCAAGATGAGTCCGGCCGCCATGCGCCCCATGTCGTGCCTGGGTTGATCTACGGTTGTCAACCCCAAGCGGTGGCCGGCGACCAGGGAGATGTTGTCGTAGCCGACAATCGAGATGTCGCCGGGAACATTGAGCCCTGCGCCGTCGATGACGTCGAGCGCGCCGATAGCCGCGAGGTCGTTCGCGACGAATACGGCGGTCGGTCGTGCTCCCTCGGCGAGAAGATCGGTCATCCCGGTGCTGCCCCCTTCCTCTGTGAAGCCTCCCCGCATCGATCGAATATCGTCCTCCAGCCCGTGCCGTCGCATCGACCGCGCGTATCCGGATCGACGAGGCCCGGCGCCCGCGCCAACGCCGCCGTCGATGTGTGCGATGCATCTGTGTCCGAGTTCTACGAGGTGGTCAATGACCATCTCAGCGCCGCGACGGTCGTCATTGGTGACGCTGTCGATGGTGGACGCTCTGATCGCCTTGCCTACGATGACCGTTGGTACCGTTCGCGAAGCATCGATAACGAACTCCCCGCCTACTACCGGCGACGCCAGGATCAGGCCGTCTACCCGCATTTCGAGCAACGTCGCGATCGCGAGGCGTTCGCGCTCCGGCGCCCGGTTGCCTGTGGTCAGGATCGCGCGATACCCGGCGTCTGTGACCGCCATATCGATACCGTCGATCACGTCGGCGAAAAACGGGTTTCTCAGATCCGACACCATCACACCGACCACGTAGGAGCGGCGCCGCACCATCGTGCGAGCTGCAGCGTTAGGGCGATACCCGAGCGCGGACGCCGCCTTTAGCACGGCTTCCCGGCTCGACGCGCTGACGCGGTCGGAATCTCTCATGACGAGGGAGACCAGGGATTTCGACACACCGGCTTCGTTCGCGACATCGAGGATCGTTGGGTGCTTCATCTGTCCAGTATCATAGTGGATTCAGGTTGGAACGTTCCAAGAGGTCCTCGATCACGGCTCGACCCAGATTCCGACACGTTGATGCTTGCGCTCCGCGTCCCACTCGGCGCGCGCCGCGAGGACCTGGTCGCGCCCAGACACCTCGGGTACGCCGACCTCCCACCAGGATCCGCCCTCTGTCCATTCGTACGGATGGGTGTCGATCACGATGACGTAGCTCCGGTCCGCCGCCTTGGCTCTGCCGAAAGCTTCTCGAAGCTCCTCGACGCCTGTGACCTTCTCGGCGATCGCGCCAAGCGATTCAGCATGCTTGACGAAATCGACCCTGGTCTTGTTTACCCTCTTCGTGTGCTCAAACAGGTTGTTGAATTCCTCCCCGCCTGTGTTGATCTGAAGTCGATTGATGACGGCGAATCCTCCGTTGTCGCACACGATGAAGATCACTTTGTGACCGGTCGCGACGGTTGAGTAGATGTCCGAGTTCATCATGAGATACGAGCCGTCGCCGACCCAGCAGATGACATCGCGATCCGGCAGCGCCATCTTGGCGCCCCACGCACCGGGAATCTCGTAACCCATGCATGAGAAGCCGTACTCGATGTCGATGGAGCCGACCGACGTTGATCGCCAGCCCATGTTGATCTCACCCGGAAGTCCCCCGGCGGCCGCCACGTGATAGTCATCGTCATCGACGAGGTCGTTGACCGCCCGGATGACCTGCGCATAGGTTGGCACGTCGAATTCTTGATCGACGTAGCTGTCGAGATAGCCGTACCAGGCGTCCCGCTCTTCGCGCGCTCGGCGAAGCCATTCGGTCGGGGCGCGGTAGTCGCCGAGCGCCCCATCCAATACTTCAAGCGACGCCTGTGCGTCTCCGACGACCGATATAGCGTGGTGTTTGGCGGCGTCAAACCGTCCTACGTTGATCGACACCAGTTGCATCCGCGGGTTTCTGAAGACAGACCACGAACCGGTGGTGAAATCCTGGAGACGGGTTCCTACCGCTACCACCACATCGGCGTCTGCGGCGAGCGCATTCGCGGAGGTGCTCCCTGTGACTCCGATCGGGCCGACGAAGTTCGGATGGTCGGAGAGCAGCGTGGACTTGCCTGCCACTGTCTCTGCAACCGGTATCCCCCTGGCGACAGCGAAGGCTGTGAGTTCGTCTACGGCGCCGGAGTAGTGAACACCCCCTCCGGCGATGAGGAGCGGCTTCTCCGCCGTAGCGAGTACCGCCGCTGCCGCTGCTACATCGCGGGCATCGGGTCCGGGCCTCCGGATGTAGTGCAGAGTCTCGTCGAAGAATCGAAGGGGGAAGTCGTACGCCTCTGCGGCGACGTCCTGGGGCAGTCCAATGTAGGCCGGCCCGCATTCGGCGGGATCGAGCATGACGGCGAGCGCCTGGGGGAGGGTCTGGACGATCTGTTCCGGGCGAGTGATGCGGTCCCAGAAACGGGTCACTGCTCGGAACGTGTCACTCACCGTTGTCGAGGGAGCGCCGAAATCTTCGATCTGTTGCAGAACGGGATCCACGATACGGTGTTGGAACGTATCGCCGCTGAGAAGGAGGAGCGGTAGCCGGTTGGCGTGAGCGACCGCGGCGGCTGTCACCATGTTGGTCGAGCCGGGCCCGACCGAGGAAGTAGCGATCATGATTTGGCGTCGCCGTTTCGCCTTGGCGAACGCGACGGCTGCGAACGCCATAGATTGTTCGTTCTGCCCCCTCCAGGTCGGCAACTCATCCTGAACCAGGGCGAGCGCCTCGGCCAGGGACACCACGTTGCCGTGCCCAAAGATTCCGAACACGCCGGGGAACAAGGGAACGTTCACCCCTTCGATCTCGGTACGCTGCGCGATCACCCACCGTACGATTGCCTGGGCTGTGGTGAGCCGCACTGTCTCCATCGTCACTCCTTGCTCATGAACCAGGTGTCGAGGCCAGGAATCGCTGCACTGCTTTGACATCAAGGTTGAGTAGAGTATAACCTTGCTGGTTGGAACGTTCCAAAATGGCGGACGGCGAGAGAGGGTAACGGGTGAAAGTAGGCATCATCGGCGCCGGGCGGATCGGCGCGATTCACGCCGAAAATCTTCGTCTTCATCCGGATGTCTCCGCCGTCATTGTGACAGACGAAGTGGTTTCGCATGCGGAACGTGTCGCGAAGATCAATGGCGCCGAAGTCGCACCAGGCGCGGATGAGCTCCTTGATTCCGTCGATGCCGTCGTCATATGCACTCCCGCAGACATGCATGCAGAGCTGATCGAGTTAGCGGTAAAGCATCGAGTACCGGCGTTGTGTGAGAAACCGCTTGCCATGAATCTCGCTGACGCCGACCGGGCGGTCGCCACCGTGTCTGAGAGTGATGTGCTGGTGCAGATCGGTTTCAACCGCCGATTCGACACGGGCTACCGCACAGCGCGCGACCTCGTGGCGGACGGCAGTCTCGGAACGGTCACCCTCATCGTGGGACAGCATCACGACTACCAGCTTCCCACCAAGGAGTACATCGCACGCTCCGGCGGCGAATTCATCGACCAGTTGATACACGAATTCGACATTCTCCGTTTCGTCACGGGCCGAGAAGTTCTTCGTGTCCACGCGGCGGGCGCCACCCTGGCGTTCGACTGGTTCAGCGATTTCGGCGACTACGCCCAGACGGTGGTCACCCTCTGGCTCGACGACGGCATGCTCGCGGTGCTCTGCGGCTCGCGCCAGAATCCCGTTGGATACGATGTCCGCATGGAAGTCTTTGGTACGAAGGATTCTGTCGCCGTCGGCCTTGACTCACGCACGCCTCTGCGCTCCATCGAGCCGGGCGTTCCCGAGCCTGTCGATCCTTACACCGAGTGGCTCCCGCGCTTCGGGGAGACGTACGCCAGGGAGATGGACGCCTTCCTCGCGATGATCCTTGACGGCGAGCCGAACGCGTGCACGGTGTACGACGCACGAGCTGCTCTTGCAATCGCCGAGGCTTGCACCATCTCAGCACAAGAGGGCCGAATCGTGAGTTTGGAGGAAGTGGTATGACGTTCTTGTCCCGCATCGCCGGCGCGCCGATCACCTGGGGTGTGGACGGTTCTCCCGGATGGGGCCACTTGATGAGCAGTACACGCGTCCTCGACGAGATGCGACAGGTCGGCCTGTCCGCCACCGAGCACGGTCCCGACGGGTACCTTCCTCAAGACGCTGAGGAGTTGCGAGCGCTTCTGGACCGATTCGACCTTGCTCTCGTAGGCGGTTTCGTGCCTGCGGTCCTGTATCAACCTGAGTCGGTTGCTGAGAACCTCGCCTATGTAGATCGTGCAGCCGCGACCCTCGCGAGCCTCGGCGCCCCGGTCATGGTGCTCGGACCTGACTCGCATCATCCCGGTTATGACCGCCAGATCGACCTCACCGAGACAGAGTGGGACACGTTCCTGACCAGTCTTGCTCGTGTCATCGAGACTGCTTCAGGGTATGGATTGAAGACGGCGCTCCATCCTCACTGGGGGATGGCGGTCGTCCGCCAGGATCACGTTGAGCGTGTGCTCGATCAATCCCCGGTGGATCTGTGCATCGACACCGGACATCTTGCTCTGGCCGGAGTCGATTCCGTTGATGTCGCGAAGGTTGCGAGCGGTCGAGTAGCCCACGTTCACCTCAAGGATCTTGACGAGGAGTTGGCGCAACGGGTCCGCTCCGGCGATCTGGCTTTCCGCCAGGCGGTGATCGACGGTCTGTTCCTCCCGCTGGGAGACGGGAGCGTGGACATTCGGGGATTCGTGGAGGTGCTCGAAACCCAGGGGTACGAAGGTTGGTACGTCATCGAGCAAGATGCAGTGTTGGATGCGGAGCCCGATCCCGGCGCTGGCCCGATTGGCGCCGCCATGAGGAGCTTCTCATTCCTGGAGGATCTTGCAGGTGGCCTGTGAGCTCTCCAACGTGTCCACTCCGGATCTTGCAGCGAGAAAGGAGAACACGTTGAAGAGACGTTTCTATCCCGCAGAATCCAGTGGTAGCGGCGTAGCCATCGTCCACATCAACCCGAACCTGGCAGGGTGGCGGTATTCGGGCCTCAGGATTCTGACCTTGACAGCCGGCGCAAGGTACGAGTTCGCGACAGGGTCCACCGAGACGGCGATACTCCCTCTCTCCGGGGGCATGACGGTCGAAGTGGAATCAAAGTCGTTTCTTCTCAAGGGGAGATCCGGTGTCTTCGCCGCTGTCACCGACTTTGCCTATGCGCCGATCGACACGGAGGTCCGAATCGTGACGCAGGGACCATGCGAGGTCGCTCTCTGTACGGCAGAAGCCACCCGGCGCATCGACCCGTATCGGGTCGCCGCTCAGGATGTCAGGGTTGAAGTCAGGGGCGGGGGTGCGGGGACACGTCAGATCAACAATTTTCTCAGCGCGGACGCAGCCGACGCCGACAAGCTCATCGCTGTCGAGGTACTGACGCCTGAAGGGAGTTGGTCGTCGTATCCCCCCCACAAACACGACGAGACGACCGAGGAGGAGATCGAACTTGAGGAGATTTACTATTTCCGTATCGACGGTGAAGACGGCTTCGGATTCTTCAGTTGTTACACCACTGACGGTGAGATCGACGACACGCTGACTGTGCGAGACGGCGACGTGTATCTGGTTCCGCGGGGCTTCCACGGTCCGGCTGCGGCTTCGCCACAGCACCACATGTACTACCTCAACGTCATGGCAGGCCCGTCCCCCGAACGGGCATGGCGGTTCTGCGACGACCCTCGGTACGCCTGGGTTCGCGACGCCCTGGAGCGACTCCCGACCGACCCGCGTCTCCCAATGACCAGGTGACACGTCCCTTGTGCTGCATTTACATGTCGTAGCCGCGGTCTACTGTGGTCACATGTTCTGGCACGAAGGCCCGCTTGCTGTCCTCGACCTTGAAGCCACCGGTGTTGATACCCGTGACGCCCGCATCATCGAAGTGGGGCTGTACCTCTTCGAGGCGGATGGTTCATCGAAGACGCTCGTTGACCGGCTTATCGATCCTGGGGTCGCGCTCCCCACCGAAGTAAGCGACCTCACCGGCATCCGCCCCGAGGATCTGGCGACCAGCGGCGGCGACCCATCTGCGATACTCGTTGAAACCCGCGCGGCGATCGCGGTGCTTGTCGACGAAGGCACCCCCATCGTCATCTACAACGCTCCATACGACTGGTCACTTCTGACAGCGGAACTCGCCCGTCATCACGTTGGTGATCTCCCCACTGTGCCGCCCGCGATCCTTGTTGATCCGCTGGTCCTCGACCGCCACGTCGATCGCTACCGGAAGGGGTCGCGTACGCTCGAATCTGTTGCCGCGCACTACGGCGTGGTGATCGATGGTGCGCACCGGGCTGCCGCGGACGCAGCAGCGACCGTCGCCGTAGCCAGAGAGATTCCAGCGAGGTACCCGGAGGTTCGCATGAGTGGGGCTGACGTGGTCGCTCTCCAGATCGAATCCCACGGCGCCTGGAAGAAGTCGTTCAACGAGTATCTGGCCAGGGTCGGCGCCTCCCGACTCCCGATCACCGAGAAGTGGCCGACCGGCTAGGATCGTCTACCGTGGTGCTACCTACGGACGACGCGGAATTCAGAAGAGTCATCGCCCGCGTCCCAGAGTTTGCCCATGCGACCGATCTCAACGTCAGGCCCCTGCCCGGTGGGCTCTCGAATACGAGTTACCTCGTCGATGCGGATGGTGCTCAGTTCGTCGTGCGAATCGTCGGTCAGAACGGGCCGGTTCTCGTGTCCGACCGGGCGCGAGAAGAGGCGACGGTTCCTCGACTCGCGGCGCGGCTGCGTGAAGTGCATGCGCTCCCGCCTATCGAGGGGGAGTTCGATCCGTACGGCGATATTCGACGCTGGTTGGATCTGCTTGACGCCAGGGGTATGCCGCGGCCTAGCCGGCTTGCCCCTCTCCTTGCACGCGTCGGCGAAACTGAGCGTCAGCGGATCTCAGTGCGTGCATCCCGAAGCGTGCTGTGTCACAACGATCCCTACCACCTGAACTTTCTCGACGACGGTTCTCCATGGCTGATCGACTGGGAGTACGCAGGGATGGGAGACCCGATGTACGATCTTGCTTCGATCGGTTACACGCTCGACCGTGAGGGGCGGGATCTCCTGCTCGAATCGTACTTCGGATCCCTTGAGACGCATGCGCAACGCGAACTCGACGCGCTCATCGACGTTGTGTTGTGCTGGAACGTCGTATGGTCGCTCATCCAATCAAATGGCGGAGTCGATGGATTCGACTACCCCGGTCTCGCCGAAGAGCTACTCGACTCGGCGTCCCACCTGTGATTCCCAAACCGCGTCCAGACACGATTCCGCACCTGGTGCTCGCCAACGCGAAGCGGTTTCGAGACGAACCTGCGCTCCTGCGCCGGGTGGGCGGCGCCCCGAAGGGTGCGGCATGGGAGATGACCACGTGGGGCGAGTACGGGGCCGCTGTGCGCCGAACCGCACAAGCCTTCATCGCCTCAGGCATCGAAACGGGGGACCGGGTCGCAATTTTGTCGTACAACACGCCGGAGTGGGTGATCTTCAACGTTGCGGCGATGGCCATCGGGGCTGTACCCGTCGGCATCTATTTCATGAGTTCCAGAGAAGAAGTCGCGGACATGATGGAGCGGTCGCAGGCTCGGATTGTGCTCTGCCAAACCGAAGCTCACATCCAGCTCATCGACACGGATGCACACGGCGCCGTTGAGCTGGTCATCGGTATCGACGAGGCGCCCGAGGGCTCGATTTCTTGGTCAGAATTTCTTGAGCGTTCGAACGACGTGGATGCCGAGGTCATTGACGACCGCCTTGCGGCGATACGCCCCGATGATCCTGCAACGCTGATCTTTACGGCCGTAGGACGAGGCGAGGCGGTCGGGGTGGTGCTCAGCCACGACAACCTCATCTTCGCCTCGCATTCGTCTGTCGAGCTGTTCGACGTGACCAAGCACGACAGCGCCCTGTCGTATCTCCCCCTGTCTCACGTCGCCGAGCAGATCTTTACGATCCTTGCGCCTGCCCACGTCGGCTACCCGGTCGCGTTTGCACAGTCGCTCGGGCGCGTGCGAGTCGACCTCCTCGACATCCAACCTTCGATCTTTTTCGGTGTACCTCTGGTGTGGACCGGGTTCGAGCGAGCGCTCCGCAAGCAGATCGACGGGCTCGAAGGCGCCAAGGCGCGCATTGCTCGTTGGGCGATGCGAACGTCTCGAGGCAACATCGCCGCGCGTAACGCAGGTCGCCGCCGATCGCTGTATCAGAAGGCGTCGATGGCGCTCGCGAGACGGACTTTCACGAACCGAGCGAAACAGGCCATGGGATTCGCCAACATCAGACTGGCGTTCAGCGGCGCCGCGACGGTCAATCCGACAACGCTCGAGTATTTCTCTGGCATCAATATTCCGATCCGAGAGGTGTACGGCTTGTCGGAAGCCACGGGCCCATCGTCAGTCACGAGGGAGGGAGCGACGCGGTTCGGCACAGTCGGCCTCCCCATGCCCGGCGTGGACATCACGCTCGCGGACGACGGGGAGATACTCATCAAGGCGCGAAGTGTGTTCCTCGGTTACCTCGACGATGAGGACGCGACGCGCAATGCCTTGCGAGACGATTGGCTCCATACCGGGGATCTCGGAAGCATCGGGGACGATGGCCTGCTCTCTATCACGGGACGAAAGAAGGAGATCATCATCACATCGGGAGGTAAGAACGTCGACCCGGGCCCGATAGAGGACTGGTTGAAGCAGGATCCGGCGATCCTCGACGCAGTCGTCGTCGGCGACGGATACGACTACCTCGGGGTTCTCGCCTCAGTGGCTGAAGGCTTCGCGGGAGACATCGAGGCGGCCCGCTCTCACGTCGAGTCCGTCGTGACAGACGTGAACCAACGCCTCTCCCGGGCCTTCCACATCCGCCGCGTGGGGCTGCTCTCTCGCCCCCTGTCTATCGAGAACGGGGAGCGAACCGATTCAGGCGAGATTCATCGGAGCACGGTGGTCGAGCACTTCGCCGCCGAGATCGAGACCTTGTACCGGTAAGACAGACGCCAGACGCCAGAACCCAGACTCCGATAGTGTCGGAGCGACGAGCAAGGGAACGTTCTTGTCATCACCGCTTACCAACGTCGGCTCTCGCCCGGCGGCATACGGACCGATCGAGTGGGGTCTCACGCTCACGATCGGTCTCATCTGGGGGTCTGCCTACTTGTGGATGGCGATCGCCGTTGATCACCTCTCTCCCGGAGTTGTCGCCTTCAGCCGGGTTGTGCTCGGCGCCGCGGCCTTGGCGGCATTCCCCCGTGCGCGCCAGAAGATCCATCGCGAGGACTGGGCGAGGATCGCCGCAGTCGCATTCGCCGGCAACGCGGTACCTTCGCTTCTGTTCGCCATAGCTGTGACAGAACTCGATTCGGCCGTTGCCGGAATGATTACGAGCGGTACACCAATTGTCAGCCTTGTGATTGCGAGCCTGCTCTTGTCTCGGCTCCCGCGCAGAGCACAGGTAGCGGGCATCGCACTCGGGTTTGTGGGAATCGTCATGATGACGATGCCGTCGCTCAGCGGCACCCGGGCCGAGCCCGTCGGCGTTGGCCTGGTGTTGCTTGCGATCGTCGGCTACGGGATCTCAAGCAACCTTCTGGTGCCGCTCCAACAGAGGTACGGCGGCGCTGCGATCACGTTGTGGTCATTGGTCATCTCAAGTGTCCTGCTTGCGCCGTTCGCCGCTGCGACCGTTGGCGCATCGGAGTTCACGGCCGGTTCGGTCATCGCGGTGCTCGTGCTGGGCATAGTTGGGACCGGAGTGGCGCGGTCGCTCAGCGCGACGCTCGCTGGGCGTGTTGGTGGCCCCCGCATGACGACGACAACCTACCTGATCCCGATCGTAGCGATCGTCCTGGGGGTCGTTTTTCGGAACGAGGTGGTTCAGCCGCTGGCTTTGGCTGGTGTCGCTGTCGTTCTCGTCGGCGCCTACCTCTCCTCTCGAGCTGTGGCGCCTGAGTGAGTCTCGGGCCGATACGCGTCAGGTAGCTCGACGACCGTGCCGTTGTGCGGAGCGGACTCCAACAGATCGAATGCGGCGTTGAGGACATCGCGGTGTCGCTGCTTGTCGAACGCGGCGCCGAGCGGGCGGCCCATCGGGTGTTGCACGACGAGCGTCCTCGGGATCTTGAACTCGCTTGCCCTGTGCTCGAACGCCTTGACCATCACCGTTACCGTCGGGATGCCGGACTCTTCAATTGCTCGTGCGACGTGTCCGACCGACACGTGGCACACCGGTCAGACAGGGACGAGCAGCATGACGTCGATGTCCTCGTCATGGATTCTCTCCACCCACCCAGGGAGAACCTTGCGAAGTCTGCCCTGAGCCGTGGCGCCGGGAAACGAGAAGAACGTCTCAGCGAGACTCCCGACCCGTCCGTCGTCGCGAGCCTCACGCAGTCGATCGATAGGGAACGCGACATTCGGATCCCTGACAGCCGAACGGATGTCGTAGCCGCCGTGTCGGACGCGCAGGGCCGGGGTCGCGGTGTCCGAGGGAATCTCAGAGAGGACGGGAGCGGCGGACATGAACTCGCCAATCCGCGCCTCCGCCTCAGCCTGGGTCATCGCCGCCTCTCCGAA
This sequence comes from Actinomycetota bacterium, assembly GCA_030125685.1. Lineage (GTDB taxonomy): Bacteria > Actinomycetota > Acidimicrobiia > Spongiisociales > UBA5794 > B3-G11. Next base: position 22,573 of record JASJYA010000018.1, read on the forward strand.
GGGCTCCGGGTCATCGCCGTGGACGAAGTGGCCCGACGTTGCAAGCAGCCCCACCCGTGCGTTCGTCACTGACATCTCGCACGGCGTGAACGGGCCGTCGTCGAAGAAAAATTTCGGTGACGTACCGGGATCAGGCGCATAGCCTGCGACCTGGGCCTCGAAAGCCGCTTCGATCAGGGGCAGGACGTCGCCGGTGTCGTAGGCGTCCCCGAGGCGGTCCAAAACGATCTGGATGAACGATGCCACGTCATCGTCGGGGAGATCCTTGAAGAACTTGAAGTTGAGGTCACCCCGTCTTCCGTAGAAGAATGACTGTCGGAATTCCTCGAATGACTCCTGCGGCTGCGGCTTGTCCATCGGGACACACTAATCGGCAAGAGGCGCGACGTCGATTACCTCCTTGTAGCCAGGCTTTGACGCCTTGATAATGGCCGAGTACATATCGTCCGCGACGCTGTGAGTCGGTTCGATCGATACGTCGGTGAACCCGACATCTTCGAGACCGCGCCTGAACTCGCCGAAGCTGAGCGCGCCGGCGATGCACCCCAGCCAACTTCCTCGCTCCAGGCGGTCTGCCCCCGAGAGATCGTCGTCTGATACGACATCAGTGATCCCGATACGCCCTCCAGGCTTGAGGACCCGGAACATTTCGGATAACACGGTCGGCTTGTCGCCCGATAGGTTGATCACGCAGTTGGATATGACAACATCCACCGTGGCATCGTCGAGCGGGATGTCTTCGATGACACCCTTGCGGAACTCGACGTTGGACGCGCCGGCCTCCTCCTGGTGCTTACGGGCGAGCGCGAGCATCTCGTCTGTCATGTCGATTCCGTACACGAACCCGTCGGGACCCACTCGTTTGGCTGAGAGAAGAACGTCGATGCCTGCGCCGGAGCCGAGGTCGAGAACGGTCTCACCCTGTTTCAGCTCCGCGACCGCCGTTGGATTCCCGCACCCGAGTGATGCGAGCGCCGCACCGTTTGGGATCTCAGACAGGTCGCCGGCTGCATAGAGCTTCGTGCCGAACTTCTCCGGATCGGATGCCTTGAACGCGTCGGATGCGCCTGCCGCGGAGTAACTGCTGTCACAACACGATGGGTCGATGCTCGTAGCCGCATCGGCGTAGCGCCGGCGTACCTTCTCCTGGATCTCGCTGGTGGACATGACCAACCTTCCTTATATCGATGATCGTCGATCTATTTGCAAGGCTACCAATCGTATCGATGCATGTCAATATGGAGTAGGGTGGTCGCATGAAACTGTCGACCGTTCGAACATGCTGTGAACCGGTGCTTGTGGCGCCGATCGATCAGGCTGAGGCCGAGGAGCTTGCCACAGCCTTCAAACTTCTGTCTCACCCGATCAGGCTTCGGATCTTGAGCCTCATCGCAAACGCCCCTGGTGGCGAGATGTGCGCGTGCGATCTTCCCGAAGTGATGGGCCGCAGCCAGCCGACCGTGAGCCATCACCTCTCGCTGTTGACCGACGCCGGCCTGTTGGCTAGGGAGCAACGCGGCAGGTGGGCGTGGTTTCGTGTAGAGCGGGAACGAGTCACCGTGCTGAGGGACGCCCTCAACCTCACATGACGACCTGAGCGGCAGAGACCAACTCTGGG
>JASJYA010000173.1 GCA_030125685.1 Actinomycetota bacterium
CTGAGGTCGTCAGGATTGCCAAAGGCTTTCAGAATCGCCTCCGCGAGGTCAGGAGTGATCCCTTCGTCTGTGCCTACCACCGCAAGAGCAGCGGCCACAGACTGGACGTCTCGCTCAGCGAGGTACAGGAGCAGGTCGAACTCCTTGGGGCTCAGTTGCCGCACTCTCGACGTCGTAGCCCTTCTCTGACAGCACAGCCTGGAGAGCCGGAGAATGATCGCAACTCGGCAGAGACTCTTCCTGGTCGCTGGCTGGCTGACGGCTGCTTTCGGCGCAGGATTGGTGGCATCTGGCGCCGTGGCCATCTCTTTCTCCTAGAACCTCGATGGGTGGCTCGTGGAAGCGTTCCTCGTCGACGGCAGATTGGAGATCGTCATTCGGCCCGCGCCCATCACCTGATCGACGCCCACGAGCTGATCAGACGAACAGGGCTACAAAACCAACGTTACGTATTAGGAGGAGCGAGACTCGCTTCGTTTGAACGTCAGGGTTTGGTCGTAGCTGTCGACGAATTCCATGACTCTCTCGGGTCTCAGCGGACGAGCGATGAGATATCCCCGAACCCTGGCACAGCCGAGCGTGCGGATCGCGGTCAACTCCTCAAGGGGGTCTCCACTCCTACGGCTATGACCCCGAGATCAAAGCTGCGAGCAATCGAGACGATCGACTCGACGATCGCGCGGGACTCCTCCCTGCTGTGAGCGTCTCGGACGAAGGATTGATCGATCTTCAGTGCGTGGACAGAGAGGCGTTGCAATTGCCGAAGCGACGAATACCCGACTCCGAAGTCATCGATCGACACCCTCACCCCCATGTCGGCAATGCGCTCAAGGACACGTTCGGTGTGTTCCGATTCGTGGGTGATGGTGCGTTCCGTCACTTCTATCTCGAGGTGCCTCGGATCGAGATCAGCTGCGGCAAGCGCGATGGCGATCGACTCGACGAGGTTCCCGTGCCGGAAGAGGCGACCGGACACGTTGACGGCTACCCGCATGGGCCGCATCCCTGCACCGAGCCATCGGCGCATGTCGAGACAGGCCTCATCGAATAGCCACTTGCTCATCGGGATGATCAACTCGGACTCCTCGGCGAGAGCGAGGAAATCAGCGGGCATGAGGAGGCCACGTTCCGGGTGGTCCCATCTCACGAGCGCTTCGAGGCCGATCACTGCGCCCCGTGCCAGGTCGACCTTCGGCTGATACTCGATCCTCAGCTCGGTGCCCGAGTCGATCACTCCCAAGAGATCCTCCATGAGAGCGAGCCTCTCGGACGTGCGATCTCGCAACGACCTCGTGTAATACTGGAATGTGTTCCGACCCGCCGCCTTGGATTGGTACATCGCGGTATCGGCGCCTTTGACTACGTCTTCGTACGTGTCTCCATCAAGGGGATATACCGAGATGCCGATCGAGGCGGTAATGACGATCTCCCGCTCCCCAACCGTGTACGGCATCACGATCGTCTTGAGGATCTTGCTTGCAACGTGACCCGCGTCTTCGACGCGCTTGCCTCCTTCGAGGATGGCGGTGAACTCGTCGCCGCCGAGACGAGCGACCGTGTCAGACTCGCGTAGGCATGCAACGAGGCGGGCCGCAACCTGTCTGAGCAGTTCGTCGCCGATCGCATGGCCGAATCGGTCATTGACATCTTTGAAGCCGTCGATGTCGAGAAACATCACGGTGACGAGACCGCCATCGCGCCGGGCGCGGATGAGAGCGCTGTGAAGTCTGTCCTGGAACAAGGTTCTATTGATGAGACCCGTCAGCGGGTCGTACTGGGCGTGGTAGCCGAGCCGCTTATCGGGTCGCTTCTAGAGAAACACAGCGATCGCGGCGATGCAGGCGCCTACGCCTATCACGAGCGCTGCGATCAGCAGGGGTGACATTGGGGGAGGCCTATGGAAGTCATCAGGTGTTCTTTCGGCAGCCAATGGGGGGAGGTGAAACTGTAGATCGCGTGGTACAGCGCAAACCGATACAATGGGTTCAACGACGTCTACGAGGAGGACCGCGTGGAGTTCTGGGAATTCTTCTTCATACTGCTGATATTCGTCCCACTGGTGATGCTGTGGCTCTTCACGCTCACAGACCTCTCCCGGCGGGCGGACCTGTCGGGTCCGGCCAAGGGGCTGTGGGCTGTCGCCGTCGTGCTCCTGCCGCTCATCGGCATGCTGGTCTACTTCACCACAAGGCCCGACAGCCCCGCCATAGCGCCGAGCGCCGTCCCAGGGAAGACGGGGGTCGAGGATGTGACCGAATTCGACACCATGATCAACCACGTTGAGAGACTGGCGGAGCTGCACGAAGCGGGAACGTTGTCCGACGAAGAATTCGCCGCGGCGAAGGCCAGACTGATCGATTCCTGATGGGTACGCTCGACGACACGATGAGGGCGCTTCTCGCCATCGGGATCGCCGTCTACTTCGCGATGCGCCCGATTCCGCTCCCACCCGGAAAG
>JASJYA010000019.1 GCA_030125685.1 Actinomycetota bacterium
CCGGTATACGCCGCAGTCAGCCCACAGAACGTGAGGTGAGTCTCCCTATGATCAGCGCAGTTCGGGGCTTGCATTGAGGGGGGCAGGGTAGGATGAGCGCCATGGTCAGGGTCTGGATTCTGGGGGTAGCGCTCCTGGCCTCAGCGTGTACGGCTGCCGGCGCCCCTACCTCAAAGTCGGTCGTCGAGACGACGACAACCGGGTCTCCCGGAACGACTACCACGGTCGCGCCGGCGACAACCACGACCTCGACGCTGCCGACCGGGCCCCTGCATGGCGGGACCGTGAAGATCGGGATCAACGCAGAGCTTGTGGCAGGTCGCCTCGATGGTGAAGGCAGGCACCTCCCTGCGACGTTGAATCCCCTGCTCCGCGGTAGCGATAGCGACGAGATCGCGCGCCTCGTGATACCAGGAGTGTTCCGCATCGATGCGGCTACCGGGGAACTGACTCCGTGGCTTGTCGAGAGAATCCCTCGGCTCGGAGACGGCGTCGAGGTCGCAAGCGACGGCACGGTTACCGTCACCTATCAGATCCGGGACGAGGCGGTGTGGGACGACGGAACGCCCGTCACGGGCGCCGACCTCGCGTTTACGCACAAGCTCATCGTCGCCGATGCAGAGAACATGAGTGATGGGTTCCTTGCCGAGACACACGCTTTGATCGACACCGAGTCGATCCGGGTCGAGGGCAAGACGTTCACCGCCAACCTGGTGCGCTCCGATCCCGCATATGAGACTCTCTTCAAATGGGTGCTTCCCGCGCACCTCATCGACCCGGACACCTTCCTTGATGACTGGAACGACAAGCTCTGGCCGTCTGCCGGTCCGTTCCGCTTCGTATCCTTCGAACTCGACCGGGAGTTCAACACCGAACCGAGCATCGTGACCCTCGAACGCAACCCGAACTACTGGGAGACCGACCCGGTCACCGGCGACTCGGTGCCCTATCTCGACGGCGTCGAGTTCTACGTGTTCCCTGGCGGGACCATGACCCAGGGCGATATCGCGATCTGGGTCAAGTCGGGCACGCTCGACGCTGAGATACGCCCCCGTATCGGGCCTTGGAAGCTGCCGGTCCTCTACGATCTCGATACGTTGGGACTCGAACTCCTCGTCGAGTTCGGCACAGTCATCGACGTCATGGCCTTCAACTTGGAAGACGCCAGGTACGAGGTGAATCCCGACTCGCGCAACGACATCATCGAGTACCGGATGGCGGTGTTGGCTGCTGTTGATCGACAAGGGTTGGCTGAGACGCTCGAGATGGGAACAGTGAACAGCATCACGGGTATCGCGGTCGATCGCTATGACAACGATGCCTGGGTCGGATACGACGACACATCGCCGGTCGGCGACCTCCTCGCCGGCGTCGAAGAACCCCGCGAGGCGGTGTACACGAGCAGCCACGGCGAACGGACGATGGAAATCGGCACGGCGGTTAGCGAGCAGCTCGCCATCGCCGGCATCGACACGACGACCGACTTCGACGGTGACTTCTTCTTCGCTCGGGTACCGGAACGTCTGGTCGACCTGTACTCCTTCCGCATGTTCGTCGGCGAGGGTGGCCTATCGAGCGTCGTGCAAGCCCTTGAGGTGTTCGACCCTGATTCGGAGATAGCGTTTTGGTCGCCGCTGACAGAGGAAGCCGACCGCTACAGAAAGCTTCTCGCCGAAGCGCGGTCCGAACTGAACCAGGACCGTCTTGGCGAGCTGCTTGCCGAAGCCGAGTCGATCCTTGCAGACAACGCAGTTATCTACCCGCTTGTACGTCGCAACACTCACAACATTGTGTACTGGCCGGAACGTATCCAGGGGCTCGTCCCAAATCGGTTCCACGGGTGGGACACCTGGAATGCTGCGATGTGGTGGAGTCCAGGTGGCTGATGGTGATTACCTGCCCGGCTCAACCGGCGCGGCAGCATTGACATCCGTGTCATACAAGATACGATGAGTGTATGACAATGTTCAGTTTCCGTGTCGATGAGGAGGAAGCCGCCGATGTTCGGCGATGGACGGATCAGCTGGGAGTCGGTCGTTCCGAATTCTTGCGCGACGCGCTACACCGGCATCTCGTTCGCCTCCGGTCTGAGTCCGATATCGAACGATGGGTCGCGAGCCCTCTCACCGCTGATGAACAGGCGCTCGCCGAGATCGCGCATTGGGGTCCGTCTGAGGAGTGGTCCGACTGGTCGGATCAAGCCGATGCAACGCGGTGAGATCTGGTTCGCTGCGACTCCCGGCGGTGACAGGCCTGTGCTCGTTCTCACACGGGATCCCGTCGCTGATCGCATAGGGTCGGTTGTCGTTGCGGCTTTGACGCGCACGGTGCGCGGTGTCGTGTCTGAATTGGAACTGACGCCTGCCATAGATGGCGTGCCGAGTGCGTGCGTAGCCAATTTCGACAACCTTCACACCCTGCCGCGCCATGTGTTCCGTCGACGAGTGGCCAAACTCAGCGAGCAGCGCATGGCGCAGGCCTGCCGCGTCCTGCGCGACGCAACAGGCTGCTGACGCCTTGAATCGGCTCGGGGACGACGGCTTACAGGGTCGAAATACCTTCGTACACTTCCGGCCTGCGATCAAGGTAGAACGCCCAATGTGACCCTCTCGGTTCTGGTTCGGCCGACGCGAATCGACGAATCTACAAGCCGGTGGAGCTGGACCCGGTGGAGCGGTGAGCAATCGGTGACAGTCAGTTCAGCTACGCGGCCGTTCTAGAGTGGTTGTCGTCGGTCGAGTACGCTCAGGGAGAACGGTCGTGACGAGAAACAGCACTGTCGGCGCAGCCCAGATGGGGCCGATTGCCCGCGATGAGAGCCGTTCGAACGTCGTCGACCGCTACCGCCGGTCCCAGCACTTCGGGATCATCAGCGACGACCGCGGCGGTCGCCCATGACTGCGTCGTTTGAACTCAACGGCGCGGTGGTCGAGGTAAGCGACCACCACCCCCATCTGCTGTCCGCTCTTCGAGACGGCCTCGGCGTCACATCGCCCAAAGACGGTTGTTCACCTTCCGGGCAGTGCGGGGCATGCACCGTGCTCGTCGACGGGGGAGCGAAGGCGAGCTGTCTCGTGTCTCTCGAAAAGGTCGAGGGGAAGAAGGTCACGACGCTTGAAGGATTCGACGAGACCGAGCGAGCTCGATATGCAGACGCCTTCGCGGCAACGGGGGCACTCCAATGCGGTTTCTGCACCCCAGGCATCATCGTTCGTTCCAAGGCGCTCATAGACCAGAAGGGCGCCGACCTCGATCGGGCGACGATCAAGGGACGCCTCGGCGCCCACCTCTGCCGGTGCACCGGGTACACAAGGATCATTGAAGCCGTTGAGTTGCTCGCAACAGGTGACGCGATCCCGGTCCTTGAACGGTCAGGCAAGATCGGTGGAGACGGAGTCAAGTACGAAGCGAGGGAGCTCTCCCTCGGTGACCGCGGATTCGTTGATGACATCGCGATCGACGGCATGCTCCACGCAGCGCTTCGGCTTACGGATCATGCTCGTGCAGACGTCGTGAAGATCGACGCATCGGCGGCCCTGGCGGCGGATGGGGTTGTGGACGTGTTTACGGCGGCCGATATTCCTGGTGACCTGCGTGTCGGGATCATCCATAAGGACTGGCCTGTGATGATCCCCGAAGGGGGCAGAACTTCCTATGCAGGAGATGTGATCGCGATCGTTGTCGCGAACGACGTGCTCGCAGCGAGGGCCGCTGTGGAGCTCATCGATGTGACCTATGAAGTACACACGCCGTTCACAGACACAGACGCGGCTCTCGCATCGGACCAAGACGCCGTGTGGGGCCTCGAAGGGAATATCTTGTCGACGTCCCAGTACGCGAGAGGCGACGTTGACCGAGCGTTGCGTGAGGCGGCCCACGTTGTCCATGAGGTGTTCTCGACCCAGCGGGTAGAGCACGCATTCCTGGAACCTGAATCGACCGTCGCCGTCCCGAACGAGGATGGATCCCTGTACGTGTACTCGGGTGGGCAGGGTGTGTGGGACGATCGGGACCAGATCGCCGCAATTCTCGATGTCGATCCCGCCACGGTCACTGTTGAGCTGGTGTCCAACGGCGGCGCCTTTGGAGGCAAGGAGGATCTCTTGAACCAGGGGCACACCGCTCTCGCTGCCCACCTCACGGGAAAGCCCGTCAAATGCACGCTCACTCGACCGCAGTCGTTCCTGATGCATCCGAAGCGCCATCCAATCAGGACAGAGATCTGGATGGCCTGCGACGCCGAGGGCAGGGTGACGGCGGTTAGGGCAAGGATCGTCGGAGACTCAGGACCGTACGCCTCCGTGGGCATGAAGGTGCTCGAACGCGCGGCCGGGCACATTTGCGGGCCGTACACCGTCGAGAACGTCGACGTAAAGGCCGTAGCGGTGCGGACGAACAATCCCGTTTGCGGCGCCTTTCGAGGATTCGGCGCGAACCAGGCGCAGTTCGCGACCGAGGGCGCCATCGATCGACTCGCCGAAAAAGTCGGTATCTCCGGCTGGGAGATCCGGGAGAAGAATGTTGCCCGACCGGGATCGGTGTGGGGACCCGGCCAGATCATGGACGAGGGCGCTGCGGGGATCTTGGAGTGCCTTGAAGCGGTCCGACCCCATTACGACGAGGCGATCGCACGTGGCAGAGCGGTCGGCATCGGAGCAGCGATCAAGAACTCCGGGCTTGGGAACGGGTTCAAGGAAGTCGCGAAGGCAGTGATCAGGTTCCACGACGATGGCGCCGTCGAGGTCCGCCACGCGTGGACGGAGATGGGCCAGGGCGTGCACACCGTCGCTCTTCAGGTCGCTGCCGACGTGCTCGACATCGACCCGGACACGATCAGAGTGCTTGTCGATACGAGTCGCGATCTTTCCGCCGGCCAGACCACAGGCTCGCGCGGCACGCTCATGGCTGCAGGATCCGTTGAGGACGCGTGCAAGGCGGCGCTCGCAGACGGCTGCAAGGTCGACGTTGATTATCACGGGAAGTACACGGTCGACTGGACCAACAGCATCGAGGAGGGGCTCGAGCACCCGACGATCCACGCGGCTTTCGGATACGCATGCCAGGTCGTGATCGCCGACCCCGAGACAGGAAAGATCGAAAAAGTCGTCGCAGCCCATGATGTCGGGCGAGCTATCAACCCCGTTCTGACACGCGGTCAGGTAGAGGGCTCCGTCCACATGGGACTCGGTTACGCGCTGAGCGAGGAGTTCCCGACCGACGAATACGCCGTGCCAACGAAGACGACGCTTCGTCAACTCGACATCATCAGGCCGAAGGACATGCCGGACGTCGAAGTGATCCTTGTCGAAGTGCCGCAACCGAGGTCGCCGTTCGGCATCAAAGGAGTCGGCGAGATCGGACTTGTTCCCACGGCAGGGGCCGTGGCGGGTGCGTATCATGCAATTGACGGCAAGTGGCGGACCCGATTACCGATGAACGTCCACGAACCACTCGAGTTAGGACGCTGAATGACCGCTGTAACACCGGGACTTGTCTGCTCGCATCATCATCTCTACTCCGAGCTTGCTCGGGGAATGCCTGCGCCGCCGAATGTCGCCACGAATTTCCAGGAGATCCTCGAACAGGTGTGGTGGCGCCTCGACGCCGCACTCGATCTCGAAATGCTCGAGTGGTCGGCCAAGCTGGGCGCACTCGAAGCGCTCGAGGCAGGCACGACCGCGATCATCGACCACAACGAGACGCCGAACGCGATCGAGGGCTCGTTGTCCGTTATCGCCGACGCCTGTGCCGAGGTAGGCGTCAGGGTCGTAACCGGATACGGAGTGTCGGACCGTAACGGCGCCGACGGCGCGAGGCGAGGTCTCGAAGAGAACCGGCGATTCCTTGAGGAGGGAGGCCGCTGTCTCGTCGGAGTCCATGCCGCGTTCACATGCAGCGACGAGTCTCTCGCCGGTGCAGCCGCACTTGCGGACGAGTACGGCGTCGGCGTTCACATCCACGTCGCGGAGGGCCCCGGAGATGTCGATGCGCCGCAACGACTTTCCGGCCTCACCAACGACCGTTGGCTGCTCAGCCACTGCGTGCACCTCCCAACGAATCACGATCTCAAGGGGACGATCCTTCACAACCCGCGCTCAAATCTGAATAACGGCGTCGGGTACGCCGACCCGCAACGGTTCTCCAACCCGGTTGCGTTGGGGACCGACGGAATCGGTGCGAACATGATCGAGTCGTTCCGTCTTGCGTACGTCATGCAACGCTCCGTTGACGTGACCGTCGGGCCTGATCCTGCGTGGTCGTGGCTCGAGAACGGGTGGAACCTCGTACCCGATGCCAGGCAGGATCAGGTCACGTGGTCGTACGATCCGATGGACCCATGGCACATCGCGTTCACAGCGGGAATCCACCCCGTCGAGGTGAAGGTGGATGGCCGGGTCGTGTACGCAGACGGGGCGCCGACCCTGGTGGACGCCGACGAGATCAGAGCCAAAGCAAGAGAGCAGGCCGTCCGCCTTCACGCCCGCCTGTAGCCGAGAGGAGACCGCGAATGTCAGACCTTTTCCAGCCGATCACGATGGAGCAACTCACGGACTGGGTCTTTATCGAACTCGAAGAGAAGGACTCGATTTTTGGTATCCCAAGCGCTGCATTCTTCACGCCGAGTGAGAGCGACCGCTTCCGCCTCACCAACTACGGTCAGACTCTTGAGACGCCCTTCGGCGTCGCTGCGGGACCGGCCACCCAGATGGCGCAGAACATCATTGTTTCGTGGCTCGTAGGGGCGCGGTTCATCGAACTGAAGACAGTCCAGACGCTCGACGAGCTCGATGTCAACAAGCCGTGCATCGACATCGAAGACGAGGGTTACAACGTCGAGTGGTCCCAGGAGCTGAAGGTCCACCAGTCGTTCGACGAGTACTTACGAGCCTGGGTGTTGATCCATGTCTTGCACCACAAGCTCGGCTTCCCAGGTAATGCGCCGGGGATGATTTTCAACATGAGCGTCGGCTACGACCTCCAGGGAATCCTCCAACCGAACGTCCAGTGGTTTCTCGACGTCATGGACGATGCATCGTCCTACATCGGGCTGTACATCGACATCGTCGCGGAGCGCTACCCCGAGATCCGAGATATCGACATCCCCGTCCAGCTTTCGAACACGGTGACGCTCTCCACCATGCACGGCTGCCCGCCTGATGAGATCGAGCGCATAAGCACGTACCTGCTTGAGGACCGTGGACTCCACACGTCGGTGAAGTGCAATCCCACGCTGCTCGGGCCCAACAGGGTCAGGGGGATCGTCAATGATGAGCTCGGGTTCACCGATGTTGTGATCCCGGATGAGGCCTTCGGCCATGACCTGAAGTATGTGGACGCTGTGCCGATGTTTCACAACCTCAAGGAGGTAGCGAGCAATGAGGGACTCACGTTCGGCCTGAAGTTGTCGAACACGCTCGAAGTCGAGAACCACAAGTCGACGTTTCCTGACGATGACATGATGTACCTGTCGGGTCGGGCTCTCCACGCCGTTACGACGAATATGGCGCTCATGCTCGCCGAGGAGTTCGATGGCGACATGCTCCTTTCTTTCGCAGGCGGCGCCGACGCCTTCAACGTCTCGGATCTCCTCCGCTCAGGGATGACAACGATCACCGTGTGCTCCGACTTGTTGAAGACCGGCGGCTACCTCCGCATGCCCCAGTACATCGAGCAACTCAACCTGAGCCTCGACAAGGCGGAGGCGTCAAGCCTCGCCGACTTTGCAGGCGACGATCCGATCGCGAACCTCCGCGCATACGCCGAAGCCGTTCGGAAGGACTGGCGGTATCTGAATGAGTCCTTCGTCACCAGCCATTCGAAGACGGACCGAAAGCTCGGGTTCTTCGACTGTATCGAGGCGCCGTGCGTCGATGAGTGCGCTATCTCCCAGGACGTTCCCGCGTACATGCGTGCGGTCCGCGAGGGCCGATTCGACGACGCGGTCGACATCACCCGCGCGGACAACCCGGTGCCGGCCATCCTTGGGCGGGTTTGCGACCATCTCTGTGAAACGACGTGCATCCGGACGCACCTCGATCAGCCGCTCGCGATCCGTGACATGAAGCGATTCATCATGTCACACGAGACCTGGCCCCGGGTACCAGACAGGTCGGCGTCCACGGGGGAGAAGGTCGCGATCATCGGCGCAGGCCCCGCGGGCATCGCCGCGGCACAGGCGCTCGGTATCGCAGGTATCGGCGCCACGATCTTTGAAGCCCATCCCTATCCCGGGGGCATGGTCGGGGGTGCAATCCCCGCGTACCGCCTTCCCCAGTTCGAGATCGACAAAGACATGGCAATTCTCCAGGAACTCGGCGTCGAGATTCGCTACAGCCAGACCGCGGGGAAGGATTTCTCCCTCGAAGATCTTCGCAACGAGGGCTTTAACCGTGTGTTCGTCGGGGTCGGCGCACAGCTCCCGAAGTACCTCGGTATCGAAGGCGAGGACGCCGACGGTGTCATTGACGCGTTGAGCTTCCTGCGCTCCGTACGTGAGAACACTCCGATGTCGGTCGGACCCAGGGTCGGTGTGATCGGAGCTGGGGACACCGCCATGGACTGTGCCCGTTCGGCGTGGCGCGTTGGCGCCACGGACGTCTCGATCATTTATCGCCGTACGATCGATCAGATGCCTGCTGACCTCGAGGAGGTCCACGCCTGTCAGGAGGAGGGCGTCGTCATCGAAGAGCTCGCGAGCCCTTCCGCCCTCCACATCGAGGACGGGAAGTTGGTCGGGCTCATCGCGACCCGCACCGAGTACCGGGGTGATCGGGACGCGTCAGGTCGGAAGATCCCGCACGACATTCCGGACTCCGAGTTCGAGATCCCACTCGACACGTTGATCCTTGCGATCAGCCAGCACTCGTTGCTGGACTTCTTCGGTGACACGACTCCCGCCCTCACGTCCGGGGGCTACATCGAGGTCGACCCGTTCACCTTCGAGTCTTCGATTCCGGGGATCTACGCGGGGGGAGACGTCGCTGCTGACGGTCCGTCTTCGATCGTCAGAGCGGCCGCTGACGGCATGGCTGCTGCTGAAGCGATTATCGCGGTCGTCAAGGGAAGCGGCGGTGACGCCTCGGCGACGATTGCAGAGGCCGACGATCTCGCCGGCCTGATCATGCGCAGGGCATGGCGTGAGTATCGCGTTCCAACCAAGTTCACGCCGCTGACGGTGCGGAACAACTTCAACGAGACGGCGCTCGTCTACTCGGCGCAGGAGGCCCAGGCCGAAGCGAGCCGATGTGTGGATTGTGACACGATCTGCAGTCTCTGTGTCGGCGTGTGCCCGAACATTGCGCTGATGACGTACAAGACCGAGCCGTTCTCGGTCGAGCTGCCCGCTTTCTCTGTCAGGGACGGTGCTTTGGTGGAACAGGGCCGTTCCAGGTTCAACGTCGACCAGCCGTATCAAATCGCGGTGCTCGCAGATTTCTGCAACGAGTGCGGCAATTGTGTCACGGCGTGCCCGACATCGGGGAAGCCCTACGTGGATAAGCCGAGGTTGTATCTCGACCAGGTCGAGTTCGACGCCGAGGAATCCAACGCCTTCATGGTGCGGCGCAACGGCGACGGCGTCGTTGTGACAGCTCGATTCAACGGCGAGACTCACCAACTGTCGATCAACGGCTCGGTCGACTACTCCTCGCCAGACATCACCGCGTCGTTCGACGAATCGTTCGTACTGTTGTCGTCCTCGGTTGGTGACGCAGCATCGGAGGGTGATGAGGTCTCCCTCGACGCGGCAGCGACGATGTTCGTCTTGTGGAAGGGACTCGACGCCTCAATGCCGGAACTCCCCTTGATGAGCGATGGGGGGACGAGGTTGCCTGCCCCCGCCTTCGGGTCTTGAGTTCCGCCCCGTCGCCTGGAAGGATCTGAAACCGTCGAGGCCGAGTGTTCTGCTTCAGTTGCGCCTGCGGGCGAGATGCTCGACGTGGCCGAAGACACGTCGTCGGACGGCGCCAACCACACGCAACAGTTCTGCTCGCTCGCGCAGATCGGTTACTTCCACGTGACCACTTGCGACAAGGTCCGCAGCAAAGGACAGATCCTTCTCCCGGCCGGCGACCAACTTGGCAACGACCAAGTCGACGGGATCGAGGCAGACACCTTCCGCTGGCTTGCTGTCGGCCGGCGAGAAGCTCACCAGCCGGTCTTCCCACCCCGCGGGCAAGGTTGCCGTCGAGATGCTGACGCCCTGTCCGTAGTAGCCAAATGTCTCATGAAACTTGGAGCCTTCCCCAATTGCGCCATCCACCTTGTCGGACTTGGCATCATCGATGTCATCAAAAAACGTTATGTCTGCTTCGACCGACAGCGTTATTGAATCGGGAAGCTCCTCAGCGGAATAGGAAGCGAGGATCGCCTGACTGCCGATCACGAGTATCCGTCCGTCACCAGATATGTCCGCGGCCGCCCTTAAGACATGCGCGAGTTGGGTCCGATTCATGGCTGGCGCCTCCCTCCTTGAGACTCGCCCCAGGAAGCAAGAACTTGGGTGCGCTCTGCTTCCGAGAGGATTCCGGCGAATGGCGAATTCTGACGTAGGTCGCGACCGCTCGGCGAACGCGATGTCAATGCTGTAAGTAGATCCTCGACTGAACCGTCGAGGAGCCGTTCCCACTCGGCGAGCCAGGACGCCGTTCGACCGCGAGCGCTCGAGCGCATGACTTCGAGGTTTCGGCGCGCAAGGACTTCCGCGGACTTCGGATCTGAAACGATGCGACCGGCGACCGCAAACGCCAGCCACATGCTCCTCCGTTGGTCTCGGGTTAGGCGAAGCGTCCGGTCGCGTACGCTCGCCACATCGGCGCGCCGGACACGACGATGGACGCCTACAGTCACGAACGGAAGGTCGCCGCGGTCACAGAGGTTGACTACGTGCTGCCTGGAGGAGTTGAGCAGCCGGGCGGCTTCGCCCGTTGTCAACATGTCATCGTGCGCCGCTCTCTCGTTCTCGATGATCGATTGTGCCTCGCGTGTTCTCATGCCCCACATGATATCACTGAACACAAAAAACGCAATATCTAACCGTATGTGGCGTTATTTGTGTATAGAATGCGAATGCTGACGGAACATCAGCTGTGCCCGGCTAGCTGCGGGCCGCGACGTATTCGTCTAGCTCGGCCAGCCACTTCGCCTTGTCCGTGTCCGATGCGAATGTCGCTTCGAGGCTGTTGCGGGCGATCGTGACGAGATCATCCCGGGTGAGACCGAGTGCTTCGGATGTCGCCGCGTAGTTTTCGCCGATGTAGCCGCCGAAGTAAGCGGGATCATCCGAGTTGATGGTCACCTTCACGCCGCGATCCATGAGCCGCTTCAGGTTGTGATCTTCGAGACGGTCGACAACTTGCAGCGCAAGATTGGAGAGCGGGCACATCGTGAGCGGGGTGCCCGATGCGACCAGCCGCGCGACGAGCTCATCATCTTCTTCGGCGCGAACGCCGTGATCGATCCGTTCCGCACCGAGGTAATCGAGGGCGCCGGTGATGTATCTCGGTGGACCCTCCTCTCCGGCATGGGCCACGGCGTGCAGCCCGAGCTCGCGGGCTCGCTCGTACACACCCGCGAAAGCGTCTGGTGGATGGCCGACCTCTGAGCTGTCGAGGCCAACAGCTACGAGCTGGTCGTGGTAGTCGGTTGCTGCGTCCCATATGTCGCGTGCGTCGGCCACAGGCAGATGCCTCAGAAAACACAGGATGAGAGCCGTCGAGATCCCAAGCTCGGCCTCGGCTTCATCTATCGCCGACCGGAATCCCGCCATGAACACGCCGAAATCGATCCCGCGCACTGTGTGGACCTGAGGATCGAAGAACACCTCGGCCCGGCGCACCCCGTCTGCGTGCGCCTTGTGAAGGTACGCCGACATGAGATCATGGAAGTCTCTCTGGGTGACGAGGACGGCGGCGCCCTGGTAGTAGATGTTGAGGAAGCTCTCGAGATCAGTGATCGAATACGCGGCGCGGGCTGCCTCGACATCAGTGAAACCCAGGTCGATTCCGTTGCGAGCGGCAAGGTCGAACATCATCTCGGGCTCGAGGGTGCCCTCGATGTGAACATGCAGCTCGGCCTTGGGCAAGCTACGTGCAAAGTCGGCAAGTGTTGACTGCATTCGAGCGATGCTAATCGAGATGTCGACGTTGGCTCTCGGAAGCATTGGCCTCAGTTGGCGCACGTGCAACCCGCTCTCTAGAGTGGGTCGGGTGAGTGTGCGCCGATCACCCTTGTGTGGATCGGCCACCTTGATCTACGAGAGGCAAGACATGAGATTCACGAGATGGCGCGGATTTGCGGTCCTACTGGTCGCGTTTGCATTGGTGGTAGCAGCGTGTGGCGGCGACGACGGCGCAGATACCGGGACTCCCGATCAGCCCGGTGAGGTACTCAAGGTAGCCTTTGTCCATGTCGGCCCCGTCGCGGACAAAGGATGGTCATGGGCACACGACCAGGGCGCTCAGTTCCTGAAGGCCCAGCTCGGCGACGCCGTGGACATCACGACGCTCGAGATCATCCCCGAAGGATCGGACTCACAGCGCGTGTTCGAAGACCTCGCCGCGGCGGGCAATAAGCTGATCTTCGGCACATCGTTCGGTTATATGGATCCGATGCTCGCAGCAGCGGAGAACTTCCCTGACACCGTGTTCATGCACGCCACCGGGTTTAAGACGTCCGAGGGTATGGGCAACTACTTCGGTGCCGCCGAGGAAGCGCGCTATCTCAGCGGCATGGCGGCGGGAGCTGCGACAGAGACGAACCTGATCGGCTACGTCGCCGCCTTCCCGATCCCCGAAGTGCTTCGCGGCATCAACGCCTTCACACTCGGCGCTCTGGAAGTCAACCCGGGCGTCGAGGTGCAGGTCGTCTGGACGTCTACGTGGTTCGACCCTCCCAAGGAGGGGACCGCGGCAGAGTCACTGCTCGACGCAGGGGCAGATGTGATCGCCATGCACCAGGACTCAGCCGCACCGGGCCAGGCGGCGGAAGCAGCTGGCGCCAAGTGGGTCGGTTACAACACAGACATGTCTGAGTTCGCCCCGACGGCATGGCTGACGGCGGCAATCTGGGACTGGGGCCCGATCTATCTCGAGACGGCCCAACAGGTCATCGCCGGAACCTGGGAGTCTGAGGCGTTCTACGGGAATATGGCAGGCGGCATGGTTGCCCTGGCGCCGTTCGGCGAATCGGTCGAGCAGGCCACGCGTGATCTGATTCTTGAGCGTCAGGCTCAGATCATCGACGGTTCGTTCTCGATCTTCCCCGACCCGATCATGAATCAGGACGGTGAGAGCCAGCCGCTTGGCGACATCTTCGGCATGGACTTCTTCGTCCAAGGTGTTATCGGTAGCCCGACCGGGTGACCATCGGAAGCCCTGACACGCTAGCGGTGGAGCTGGTCGACGTCGATAAGGCGTTCTACGGTGTCAAGGCGAACGACCGCGTCAACTTTCAGCTTGCGCGCGGAGAGATCCACGCACTCCTCGGAGAGAACGGCGCGGGCAAGTCGACTTTGTGCTCGATCCTCGCGGGCCTATACCGGCCGGACGCCGGTGAGATGTTCTTGGAGGGTCGGGCGGTGACGTTCAAGAGCCCGAAGGACGCCCTCGCCGCAGGTATCGGCATGGTCTACCAGCACTTCCGGCTCGTTCCGAACCTCACGGTTGCGGAGAACTTCGCCCTTGGCTACCCCGACGTCGGGTTTCGGCTAGAGGAGAAAGAGCTGTACCGAGCAGCCGAGGAGCTCGGGGAGCGGTATGGCCTGCCTGTCGACCCGTCGGCGCGGATCTGGCAGCTCTCGGTCGGCGAACAGCAGCGCGTCGAAATCCTCAAGCTGCTGTATCGCAACGCAAAGGTTCTTATCCTCGACGAGCCGACCGCTGTTCTGACGCCACAGGAGAGCACGGCGCTCTTTGCGACGATGCGCCAGATGGCCGCGGAGGGGAGGTCGGTGATCTTCGTCTCCCACAAGCTGCACGAGGTGAAGGAGGTCTCTGACCAGGTTACGGTCCTGCGCGACGGCAAGGTCGTTGCAGGGGTCGCAACCAAGGACGCGGAGCCTGCTGATCTGGCGAGGATGATGGTCGGGCGCGACCTCGTGCTGCCGACACGCGACCCGCAGACCGAGTTTGGGCCGATCATGCTCTCCGTGGACGGGCTCAGGGTGCAGGATGATCGAGGCCTTGAAGCGGTGAGCGGCGTCTCGTTCGACGTCAGGGCCGGTGAGATCGTTGGCGTTGCAGGCGTCTCCGGCAACGGGCAACGCGAACTCGCTTATGGGCTGTTCGGCCTCCGTGCCCTGACGAGCGGAACAGTGACCATTGACGGCGTTGACATCACTGAGGCATCGGTGCTTGAACACATTGAGAGCGGGTTCGCCTACATACCCCAGGCTCGCCTCGAAATGGGATTGGCGCCGGGGATGACGACCGAGGACAACCTGGCGCTGAAGGCCTTCTGGCACGCCCCGTACTCGAAGGGGCGTCGCCTCGTCGCGTCAGCGTTCCGAGACGAGGGCACCCGTCAGATCGAACAGTATGACATCAGGGGTGTTCGCCCCGGCCTGCCGATTCGTCTCCTGTCGGGCGGAAACCTCCAGAAGGCGCTCGTCGCCCGCGAGGTCGAGCTCAAGTCAAAGATTCTGATCGCTCGATCACCGACGCGCGGTCTTGACGTCGGCGCCACCGAGGTGGTCCGCAACCTGATCCTTGCTGAGCGATCCCGTGGCATTGGAGTGCTGCTCATATCTGAAGACCTTGACGAACTGCTCGCCCTCTCTGATCGAATTCTCGTCCTGTACGAGGGCGAGGTCGTCGGTGAGATGCCTTGCGAGGAAGCAACCGCTGAGCGGCTCGGGCTGTTGATGGCAGGGCAGCGAGAGATTGTGTCGCCATGACGACCCGCCGCTTCATCGTTGAACCGCGAGGACTCGCCTCTCCACAGCTCAAGCTGTTTGTGCCGGTGGCCTCTGTTCTCGCCGCGATGGCTGTCGGTGCGGTCTTCCTGCTCGTCACCGGGGTGAATCCATTGACCGTGTACGCCCAGATGTACGATGCAGCCTTCGGGTCTGCGCGGGGGTTCAGCGAGACGCTGATATCGGCGACGCCCCTGATTCTCACCGGCGTCGCCGCGGCGATCGCGTTCAAGATGCTCGTGTGGAACATTGGGGGGGAGGGGCAGTTCCTCATGGGCGCCGTCTTCGCCGCGGGTATAGCCATCTGGCTCGGCGACGGTGCACCCGCCGCCCTTGCACTGCCGGCTGTCGTCCTTGCGGGCGGGCTTGGTGGGGCGGTCTGGGCGGCTGTCGCAGCGGTTCCCCGTGTCTACCTGGGAACCAACGAGATCATCACGACGCTGATGTTGAACTTCATCGCCCTGAACTTTGTGAACTTCCTGATCTTTGGCAGCAACAGCCCGTGGCGAGATCCCGCGGTGACCACATTTCCGTCAGGTCGACCGATACCGGACGCAGCCCGTATGCCGGATTTCTTCAACAGGCTCGACATAGGCATCTTCATCGCTATCGGGATGGCGGTTGCGGCGTGGTATCTCATGGAGAAGACGAGTTGGGGCTTCGCGGTTCGGATCGTGGGCGACTCGTCGAGTACGGCCCGATACGCTGGTGTCGGCGTTGCACAGAAGATCCTTGGCGTCTTCCTCCTCTCTGGAGCAGCCGCGGGATTCGCCGGTGGCCTCTTCGTCTCTGGACCGGTTGGCGCACTTGACCCAAGGTCCCTCGACCTAGGTCTTGGCTTTACGGGGATCATCGTTGCCGCCCTCGCGCGATTGAATCTCATTGCCGTCATCCCCGTAGCGATCCTGATGGGTGCTCTCAACAACTCAGGGCCGTCGCTCCAGGCGATCGGCGTGCCGACCGCAACAGTGACGATGCTCCAGGGCGCGATCTTGATCTTTGCGGTCGCCGGTGAATTCTTCATCAGGAATCGGCTGCGTCGTCCGGAACGTAGCTCATCTTCGAACCCGGAGGAGGTGGTGGCAGCGTGAACGAATCCCTACTGATCCTCACGGCCGTTGCGGCCATCAGTCTCGGCACCCCGCTCATCTTCGCAACCGTTGGGGAGATTATCACGGAGAGGGCGGGGATCCTGAACCTCGGGGTCCAGGGGATGATGCTGGTAGGTGCCGTGAGCGGCTTCTGGGCGACCTTCGTTTCAGGAAGCCTCATCCTCGGGGTAGTTGTAGCAATGGTCGCCGCGGCCGGCCTTGCCGCGGTCCACGCATTTACCTCCATCACCCTGCGGGTCAGCCAGATCGTCTCCGGGCTTGCGCTGACTCTCTTCGGTACCGGGCTTGCGAGCTTCCTCGGTCGGGCTGGGAGCGAGCCCCTGGTGGGCAGCCCCTCTCGCAAGGTGTTTGTACCGCTCCTGGACGGCGCCATGACTGAAATCCCCGTGGTGGGACCGCTCCTGTTCGGCCACGATGCCCTCGTGTATCTCGCTGTCATCGTCGCCGGAGTTGCGAGCTACTACCTGTTCCATACGCACTTGGGCCTCTCGCTGCGGGCGGTCGGGGAGGATCCGGCCAGCGCGGAGTCCGCGGGAGTCAACGTCACGTGGGTCAGGTACGCCCACGTGATGGTCGGTGGGGCGCTCGCGGGTCTCGGTGGCGCCTACTTCTCGCTGGCGTTGGTGCCGACATGGCAGGACGACCCTATCGGCGCCGCGGGATGGATCGCGATTGCCCTCGTCATTCTCGCGAGCTGGCGGCCGTGGCGTGCAGTGTTCGCCGCCTACCTGTTCGGCGCCGCTGAACGCTTCCAGTTCACCTTGCAGACGTTGGGTGAACCCTGGAGCAACGTCCCGTCGACCCTGCTCGCGATGCTGCCGTTCGTCCTCGCGATCGTTGCGATGATCGTTCTCACGAGCGGCAAGCGAGCGCGATTCCTTGGTGCCCCCGCCGCGCTCGGCATCCCCTATTTCCGCGAGCAGCGGTAACAGCCTGTCCTGCGTCAGCGATCGGATATCGTGACCACTCGGTCAACTCTCGGGTGCTCCTCGAGGATCGCTGCGAGGCTGTTCGCTGCTGGTGTGTTCTCCTGGCTCACCTTCGTGATCGCCATCACCAATCGCGCGCTCTCAGGCAAGCCCTTGCGTCCGCCGTCAGAGTGGAGGAGGACCGTGGCAGCGTCCTGAACTGTCACGTTGTCGTCGTAGCCGAGGCCGGTGAGGGCAGCGACCCGATCAGGGCGGTGGGCGACCTCCTCGAGCGGTCGACCGATGGCGTCGACGCCGACCACAACGATGACTGTGGTCGAAAACCGTGGAATTACCGGCTCATGGTCCCCAGGGGCCTTGATCGAACGGGAGCGTGCTCCGTCTGCCTCGACGAGGATGTAGTCGGCTGACGTGGCGGTATACAAGCGGTCGACGGACACAGGCGCCAGCCCGATCACCTTCTCATCCGCCTCGACGGTCACCACCAGGAGAGGGGTACCGGGGAGCAGCGCCTCCTCAACATCGGTTGGATCGTCCGACCAGCATGTCGGCTCGATGACCTGGACTTGCGCGATCTTGGTGGTCGTCGTGAGGATGACGCGCTTGGCGCTTGTGGCGAGTTCATTGCTGAGCGAGAACATAATGGTCGACTTTCCGCCGGCGCCAACAATGGAGACGAGCTCACGGGCGCCGATGCCGAGACGATCACAGAGCAACGCCGTCATCGCGGCTGGTCACCGAGCCGCACGAGAACGGCTTCGAGGACGCCACCCCCGATCGAGAGCGCTTTATCTGAGATCTGGTGGATCGCGGATGGATCGAATCGGGGATCGACATCGCCGATCTTGAGTCCGGCTGTGACGAACCCAGGGCGGATCAGGCCCCGAACCGTGCCCCCGATCTTCGCGGTTACCGGCGTGTCCCCGATCACGCCGAGGCGCAGACCATGCTCGACGAGGTCACCTATGGAGGCATCCCAGCGAAGGATCCCATCGACGCTTGCCCGGAGCACGCGCTCCACCGACGCTCCGCCGATCTCGCCGGGGACACCCGTGTCCGGAGCGGCTGACCCTTCCCAGATCACGCGGCCGAGGCGGTGACCGCGCATCGTCTCGATCACGGCGTGGCAGTCTCGGCCGGCAGTGAACCCCGGACCGAGCCCGACGACGAAGGGCGCCTGATCGATCGTCGTGTCAAGAACCCGTTTGGCGAGCCTGGCATCGACGAGGACAGAGACCTCCACCGGAAACACAGGGACCTCCGGGGATGCGAGAACCGCCACCACACCTCGTTGCGCTGTCTCGATCGATTCGTCTGTCGAGGTGACTCGGATACCCTTGATGCCGTCGATGTGGATGCTTCCGTCATCTATCGCCGAGGAGTACGCCACTGTTCTGCGCACCGTCAGAGGACGTTCGAGCTCGAGGACGACGACCGGGAATCCGACGCGGCGCATCTTCCAGATCACGCCCGATCCGAGGTCGCCTCCACCGCGGACGACGACCAGACGCTCAGAGAACTTGATCACCGAGCACCCGCGGGGGCCGACTTGATGATGTCTGACATGATCGAGACGGCAATCTCCTCGACGGTCTCCGCACCGATATCGATGCCGATCGGCACGCGGATGTGGTCGAGGGTTTCATCGGAGATACCGGTTTCGGCGAGCAGCTTGCGAGTGGTCGCCCATCGGCGCCTGCTCCCCATTACCCCGATATATGTGGCCTGTGTTTCGAGCAGCACCGGCAAGATCTGCGCGTCGAGATCATGGCTCCTCGTCACCACGACGACCGATGTGGTCTCCGTGACTGCATGCTGTTGGACGGCTTCATCGACCGATCCGATGAATCGGACGTCGGCGTTGGGTATGGCGTCCTTCGTCATGAGATCGGGGTGATCATCGACTGCAACGGTGTGATAGCCGAGCCAGTGGGCAAGGTCCACGACGGCTCGCCCAACATGGCC
Organism: Actinomycetota bacterium; assembly: GCA_030125685.1. Lineage (GTDB taxonomy): Bacteria > Actinomycetota > Acidimicrobiia > Spongiisociales > UBA5794 > B3-G11. The sequence continues at coordinate 18,918 of JASJYA010000019.1, forward strand.
GCAGCCGATTACAAACACGGTGGGGGTGGGCATATAGGGCTCCAGGTAGATGGTCATGGCACCGCCACAGATCCCTGGATCTCCCCGGTCGGGGTCGTGCAGTTCGTAGCGGCGAAGGTTCGGATTTCGATCAGCGAGTGCGGAGAGGGCGTCGGCGCGGATGCAATCCTCGACTTTTCCGCCCCCGACCGTACCCAAGGCTGTCGCGTCGGGGTAGATGAGCATTTTGGCGCCGGTGTGTCTGGGCACGGATCCCTCGGTCGCGACGATCGTGGCGAGCACCACGGCTCGCCTCGCACGAGCCGCGGTAGAGAGCGCCGCTAGAATCTGATCGGGGCCGACGCTGGTCACGCTTCTTGGAGCGCCCGCCATACCCGTTCGGGGGTAAACGGGATGTTGGCGATTCGAACGCCTGTGGCGTTCGCGATGGCGTTGCGCATCGCGGGGGCGACGCCATCTTTCGGTATCTCTGCGATCGCCTTCGCGCCGAACGGACCGCTCGGTTCCATCGTCTGGACGAGGATCGCCTCGAGACGCGGCATCTCATCTGACCGATAGATCTTGTACGGGCCGAAACGCGCGTTCACCATCCGCCCTTCTTCGTCGTACGCCATCTCTTCGCAGTGCCCGTACCCGAGCGCCTGGACCATCCCGCCCTCAACCTGACCCGCTGAAGTGATCGGATTGATCGGGACGCCGCAGTCGACGGCCATGACGAGTTGAATCACCGTCACCTGGCCTGTCTCGATGTCAACTTCGACCTCGGCGAACTGGGCGGCGTAGGGCGGAGGGGACTCAGGGGAGACGTAGGACGCCGTCGCCATGATCTGGTGCTGGCCTGCTTGGTGAAGCGTCGACAGTGCGATCGTCTCGAGTGTCACGGTGCTTTCATCAGACGCCCAGGCGGCCCCACTGTGGAGATCGATCGATTCCGCGTCAACGCCGAGGATCTCCGCGGCCCGGGCAACGATCTGTGCTCTCACATCTTCGGCTGCGTGCTTGACAGCCATACCGGAGATGTAGGTCGTGCTCGACGCGTACGCCCCGGTGTCGAAAGGCGTCATATCCGTATCGGACGCGTACACGATCACATCGTTGGTCGAGACACCCACCACTTCGGCGGCGATCTGAGCGAGGACGGTGTCCGAACCTGTGCCGAGGTCAGTGGCGCCGACGAGCAGGTTGAACGACCCGTCGTCGTTGATCTTGAGGCTGGCGCCACCCATGTCGAGGCCGGGGATCGCAGTGCCGTGCATCGCCATTGCAAACCCGAGACCCCGCCGAATGTTCGGCCGGTCTTCCGGCTGGACCCACTCAGGGTTGTTGCGGCGCTCCCACCCGATCGCTCGCTGCCCCTGCAGGACGGCTTCTTCCAAGCCGCTCGAGGTGACGATCGGCATGACACTCGCGTCCTGGTCGCCCTCACCGAGCTTCTGGGCGATGTCGAGCGGGTCACCGACTTTGGTCCAGTTCAGCCGGCGGAACTCGATCGGGTCCATGCTGAGCGCGTCGGCAATGTCCTCCATGTGTGACTCGAGGGCGAAGAGAGCCTGGGGCGCGCCGTAACCCCGGTATGCCCCGGGGACCGGGATGTTCGTGTACGCAACCTTGCAGTCGAACCGCTTGACCGGGGAGTTGTACGAACTGAGACCGCGCAGTCCGCTGACGAGCTGAACCGTGAGACCGTGGGTCCCGTATGCCCCGGTGTTTGCGGTGATGCGCATCTCCTGGGCGGTGAGTCTTCCCTCGGCGTCGACGCCCGACTTGAACGTGATCGTCTGGGGATGCCGGGTCCGGCTCGAGACGAACTCCTCTTCGCGGGTGAGTTCGAGGCGAACAGGGCGCCCCGTCGCGATTGTGAGGTGACCGACGATGTCCTCGATCAGCATCTCCTGCTTGACTCCGAAACCGCCGCCGATTCTGGGCTTGATGATGCGGATCCTCTTCACCGGTAGGCCGAGGAGCGGCGCGACCATGCGTCGGACATGGAAGGGCACCTGGGTCGAAGACGTGATGACAAGACGCTCATCCGAATCCCATTTGGAGATCGCGATGTGAGGCTCGATCGGTGTCTGCTGAACCTGATGCACGCGGTGGGTCTGTTCGAAGATTCGGTCTGCAGCGGCGAAACCGTCTTCAATGTCGCCGGTGTCGGCCTTGAGATGATGGACGATGTTGCGCGATGGGTCGTGGGCGCCCTCCATGTCGGACTCGTCGTGAATCACCGGCGCACCCTCCGCGATCGCTTCGTTCTCGTCAAAGACCGCGGGGAGCACATCATATGTGACGTCGATCAGATCAAGCGCGGCGAGGGCGATCTCCTCGGTGTCGGCTGCAACGGCTGCGACACGGTCCCCAACGTAGCGGACCTTGTCGTCGAAGCTCACCTGGTCGTAGGGGAGGGGGTTCGGGTAACTCTGGCCACCGGACGCGTACCGCACCCGAGTCACGTTTCCGTGATGCAGAACGGCGTGAACACCAGGGAGCGCTCGCGCTTTCGAGTCGTCGATGGAAACGATCCTGGCGTGGGCGTGCGGGCTGTAGAGGACCTTTGCAACGAGGATCCCGGCCAGGTCGATGTCGTCGGTGAACGCCGGGTTGCCCTTGACCAACTTGATCGCGTCGACCTTCGGCGTCGCGTGGCCGACGACTCGGGTTTCGGGCACATCGCTGCTCGGCACGACGCGAGGCGCGATCTCGGAGATTTGGGCGGGATCCGTGTCCGGTCGCTCACCGTCCTCGAGAGGATCGAGGTACGCGATGCCGATATCGTCCGGTTCATCCCCCCTCATCACCGCTGCTGCGCGCATCACTGCATGGACCGGACGCAGATAGCCGGTCTCGCGGTCGAGAATCCCTGAGAGGGCGTCCCTGACCTCTTCTTCGGTGGGGTCGGGGTTTCGATCGATGAGAGCCTTGGCTGCAAGGATCGTCGCGGGTGTCGAGTAGCCGGACTGGATCGCTCCAGTCTCGATAAACGCTTCCTGGATCGGGTGAAGTCGCCCGACGGTACTGAGGCCTTCGATCGTCTTGACATCGTGACCGTCGGCTTGTGCTGCGAGCATCACATCGGCCGAGATGAGGCGACCGTCCACGAGGACGGCGGCTGCACCCGTTTCACCCGTGTCTGAGCCGTAACGGACGCTGAAGTAACCGGCCCTTCGCAGCACTGTGCGCAGCGATTCATGGGGCTTGCAAGATAGGGAGCGCTCTACCCCGTTGATCGTGAGGGTGATCTTCATGCTTGTTCGCCTCCCCCGACGGTTGTGAGCACCCTGGCGGCGAGAACCGATGCGAGGCGCCTTCGATACTCCGACGACCCCCTGAAGTCCGACGGCGGGTCGAGATCGCCGATACGTTCGGAGTCCACGATCACCGGAAGGGGGGCCACTCCGGTCATCGCGAGGCGGACGCTTCCTGGTGAGGCGCCCTCGGCGGATACGTGCGCAACAGCCATCACGATCGGGCGATCCATGGGGGTGCGTCCGGTGCGGTCTGCGGCGGCGAAACCGGTTGACGGCGCCGTGACGGCCGTCATGATTCCGCGGCCGATCAGCCCGGGATCGCTGAGGATGTCGTTGAGAGAGTGGTCGGTCATCGAGTCTGCGGTCGCAAGAGTCACGATGGCGCCGTACGCGAGGAGGCCGGCGAGGAGCTCGCTCTCTGGGTCCATAGCGCCAATCGTTCCGCCGATGGTCGCAGCGTTACGGATCGTGCTCGGGGCTTCACGCCGTGCGAGATTGCGGAGCACGTCCGGGACCAGATCCGATTCGACAAGATCTTGGAGAAGGGTCATCGCGCCGATTCGGATTGTTCCGTTGCGGCTCTCGACGCCTTCGAGGCCGAGTGCTTGAAGGTCCACGGCATTGGCGCCGGAGCGGCCTGCATCGGCGTTGACGGATGTGCCGCCCGCGATGATGACAGCATCGGGGCGACTCGCGAGGGCGAGGGCTTCTTCGAGGGTGAGCGGCCGGAAATACTCGGTGATCATCGTCGTCTCGCTTCCTGTTCTGCCTGGTATCCCCACTTTACTGAGAGGGCCGGGACGTGGTGAGCGATGCGACGTAGCCTCCACGCGGGTACATTCTCCCCCATGAGCACACTTCTTGTTCGACATGCGCACGTTCTGGCCACTATGGACGACGACGATTCAGAGATCGCAGATGGAGGGATCTTCGTCGTCGATGGCTTCATCGATCAGGTGGGGCCGACTTCCGAACTCCCCGATGCCGCGGACGAGATAGTGGATCTGTCGAGCCACGTCGTGCTTCCGGGACTCGTCAACACGCATCACCACTTCTACCAGACCCTTACCCGCGCGGTGCCCGGCGCCCAGGACGTCGGTCTCTTCGACTGGCTCCGAGCGCTCTACCCGATCTGGGCGCGACTTACACCCGATGATGTGCGGATCTCGACCAGGGTTGCCCTCGCAGAGCTGGCGCTGTCCGGGTGCACTACGTCGTCTGACCACCAATACCTCTTTCCGAACGGTTCAAGCCTCGACGATCAGATCGAGGGCGCTGACGGGGTCGGTTTGCGCTTCCACGCCGCGCGCGGTTCGATGAGCCTCGGTGAGAGCGACGGAGGCCTCCCTCCCGATTCGGTCGTCGAAGACGAAGAAACCATCCTGATCGATACGGAGCGGGTGATCAACGCGTTCCACGATCCAGCCCCTGGAGCGATGACGCGCATCGTGGTTGCACCCTGCTCCCCGTTCTCCGTGACGTCGGATCTGATGCGCGAGTCTGCTGCGCTCGCGCGACGATACGGCGTCCACCTTCACACCCACCTCGCGGAGACCCACGACGAGGAGCAATTCTGCATCGAGACGTTGGGACGGCGCCCCGTCGAGCTGATGGAGGATCTCGGGTGGACGGGAGACGACGTGTGGTACGCCCACGGCGTCTACATCAACGACGATGAGATCGGCCGTCTCTCCGCCGCAGGGACGGGTGTTACTCACTGCCCGTCGTCAAACATGCGCCTCGCATCTGGTATTGCTCCGGTGCGCCGGTACCTCGCATCCGGGGTCCGTCTCGGACTCGGCGTCGACGGGTCGGCGAGCAACGACGCCGGCCATCTGATCGCCGAAGCAAGACAGGCCATG
>JASJYA010000069.1 GCA_030125685.1 Actinomycetota bacterium
ACGACCACGACCACGACGACTACAGAGACCGCTCCACCCTAACCGGGGAACGGATCGGCTCGAACTCGGGTTTCACTCGTAATGGCCTCCGAATCTACTGCGCATCCGTACCGCCTCCCGGGGGGCAAGGCAGCGGTCGCGACGCGCCGAACACAGCTTCGAGCGATGCTGGGTGGGGCGCTCCTCTTCGGTCCGTCATACCTGCGGCTCATTCACGCTGCGCGGTCGGATGATCGAAGGAGACTCCACGACGCCGAACGGAGTTGGGCGAAGCGTGCTGCTCGCGCCGTCAATCTCACGATCGAGACGCACGGCATGCATCTGATCGATGCACGCGAGCAGTACGTCGTCGCACCTCTGCACGAAGGCTTCGCCGACGTACTCGCTCTCATGCGCCTCCCCCTCGACCTCGCGTTCTCGGCCACGCAGGAACTCTTCGAGTGGCGCCTGCTCGGGCGGTATCTCGCAGCATCTGGCCAAAGCCCTGTGCCGATCGATGACGGGGCGATGGCCTACCGGGCAATCATCAGGGCGGCGGAGCGGGCGTTTCAGCAGCAGGAGAGCGTTGTCCTGTTTCCTCAGGGCTCAATTCTCGGAATCGAGACCGCGTTCCACCAGGGCGCCTTCCGTCTCTCCGCGAGGACGGGCCGTCCCCTGCTTCCAATTGTCCTGACGGGCGGTGCAACGGTCTGGGAGTACCCGTACTCGCCGAACCTCAACCTCGGGCAGACCCTGCGTCTCGAGGTATTGGCGCCGGTACCTGCCGTCGAAGCTGTCGACTTCGCTCGCGACGTCGAGACGGAAATGAAGGAGAGAGCGCTGCAAGCAACACCGGGCCCGCGACGGTTCGTCCCCGAACGAGACGGTTGGTGGGACGACTACCGATACGAGATCGACCCTAACTTCCCCGACCTGGCCGAACGAGTGCGACTGCATCGCGCAGTGGCGCACCGCTAACCGCCGTCCCCTCTCTGGTTTCTGGTTTCTAGTTTCTGTACTCTCTCTGACATGGAGTACAAGACCATCATCGAGCCGTTCCGCATTCACACCGTCCAAGCGATCGACCTGCCCGACGCCGAGACGCGAGAGGTCGCTCTCGTACGATCGGGATACAACATCTTCGGCCTTCACGCCAACGAGGTGATCATCGATCTACTCACCGACTCCGGGACAGGCGCCATGTCGTCGGAGCAGTGGGCAGGCATGATGCGAGGCGACGAAACCTACGCCGGAAGCCGATCATTCTTCCGATTCGAGGACACCGTCAAAGACATCACCGGCTTCCATCACGTCATACCGACCCATCAGGGCCGCGCGGCTGAGAAGATCCTGTTCTCCGTTGCAGTGAACGAGGGTGACGTTGTTCCGAACAACACCCACTTCGACACGACTCGCGCGAATGTCGAATATCAGGGCGCTGAAGCAAGGGACATCCTCACCCCCGGTGGACTTGACCCGGCAACCGTGCTGCCATTCAAAGGAAACATGGATCTCGATCGTCTGCGGTCAACCCTTGATGAGGCGGACGGTCGCGTACCGCTCGTGATGATCACCGTGACGAACAATTCAGGCGGAGGGCAGCCGGTGTCGATGGCGAATCTCCGAGATGCACGTGTGATCTGTGATGAGTACCAGGTTCCGCTCATCCTCGATGCGTGCCGTTTCGCTGAGAACGCCTGGTTCATCAAGATACGCGAAGACGGATACGCGGAGAAGACGCCGCGGGAGATTGCCAGAGAGATGTTCTCGTACGCGCACGGCGCAACGATGTCGGCTAAGAAGGACGGCCTCTCCAACATCGGCGGTTTCCTCGCGCTCAACGATACCGAGATGGCTCAGAGTGCACGGAACATGCTGATCCTGACGGAGGGTTTCCCAACCTACGGCGGCCTGGCCGGCTACGACCTTGAAGCGATCGCTGTCGGCCTCAACGAGGTACTCGACGAGGACTACCTCCGATACCGGATCCGGTCGACGGCGTACCTCGCCGAGACAGTGAGCGCAGGCGGTATGCCGATCGTCCAGCCACCCGGAGGCCACGCCGTCTACCTTGACGCTGCGGGTTTGCTGCCACACATTCCTGCACACGAATACCCTGCTCAGTCGCTCGTTGTCGAGCTGTATCGGGCAGGGGGAGTGCGAGGCGTCGAGATCGGAACCGTCATGTTTGGACGCCGTGACCCGGACGGCGGACCGGATGAGCCGGCTGCAATGGAGCTCGTGCGCCTCGCGATCCCACGAAGGACGTACACCCAGAGCCACATCGACTACGTGGCGGAGGTCGTCATCGACGTCGCTAACCGTGCGAAGGATCTGAGGGGCTTCCGGATCGTGGAACAGGCACCGTGGCTCCGTCACTTCACCGCCCGGTTCGAACCTCTCTGATCCTCTAACCCATCAAACCGAAGAGAGAACGAACCGTTGCCACGTACTCCGGAGTTCGCCCATAATCCGAGTGCCCGACCACGGGCGTGTACGGATCGCCCTTCTTCGGATAGCGCGGCGAGCCGCCGTCTCCCGGCTCTGCGAACAACCGCAGATCTGGATCGGGGAGCGGGCTGGTCGAGGTGATCGCCACATCGGGTCGGTGTCGAGCGAGCGGATGTCCCGAGCCTGGTCGCCATGCGCCGGGGGGATCCGGGGTCGTCTCCCCGGAGATCGCTCCACCGATCGGATCGGTCAGCCTGTAGAGATTCACCCAACGCTCCTCGTCAAGGCTTTCGAATACCCGTTCAATAGGGCGCGACAAGTGAGCGGAGAAGTACCGAACATACATCCTGGTGATCGGGCTTCCGTGGGTCAAGAACGACAAATGCCCGAACCACGCCTGACCTCTCAACCCGTCGAGGGCAGCAAGCGCGATGACGCTCCCCTGGCTGTGAGCCGTGATAACGACGGAGGCGCCGCCCTCCTCCGACGCGGTGCTTCTCACGAGTGTGTCCAGCCTGGTGCGCAACTCAGGGATCGCTCGACCACAGTACGACGGTGGGCCGAGCGGGTGGAACCACCGTGGCCAGAACGTCAACACATCCCACAGGGCGCCAATTGACTTCCGAGCCTGTCGAGAGCCGTAGGCGCTGCGCACAGCCCAAATCATGCCGAGGGGGATTCCCACACCGACGAGCCACGCGGTCGCGGTGAGAACCGGCGATCCGAACCACTCGACCGCATTCACCACGACTTCGGCTGCAAACCGCTGGACGACCATCAACCCAACCGCGATCACGGAGGCTCCAATGACGAAACCCCCGAATGTCGACTCTCCAATAGGAATGAACGCTCGGATGTCTCTTGCCCTCCGGATCGACAGGAGCCATCGTCGCTTCCGTTTCGGCCCTGTGAAGAATGACTGAGTGTCTTCCGCGAATCCCGCTGCTACCTCATCCTCGATGACGTCGACGGGAACGGAGGTGCGGAGAAACCATCGCACAAGCAACGTTGCGACAAGGGCGCCCAACCACGCAGTAGCGATCAACCCAAAAGCGTCGTAGAGATACGTCGACTGGATCACGGGCCTGCCGCCGAACAACCGTGCCGTCGCTGAGCCGAATCCCGCCAGCATCACAATCATGACTAGGAATCCAAAGAGGACCGCGACGATCGCCCCGAGTGATCGGAATCCCACTTCTAGCTCATGAGAGCCGCCGGAATCAGCGAACGGGGACGCTACAGCGGCTCGACGAGCGGGATGAGACAGCACCACGACAACGAACAATCCAACGGCGAGGACCGACACCGCCCAGATCCAGAACCATGCATCCGAGTACGGGTCGAGGGGGAGTCTTCTCCCGGGATCCTCGTATCCGCCCCACACCATTCCTGAGGCGAGGGTGAGCAGGACCACCGCCGTCGTCGCCCAACCATGCCAACCCACGAGTCTGCGGTTCACGACGTTTTGCGCTCCGTCCGTGATCGGTTGAGGATCACCGCCCACCCACACGCCGACGGCCGCTGCGATCAGCAACCCGAGTGCAAGCCATCCCAAGACCAGATGTGTCCAGGGCGTGCCTGTCGGCTGGAGCCACGCGAAAGTCCACGCGAGCAGCCATGCCAGCGCTGCTGCGGCGCCGGCGAGGTGGAGTGCGGCGAAGGTGCGCAACGACTCCCCTCTGCGCCAGAAGGTCGGATCGGAGAACGTATCCTGGTTCTCGGGCGCGGTGTGTTCGACTCCGTAGTCCTCGAGCGCGTCGGGCGTCACCGACTCATAGCGGTCCTGCGTCCTCCTCGTGTGCCAGGCCAGCACACCGATAGCGATGACGGGAACGAGTGCGCCGGCAACCAGCCGACGTCCCGGAGCGCCCTCGAACCAACCGCTCCCGAAGAGCGAGATGAGCCAGGTCGTCGAGCGGCACGATGCGTCTCCTCCACACTGCCATGCTGCGAAATCGATCGTCATCTGGCCGATCCACAAGATTGCGTGCACGGTGACGAGAAACCCCACGAGCCGCAGGAGGCCGGTGGCGACCGCATGGCGGCGGGGGTGGTCTGTACCGTCTGGAAGCATCCAGCCCGCGACGTTTAACAACGCGAACGGCGCGAGCAGCACCCAGAATGCTCTGGAAGCAGACCGGGACGTGAGACCTCCCCACGAGTATGCCTCCTGGAGATAGCCGTGTCCGTCCGACGGTTGCTTCAGCCGGAAGAAACCTGCGGTTACGTCCCCTCTCACCTGAGCGATGTCGACGGTGTCGAGCATCGACTCGGGTGTTGCGCCGCCGACACCGTGGACCATCAACTCCACCCGATCCGCTTCTGCGGCGCTCTGCTGTTCGTAGCTGTGGATCCGGGGCATGGGACATGTCTACCCCAGACCGGGCGGACGAACGGGGAGAATCCTCGAACGAGAGGGACCTCCATCGAGGCCCCTCTCATGCAAACCGACCCACCGTGGCGGCGTTCTGATCCGTGCCGTTAACCGACGTGGGTTTCAGGCGCCCGTGGCGCCCACCTTCGTGCTGATCGTGAGTCGACACGGTGGCCGGTCTCAAATCGGTTGTCTCTATCCGCCTACACCGTCGCATCAAATTCCCTCCGTGTCAACCGAAATCGACGCTCAGCTCTCTGACTGCTGAAAGCTGATAGCTTGCTTCTATGCAACGCACCATCTTTGACTCAGACCACCTACTGTTCCGCGAGTCCGTCCAACACTTCATGGAGACCGAGATCCTGCCCCACACAGACGAGTGGGAACAGGCAGGCCTCGTCGACAAGGCGATGTTTCGGAGAGCGGGTTCCGCAGGGCTTCTGGGCATGGCGATCCCAACCGAGCACGGCGGTGGCGGTGTGGACGACTTCCGCTACAACGCCGTGATCGCCGAAGTCTTCACCGGAGGCGGCGCCGCGGCGTCGGGGATGTGTATCACGCTCCATAACGACATCTGCATCCCCTACTTCCTCTCCTACACCACCGACGAGCAGAAGGACCGCTGGCTGCCCGGACTCGCCAACGGCGACCTCATGACCGCACTCGCCATGACCGAGCCGGGAACCGGATCGGACCTTGCCGGGATCGCGACAACCGCCCGGCTCGAGGACGACGCGTACATCGTCAACGGATCAAAGACGTTCATCACGAACGGCATCAACGCTGACCTCGTGATCATCGTCGCTCGCACTTCTGACGATCCCCACGGAGGCCTCACCCTGCTTGTCGTCGAGGATTGCATGGAGGGCTTCGAGCGCGGACGGAACCTCGAAAAGATGGGACTGCATGCTCAGGACACCGCCGAGCTCTTTTTCAACGACGTTGAGGTGCCTGTGTCAAATCGGCTCGGCGAGGAGGGCATGGGGTTCTTCCAGCTCGTTGGCAACCTGCCACAGGAGCGCCTCTCCATTGCGGTCGGCGCCGTGGCAGGCGCGGAAGCTGCGTTCGAGATCACACTCGCCTACGCCAAGGAACGCAGGGCGTTCGGTCGGCCGATCGGGAGCTTTCAGCACAACCGGTTCCAGTTGGCGGAAGCTAAGACCGAGGTCGACATCGGGCGCGTGTTCGTAGACCGATTGATCGAGGAGCACATCAGGGGCGACCTCACCATCGAGCAGGCAGCCGAAGCGAAATGGTGGACGACCGAGATGCTCCAGAGGGTCGTCGACATGGGGGTTCAGATGCACGGCGGGTACGGCTACATGATCGAGTACCCGATCGCGAGAGCGTACCTCGATGCGCGGGTCCAGACCATCTACGGCGGGACAACCGAGATCATGAAAGAGATCATCGGCAGAGGTCTGGGCGTATGACAGCTTTCAGCTATCAGGTGTCAGGGAAGCATCCGTACGGAGGCTGATGCCTGATGCCTGTTGGGTCAGGGCTCCCATGCCGACCTGGCGGTACGGCAGGTACTCCGCAGTCCACATCTCTTCGTCGATCTTCGATTCGATGTCGTCAAGGGGATCTGCGACTCCCTCTTCAATGGCCTGGCGAGCCACCGCTATCGCGACGACGCGCGACACCTCGCGAACATCAGAAATATTCGGGTAGATCTGGCCCTGGGCGACGAGTTCCGGTCCTGTGATGTCCGCGAGCGCCATCGCAGCCGCAAGGAACATCCCGTCTGTCACTTCTCGTGCCCTCAGCGTGATCACAGCGAGGCCCATACCTGGGAACACGAACACGTTGTTCGCCTGGCCCACCCGATGAGTCCTTCCCTTGTACTCGACCGGAGCAAACGGAGATCCGGTCGCGATGATGGCGCGCCCGTCGGTCCATCTGATCGCATGGGCCGGCGTGACCTCGGTGTAGCTCGTGGGGTTGGACAGCGCCAGGATGATCGGACGATCGCACTTGCTCCCCATTGCCTTGATCACCTCCTCGGTGAACAGGCCCGCGGTGCCGCTCACGCCGATGAGGATCGTCGGCTCTACATGGGTCACCACATCGAGCAGGGAGGCTGAATTCTCCGCGCCGTCCCACTTCGCGACCACCTCCGCAGGCGTTGCGACGTCACGTTTTACGTCAGACAGGGTGCTGCGATCCGATGCCACCAATCCCCTGCTGTCGAGTACGAAAATCTGGCTTTTGGCCTGATCGATGTCGATGCCGTCGGCGACCAAGGCCAGCACGATCTGCATGCGGATGCCGTGGCCGGCAGAACCTGCACCGGCGATCACCACTCTGTGCTCGGTGAACGGTGTTCCTATCGATCGTGTCGCAGCTATAAGACCGCCCACGACCATCGCCGCCGTGCCCTGGATGTCATCATTGAAGGACGCGATACGCTTTCGGTGACGTTCGAGGTTGTTGAAGCTCGTGCTGTTGGCGAAGTCCTCCCATTGCAGCAGAGCGCCGGGGAACACCGATCGAACGGCGTCAACGAACTCGTCGATCAGATCGTCATACTCCGCGCCTCTGAGACGCGGCTTCCGATACCCGACGTACAGTGGATCCTCAAGCAGCTCACTGTTGTTCGTGCCAACGTCGATCGATATTGGGATGCATCGTGCCGGGTGAATTCCGGCAGCGGCCGTATAGAGGGCAAGCTTGCCGATCGGAATTCCCATGCCTCCGGCGCCCTGATCCCCGATGCCGAGAATCCGCTCGTTATCCGTTACGACAATAACCGGAGGTTGCTCCACAGGACGAGCGAGCAGTAATTCGACGATCCGTCCTCGGTCTCGAGGCGTGATATAGAGTCCACGAGCCATCCGGTACATGCGGCTCCAGTGGGAGCAGACCAGTGCGACTACCGGTGTGTATATCACCGGCACGACTTCTTCGAGGTTTTCGAGGACGAAGCGATAGAACAACGTCTCGTTTCGATCCATGAGCGCGTTGAGATAGACGTTCTTATCTATATCACCGGCCTTGGAATCGAATTGCACCCGAACGCGAAGGAGTTGCTCCTCCACTGAAGCGACGTGATCGGGGAGCATGCCGCACAATCCGAACATCGATCGTTCCTCCCGAGTGAACGCGTCGCCCTTGTTCAGGAACCCATCATTGAGAAGAGCGTCACCACGTTTCGCGACCGGCAGATACTTCTCGCCGGTTTCGGGATCAACGAGGGGCTTGAAACTCATTCTCTGGCTCGTCTTTCTGACGCATAGATGGATTGTG
>JASJYA010000020.1 GCA_030125685.1 Actinomycetota bacterium
GACACCGGTCTCGGACACGTTGGCCCCGTAGTCCAGGTTCGGACCGGAGAAGTAGATGCCCTCGGACTCAGGCAGCTCCATGAAGTTGTCGACCAACATCCCGTCGGCTGCAATCATCACGACGTTCTCGAACCCTGCGACACCGCCGGCCTGCTGGGCGATGAAACCGCCCTCAGGCATGAAGATCGGGAAATACAGAATCTCCGGCGATGCGGCTGCGACCTCGGTGAGGACCGGAACCATGTCGGTGTCGCCCTTATTCACCGCGGTGAACGCCACGACCTCGCCGCCGAGCGCCTCGAAGGCGTTCTTGAACGCTGTCGCGAGACCGTTCGTGTATGGGTCTCCGTCGTGGATCGCCGCAGCCTTGGTCAGGCCCAGTTGGTTGAAGACAAAGTCTGCAACCGCGGCGCCCTGGAACAGGTCGTTGTGCGCCGTACGGTAGTAGCCGGGGTGGTACGCGTCGCCGGCCGTTCCGGCCAGGTCAGACGTGAGCGCGGGGGACGTGTTCGATGGCGAGATCAACACACCGCCTGCCGCAGAGATGAGGGGCGATGCAGCAACCGCTGCTCCGGAACAAGAAGTTCCGATCGTGCCGATGACCTTGTCGTCAGAGGCGATGGTCTGGCCTGCGGCCTGACCGCCCTCTGCCGAGCAGAGGTCATCGAGGGGAGTACCGAATGAGACGTTGTGCCCCGCGATGGGGCCGAAGTCCTCGATCGCCAGCTCGAGGCCGCGCTGGTTCGGTACACCAAGGAACGCTACGTCACCGGTGATCGCTTGAAGACTCCGAATCTGGATGTCCTCGCCTGGCGCCAGCTCGACGGCGCCGAGCGGTCCTGGTTCAGGCTTCTCTTCGGGTGCTTCGGTTGTCGTGGTGTCGTCCGGCGCCTCAGTCGTGGTCGTCGTATCGACGGCCCCGGTGGTCGTCGTTGTCCCGATCGCGACGTCGTCGTCGCCCGTGTTGATCGCGATGACCACGATAACGATCAGCGCAACCGCTGCGACCGCTATCCATGGCAACCATTTCTTGAGATTGTCGTTCATCTCTTCCTCCAATTTGGTTCAGGGCACGGGCCTTACCCGTGAGACCGTACAGAGTAGCCATGTTCGGCGCCCGCGAGCAACAGTCTTCTTCCCGATGCGTTACCGTTGGCTCATGTCCCGGACCGACGCCTCACGCTCAGGCCGCCAACGTCAACGCCTCACGGCGTCCGTCACCGACCTCGACGTCGCTCGGCAGCGAGCGCTTCTGATCGGCCTCATACGGTCGAAGCGGGGACGCACCGACGGTGAAGCGAGTCTGCGGGAACTCGAACTGCTCACCGACACCGCGGGTTCTGAGCCTGTCGAATCGGTACTCGTGCGCCGAGAGCGGCCGAACGCGGCAACCTTCATTGGCAGCGGGAAGCTCAGTGAACTCGTTTCTCTCTCCAAAGCGGAGGACATCGATGTCGTCGTGTTCGATAACGACCTCACGCCTGCCCAGCAGCGCAATCTCCAACAGGCGTTCGAGTGCGACGTCGTGGACCGTGTCGCCCTGATCCTTGACATCTTCGCTCAGCACGCCCACACCAAGGAGGGCATGATGCAGGTGGAGCTTGCGCAGCTCCGCTACCGGCTGCCGAGACTCCATGGAAAGGGCATCGAACTCAGCCGCCTCGGAGCAGGCATCGGCACGAGAGGTCCCGGTGAGACGAAGCTCGAAACAGACCGCCGTCGCATTCTCGAGCGGATCCGGAAAATCGAGAAGGAACTCAAGGACGCCTCCCGGTCGCGCAAGACTCGCAGCAAGGCAAGAAAGGAATCAGGCGATTCGATCGTCGCGATCATCGGGTATACGAATGCAGGCAAGTCGACGCTGTTCAACCGGCTTACAGACTCCGACGTGCTCGTCGAGGACCAACTCTTCGCGACCCTTGATTCCACGGTGAGGAAGCTCGATCTCCCGCACGGCCACACAGCGTTGATCTCGGACACAGTCGGGTTCGTCCGGGATCTGCCGCACGAAGTCATCGAAGCGTTCCAGTCAACGCTCGAAGAGGTAGCGGACGCCGATCTGCTCGTACACCTCGTTGACGCCTCCGACCCGGACCCGGATCATCAGATCATCTCGGTTCGTCAGGTCCTCACCGAGATTGGCGCCGCCAGCGTTGCCGAGATCGTCGTGTTCAACAAGATCGATGCAACAGACAGCACAACCGTGGCCCGCCTGATTGCGCTCCATCCCGACGCGGTATTCGTTTCAGCGATGACAGGTGAAAGTGTGGGCGGCCTCCTCGACGCGATCGTTGCGGGTCTCCAAGCAACGACGATCGAACTCCACCTCGAGATCCCCTACGACCGCGGTGATATCCTCGCGGACCTCCACAGCTCGGCCGAAGTTCTCGCAACGGAGCACAACGACACCGGATCCACCGTCACCGTGCGCCTCCCCCACGACGAGGCGAATCGTTTCAGACGTTTCGTAGTAGAGCTGACGGCTGACGGCTGACGGCTATCAAAGAAGCTTTGGCGCCAGTTCTGCAAGCGGACTGCAGACTGTCCTCTCCATCGTGATGTGGCCGAACATGGGGTTGCCTTTGAATTTTTCGATCAGGGCGGAGAGTCCTCCGAAAGGCGATACATACGGTTGATAATGGCGTCATGGAAAGGGATTTCAGCCTTTCCCGATTCGTAGATCTCGTCGATCACGTCTGCGTCGACCTCGACCTCCGCAACACCGCTGTAGGACTCGTCGACCTGCACCGTGTCACCCCGATAGTCCTCGACTTCGATGCCGAGTTGCGCCCCCTTGATTCGGAGCGCTGCGTCCTTCGTTACGAGGATCGCGTCGCAGCCGGAGTCGCCGAGGTTCAGGCATGTCGCGAGAATCCGATGGTCAGGTGTCAGTTCTCAGTTCTCAGTTCTCAGTTCTGGCACAGCGTATGCTGCGCCTATGAAATACGCGGTCATCGGGGCGGGGTCTTGGGGGACGACGGTTGCCTCGCTCTGCGCGCCTTTCGTACCGACAACGATCTGGGCTCGACGAGCCGAGGTCGCCAGGGAAATCAACAGAACCCATCGCAACAAGAGATACCTGAAGGGATTCGAACTCTCCCCCGAACTCGTCGCGACCAATGACCTGCATCAAGCGGCAACCGATGCGTCCGTGATCGTTATGGGTGTGCCTTCCCACGGCTACCGGGATGTTCTGGTGCAGATGAAAGACGCGATCGCGGCTGATGTTCCGATTCTCTCGCTCACCAAAGGGATCGAAGCAGGGACGCTCATGCGTATGACCGAGGTCACGATGGATGTGCTGCCGAACCATGACCGATCAGTCGTGGGTGTGCTCACGGGCCCGAATCTCGCCCGCGAGATCATGGAAGGCCAGCCGGCGGCGACGGTGATCGCCATGGAGGATCAGGACGAGGCAAGATCGATTCAGCAGGTGTTCACCAGCCCGCGTCTCCGTGTGTACACCAACCCTGACGTAATCGGGTCTGAGAGTGGCGGAGCGCTCAAGAACGTGATGGCCATGGCAGCAGGTATGGCGGCCGGAAGAGGACTCGGGGACAACACGTTGGCCACCCTCATCACCAGGGCGCTCGCCGAGATGACGAGGCTCGGAGTCGCGATGGGCGGGGACGTGCGTACCTTCGCAGGCCTTGCGGGACTCGGTGACCTCATCGCGACCTGTAACAGCACCCAGAGCCGAAACCATCAGGTGGGATACGGACTTGGACAGGGCAGGAAGCTCAAGGACATCGTCGAGGAGATGAGCATGGTCGCCGAAGGCGTTAAGTCCACACGCGGTGTGCTCGCGCTCGCAGACAGACACAGTGTCGAGATGCCGATCGCCGAGAAGGTCGGCGCCGTACTGTACGACAACGCCGACGTCGGCCAGGCCTTACACGAACTCATGACACGAGAATCCCGCAGCGAATTCGAGTGATTAATGAGATCTGAGACACGTCCCCCCTTCAGGGGGGACCGCAGAGCGATGCAGGGGGAGCGCGAACCCGCGAGCCCCGTCTCCTAGCTCTTCCAGCTCCTCCAGGCTCGCAGGCCCCCCTAAAGGGAGGACGTGGTGACGAAAACCTCTCGGGCTGTCTCTGCTTGCTCGCGCACGTAACACCCTTCGAGGTGATCGTTCACCAGGCCCATTGCCTGCATGAAGGCGTACGCCGTGGTCGGTCCTACGAAGCGCCAGCCGCGCCTCTTCAGATCCTTCGACAGAGCCGTTGACGCATCGGTTATCGAAGGGATATCGGTGGGAGAGTCGCCGCGAGGCGGCTCGAACGACCAGAAGTACGCAGCAAGCGACCCGCGCTCCTCACCGACTTCAATGGCTCGTTTCGCGTTGTTGATCGTCGCCTCGATCTTGCCCCGATGCCTCACGATCCCCGCGTCACCGAGCAGCCTCGCAACGTCGGCTACGGTGTAGGACGCTACGACCTCAGGGTTGAATTCGGCGAACGCCTCCCTGAAGTTCTCGCGTTTTCGCAGAATCGTCAGCCAGCTCAAGCCGGACTGGAAACCCTCAAGGCAGATCTTCTCAAACAGCCGATGATCGTCTCCCTGGGGGAAGCCCCACTCTGTGTCGTGATACAGCTCATAGTCAGTGTCTCCACTGCCCCACCAGCACCGATCCGCGCCGTCGGCGCCCGTCACAACCGTCATCACGAGTCGTCTCTGGCCTTCCTGCGTTGAGCCGCCCTGGAGTATTGGAGCACCACCCGCATGAGATCCTCGACGTAGTCCGGATCGAGATCCATGCGCGCTGCGTCGCTTCGAAATTTCTCAAGGAGTCTGGCTTCGCGATCCTCCGAATACAGTGGCAGCCCCCGCTCCGCCTTGAGCGCTCCGATCGCGACGGAGACGTCCTGACGGTCGGCTATGAGCGATAAGAGCTGCTCGTTGATCGCGTCGATCTCCTCGCGAAGTTTATCGATCCTGTCGTCTGCCATCAGTCTCCGCCAACTCGGATATGGCTACTGAACCTAGCCGAGCCTGCTCTACTCAACAAGGTCAAGACAGCAGGGCGCGCGCGGCGCCGGCCAGCCGTGGAGCGAGTGGCTCGAATCCTGCGAACCGAGCGTCGGTTGTCTGCCCGGCGACGTATCGGGCGTAGATTTGCTCGATGATCACCGCGATTCGGAACAGCGCAAGTCCCTCGTAGAACGAGACCCGAGATACATCGATTCCAGACCTCGCTGCGTATCGTTCACGCACCTCTGTCTTGGGCATCACCTCACCGATGGCCACGGCGTTCTCTCCGAACACAAGAAAGGTGGGATCGTCAGGCTGCGCCCAATACGCGAGCATCGTACCGAGGTCGACGAGCGGATCTCCGAGCGTCGCCATGTCCCAGTCGAAGACGGCGACCAATCTCCCGTCGGACCCGATCATCGTGTTGTCAAGCTTGAAGTCGTTGTGCAAGATGGCGGCGCGATTCGCTCCGGGTAGGCTCGCACGCAGCAGCCCGGCGACCGCTTCCATGTCTGGCACGGGTCGCGTCATTGCGGCGTCCCAGCGCCTCGTCCACCCCTCGATTTGGCGCTCCACGAAGCCATCTGGCCTTCCGAGGCCCCCGAGATCGACGGCGTCTGGATCGACGGCGTGGAGATCGCACAACGAATCAACGAGCGACTCAGCAACGGTTCGTTTGCGCTGAGAGTCATCCACCCATCCATCCGGCCAGTCGGTGCGAACGACGGCTCCACGTCTTCGTTCCATCACGAAGAATGGCTTCCCAATGATCTCCTCGTCATCGCAGTAGTGGTACGCCCTCGGCGCGAGCGGAAACTCCCTCCACAGGCGCGAGAGAACCTTGTGTTCTCGCGCCATATCGTGGCCCCCCCTGGCTACCTCGCCGAGTGGCGCCCGGCGCAGTACCCACTCTTCACCTTCAGGGCATCTCGCCCGATACGTGAGATTGGCCGCCCCACCGGGGAACTGATCGAAGATCACATCGGTGCAGGGGAAGAGCTGCGGGAGCACCCGGTGCAAGTACTCCGCAACTCGCTCCTCATCGAAGCGCTCTTCGGGCCGGATCGGCGCGGTATCAGCCACAGCCAGGGAGCCTAGAGGTTCGTGAACAAGAGGCGCTGCGAAGCGTCGATCCATACCACAGCCGTGAGTCCGGCCACGAACGCCATTGTTACGCCGATCTCGGTCGCATGGCGAGTTCGTGAAACCCCCGGTGCGCGCATGTTCGACGCCGCCTCGGTGACGATTATCCCGACAGCACCGACTAGGACCAGGAAAGTCGCGGCAATGAGCCACACCACCGGGGCTCCGCTGTCTAGCCCGTTGACAAGAGAGTCGGCCATCATGGCGATGAAAACTCCGGCAAGGTACAAATTCGTCAACCCGAAATAACGCATGGCTCTCGCTCGGTCAGAACGAAGCCTTATCGAGCCGAAGATCAGCACCATGCCGAGCACACCAGCAGCCCCCGCGTACACCCACGACAGGCTCGCCGTTGGAACCAGCATCAAACTCACACCAACCGTCATGACCGAATACCAGATGATCTCTTTGAACGTTGACTCGTCGCCCGCGATGACGGGGAGCATCGGGATTTTCGCCAGCCGGTAGTCCTCCTCGTACTTGAGCGAGAGCGCCCAGAAATGGGGTGGCGTCCAAAAGAGGATCATTGCGAACATGAGCCAGGGCGCCACAGACAGATCTCCGGTCACTGCAGCCCACCCAATAAGTGCGGGGACCGCTCCTGCGGCGCCGCCGATCACGATGTTCTGGGTTGTCGTTCGCTTCAGCACCATCGTGTATACGAGCACGTAGAACCCAAACGCAGCAAGAGATAGCAACCCCGCAAGCAGCGTCGATCCAACGGTGAGGATGGCGAATCCAGCGACCCCTAAAGCCACGCCGAACCATGTTGCGGCTTTCGGCGAAATCCGGTCCGTCGGAATCGGCCGACCGGCGGTTCTCTTCATGATCCGGTCGATGTCGCGGTCGTACACCTGGTTGATGACGTTGGCGCCCCCCGCAGACAACGTACCGCCTGCAAGAACAACGGCTACGAGCCACCAACCAGGCCAACCGCGTTCTGCAACGACCATTGCAGGGACAGTCGTGATCAGAAGCAACTCAATGATGCGAGGCTTTGTCAGCTCAATGTACGCCCTCACCTTGGAGGTGTGCACACGTTCGGTCGTATCGGGGCCATTCATGCGAGTACACCCTCGGGCTTTTTCGCTTCAATAGGATCACCCAGCCACGCAGCCCCGAACAGAACAAATGAGATCCACAGCACGTCTGCAACCAGGAGGTGGATCACCTGCATCGACAGCGGTGCAAGCAAGTAGAAATTGGCGATGCCGATGAAGAACTGCACAAGGACGACGCTGCTTACGATCGCCGCGAGCCGCCTGGTACGTCGCGACCCTCGCTTTGCCGTCTCGGCGGCGATCCATCCCACCATGAGACCACCGATTACCGCGACGATCGGGTGGACGATTCGAAGTTGCAGCAGAAGCGGCGCGGTTCCGCCGAATTCGTCAGTGACATCCCCCGCACCGACGCCCGAAGGGAAGATCGTGTCCGCGAGCGCGTTCAGCGCTCCGGTGGCGCCAAGCACGAGCAGGACAGCAACTCCGGCCCAGAGCCATCTGATGGATCGGCGTTTCCCCTCGGTTCTTGGAAGCGGGAATCCCGACCCCCACCACGCCGTCACGGTTGTCGAGCCGAGCAGCATGAAGGTGTTCACGAGGTGGAGCGGCACGACGATCATGCGGCCCATCGAGACATCGGCGTCGACCCACCCGAAGAGCACGAGAGTTGCTCCAAGCGACACCTCGACAAGGATGAGGACGGCACTGAGCGTTGCCGCCCTCCGAACGGCATGGCGCCGCGGCCATGCCCGAAGAGCAAGGAAGAACACCGCAGCTACAGCCAACGCTGCGGCGAAGGAGGAGGCGCGGTGGGAGAATTCGATGACGGTCTCGACAGCGGGGCTCGGCGGCACAAACTGTTGACCGCATTTCGGCCAGCTCGCGCCGCAGCCGTCCCCAGACCCCGTAGCTCTCACGACAGTGCCCCCCAGGATCACGAGGACGTTGAGCAGCAAGGTCAACCACGCGACATAGGGAAAGATGCGCCGAGCGCGCAGGGACCATGCCATAGGCGGAGGGTAATGAGATGCCAGATACCAGACACCAGATACCAGATACCAGATGCCAGATGCCAGATTCCAGAGTATTCTTCTGCTCATGAAGAAACTTATCGTTCTCGGAGTTGTCGCAGCGATCGCTGCCGTGCTGTACAAGGTTCTTACAACCGAGATACCGATCACCGACACGTAGCAACGTGCTTCATGTCCGGCGCTTCGGCAGTGGACCTGAAGTTGTCGCGCTCCACGGGTTCTCTCTGACAGGCGAGCAGTTCGCAGCGTCGGCCGATCTCCTCGACCGCACCATCATCGCGCCGGACCTGGCAGGGCACGGGCTGAGCGCATCCGAACCGACAGACGTGGCCAGCGTGACTGCCGCGGTCTGCGATGTCGCCGGCGCAGCCGCAAAGCCGCTGCCCGTCATCGGCTACAGCCAGGGTGGAAGACTCGGCCTGCTCGCAGCTCTCCATGACAGATCCCCGATATCGGCGCTCATCCTCATCTCTGCAACTGCCGGTGTCAGAGGTTCACGCGCACGGCAGGCGAGATCAACCCAAGACGCCGATCGTGCAGCCAGGATCGAGCAGCAGGGCATCGGCTCGTTCATCGCCGAATGGACGACGACGGGTTTGACGTCGCTCAGCCACCTGAGCGTCGAGTACCGGGCCTGGGATCTCTCGGTTAGGCAGGAAAATACGGCCAGTGGCCTCGCTTCGGCGCTCGTCGGTTACGGGCAGGGCGCGCAGCCCGTTGTATGGAGTCGGCTCGACGAAGTCTCGATTCCGACCCTGGTGATCGCCGGCCGGATGGACGACGCCTACGTTGCGATCGCCAGGGAGATGGCACGCCGAATACCTGATGCTCAGCTGGAAATCATCGAAGAGGCCGGCCACAATCCGCTCGCCGATCAGCCCGCGGTGATCCACGCGATGATCTCACGATTCCTCGACAGGCACGGGTGAGCCTGAAGTCCAGTCGTAGAACCCGGTTCCAGACTTCTTGCCGAGCCTGCCGTCGGCAACCATGGTCCGAAGCAGGTCAGGTGGTTCGAATCGCTCTCCGTACACCGATGCGAGATGAGAGGCGATCTTCAACCTGACGTCAAGACCCACAAGATCCCCGAGCATGAGCGGCCCCATCGGATGCCGGTACCCCAACGACATCGCCCGATCGATGTCGACGGCGGTCGCCACACCTTCTTCGACCATGCGGATGGCTTCGAGCCCAACAAGTACGCCGAGCCTGCTGGTCGCAAATCCGGGGGCGTCATTGATCACAGCCTGTTCCATGCCGAGGAACTCAACCATCGATGCGATGGAGTTGAGCGTCACTTCCGATGTCGCCTCCCCCCTGATCACCTCGACGAGATGCATGGCCCACACCGGATTGAAGAAGTGCATACCTGCAAAGCGTTCCGGCTTCGCCAAACCGTCGGCGAGTGCGTCAATCGAGATGCTCGATGTATTCGAGGCGAGAACTCTCGGATCTTGCTTCTCCGCTGCGGACAGGATCGACCGCTTCAGAGACACTTCCTCGATCACGGCTTCCACGATCAGATCGAGTCCCGAGGCCAGATCTGTGATAGAACCTGCCGCAGAGACACGCGCTCCGGCGGCAGCGACCTCAGCGGCATCGAGCTTCCCTCTCCGTGCGGCTGTCCTCAGGGTCGCGAGGATGCGTGCCACGGCCTCGTCCGCGGCAGCAAGGTCAACGTCAACAACGACCACTTCCGCCCCGTTCACCGCGAACCGATGGGCGATTCCAACCCCCATGGTTCCCCCGCCGATAACAGCAATCTTCACGCTTCCTCCGCCTCCAGCCTTCTGGTATCTGGTATCTGGTATCTGGCATCTGTACCTTGTAGTACGTACTACGTACTACTTTCTCCCCATGGAACCTATCCGCCTGACGGCATTCTCCCACGGCTCCGGTTGAGCGTGCAAGCTCGGTCCTGACGAGCTGACGCAGGTTCTGCGTCATACGCACAACCACCCGGCAACGCTGCACCCGGACCTCCTCGTAGGTATCCCGGGTTCAGATGACGCCGGGGTTTTTCGCATCGGCGACGACCGCACCCTCGTCCAGACGGTGGATTTCTTCACGCCGATCGTCGACGATCCGTACGACTGGGGTAGGATCACCGCAGCGAACGCCCTCAGCGACATCTATGCGATGGGCGCCGATCCACTCACGGCGCTCCAGCTCGTCGGGTGGCCACGCGACACGCTCTCCTTCGACATCCTCGGGAGAGTGATCAAGGGAGGCTTGAGCGTCATGCAAGATGCCGGCTGCACCGTCGTCGGAGGCCACTCCGTCGACGACGCCGAACCGAAGTACGGATTCGCGGTCACAGGCATGGCTCCGCCGGGCGAGATCACGACCAACAGCGCCGCCGAACCCGGACAGGTGCTCATCCTTACCAAGCCGCTGGGCACGGGTGTCATCTCCACAGCGGCAAAACACGGTACGGCGTCCGAAGAGGTAGTGCGGGCGGCAGTCGACATGATGGTGCAACTCAATAGGGGAGCAGCCACAGCTGCGCGAAGAATCGGCGTTAAAGCCGTTACCGATGTCACAGGCTTCGGGTTGCTTGGCCACCTCTCGGAGATGACACGGGGCTCCGGCGTGAGCGCCGAGATCGACGCGGAGACGGTTCCCGTCCTCGAAGGAGTACTCGATCTCTGCGCGAAGGGCGAGATCTCCGGAGGCACGAAGCGGAACCTCACGGCGGTCGCCCATCTGACGACCTACGATCACATCCACGACGACATGCGGGTGGTACTCGCCGACGCCCAGACCAGTGGCGGCCTTCTCATGGCAGTGGACAAACCGCTGGTCAACGCTCTTCTCAGCGCACTTGCAGACGAGGGCGCGAAAGCTTTCTCCATTGGCCGGATCATCGAGAAAGCTTTTGCGCACGGGCCTTCCGGGAACATTTTGGTTTCCTGACGGAGAAGATTACCTATTTGACTTGAACTCGCCGCGAAATAGGCTATCCTCAGGGTGCTGGGTCGCCAGACGACCCTCCGCAGGCTCCCTCGTCCCCCCTGGGGAGCCTGTGATATAGCTGTAGGTTCTCTCGTCCCCCCTGGAGAATCTACAGACACTAGCGACGGGCTCCCATCCCCCTGGGAGTCCGTTGCGCGTCCGCAGTACACTACGGAGCGCACCGGAGCGATAGTCTGCGGTCACTATGAAAATCCGCATTTCGCGTCCTGGCCGTCTCGGCGCTGCGATCCGCGATCTCGCTCGTCGTCGCCCGAGTGAGGCTGAGGACTATCTCGATTCACACCACGAAGCGTGGGGGGAGCTCGCTCTCGAAGATCCTCACGATGCTGCCGACATTCTCGAAGCTATCGACGAGGAGGGCGCGGCGGACCTGCTCCAAGAACTGCCCGTAGGCGAGGCTGGCGACGTCCTCGACGAGATGCACCCCGAAGCTGCTGCCGACGTCCTCGAAGAGCTGACACCTTCCCAGGCCGCAGCACTCGTAGCAGAGATGAGGACCGACCAGGCGGTCGACATCATCGGAGCGCTCGAGGCCCAGGACCGCACGGCCGTACTCGCGGAACTTGACGACGAGACCGCGAGAGAGGTCGAACAGCTCCTCATCTACGCCGCGGACACCGCCGGCGGGATGATGACGACGGAACTGGCGTCGCTCCCTGTCGGAATGTCGTCGGGTGAAGCGATCGAGGCGCTGCGACGGCTTCACGACGTGCTCGGATCGCACTTGCAGTACGTCTACGTTGTGGACGAAGGGGACAGGCTCGTGGGCGTGGTTCCCTTTAGGAAACTCGTCTTCGCTCGGCCTCACACGGGTCTCGATGACCTGATGGAGACCGGCATCGTGAGCGTCCGCACCGACACCGACCGCGAGGAGGTAGCGGAACTCATCCAGCGATACCGCCTGATCGCTCTCCCTGTCGTCAACGCTCGGGGTGTCCTGGTCGGCATGGTCAAGGTCGCCGAGGCCATTGAGGCGATCATCGCTGAGGCAGGGGAGGACATCGCGGTGATGGTTGGCGCCGGTGGGGACGAGACCGTGTTCACACCGGTGGGTCGATCCGTACGCAGACGCCTCCCCTGGATCTTCTTCAATCTCATCGTCGGAGTCTTCCTCGCGGCAGGGATCTCACGGTTCGAGTCGACGCTCACCACCTACGCCGTACTTGCCGCGTACATGCCGATCGTCGCGCTGCTTGCGGGTAATTCCGGCGCCCAGAGCATCGCGGTGATCATCCGATCCTTGGCCGTCGGCGATCTGCCGCCCGGACGCGCGGGGAAGGCGATCAGACGCGAGGTGGCGATCGGCCTGATCGACGGAACGGTTGTGGCACTCGTGGCCGCCTTCATCGGAGCTGTAACCATCAGGTTCTTTCAAGCAGGCTCCACCGTGATCGAACCGGTCGAGATCGCGATGATCATCTTCGTCTCTGTATGGGTGGCGTTCGTCGTTGCCGGCGCTGTCGGTTCCGGGATCCCGATTGTGTTGAAGAAACTCGGCCAGGATCCCGCCCTTGCGTCGAACATCTTTTTGACGATGACGACGGATATCGTCGGGTTCACCGGATTCCTCCTGACCGCAACGATTCTGCTGGCCTAGGAATAGATGCCAGATACCAGATACCAAGGTGAGCAGTCTGGAGAGCTCGGAAACAGCCTTCAGCTTCCCAGGACAGCGGTGCCGGACGAGGCGAAGGGACCCAAATAGGTGATCTCGAAACCGTTTTCGAGCCTCGCCAGATAATTGTCGAACACAGCCTTCCGATCGGCCTCGGAGGCGTCAGGGTCGCCGACGATATTCGCTGCTGCCGGATCGTCGACAATGTGTACGACAGATATGGGAGGAAAGAGTTCGACGACGTCGACAATGATGTCGTACAGATCAATATCCGTGAGCGAGCCATAGGTAGCCGGATCCAGTTGCACGATCACGGTGTCCCCCTCCCCCTCGCCAACTCCCTCGATCCGCTCCACGATCCTGTATTCGGGAGGCCCCAATGTCCTCTTCGGCGGAGATGTCGTGCTCGATGACGTAGGTGGCGGAGCGTCGGTTCCCCGGGGCGTTGACAGCGTCGTCAGAGGCGCCCCGTCAGTAGAGGTAGTGCTGTTCGAAGCCGATGAGGCGCAAGACGCGATAGCAACCGCCACAACAGCCAACACGACCGCTGCGCGAGCACTGAACGCTACGAATCCAAACACTATGCCTCGGATGCTACCCGGACGCCTCAGTTCTGGCGTGACTCAAACCAATCTTCATATGACGCGCCTTCAAGGAACGGCTCGTTGTTCACGATCCTGAACAACTCGACAACGCGCCCGAATGCCGCTTCGTCGCCAGAGGCGTCGAGCAAGCGCGATGCGAGATCAAGCTGCGGCCTCCAGGCACGCACGCCGAGGGAGAGATCCACCCGCGACCTCCACTCGTCGGGATCATCAACGTCGACGTCGCGCGCAGACCAGAACGCCGCAAGCTTCCGCGAGACGTTCAAGCACCTCCGAATGTACCTCGCACTCTCCTTGTCCATCTCAGGGCCGACGCCCACAGCCTCCGTCCAGTCCGCGAACGCCTGGTCCGAGAGAGTCGTAGGGAACATCACAGCACGCTCATACAAGTAATCGACCTCATCGAGCAGGCTCATGCGAGTTCTTCAGTGACAAGTTCCCTGAACCCGGCACGGAGCATTCCAGTCACAGGCCCCGGTTCGAGATCGATGTCGCCGACCGCGGTGACCGGCATGATCTCACGCACCGTTGACATGACGAAGACCTCGTCAGCCTCAGTCAATTCGGACCGGTGAAAATGCCCGACGGACACATGAAGGCCGAGGCGCTCGGCGACTTCCAACGTCGCCTCCCGCGTGATCGACGCAAGGATGTGGCTCTCCAAGCTCGGCGTGAACACGACGCCGTCTTTCACCCACCCGAGCGAGAAGGTGGGGCCTTCGAGCACGATGCCGCCGCTCCCAAGGAGGGCTGCGTCGTCGAACCCTTTCGACTGTGCTTCGATCGTCGCTGCGAGGTTCGGCCCGTAGGACAAAGTCTTAGCCCCCGTGAGTTCGCTGACCTTCCCGTCAGCGTGCCATGGCGCGTCGAGCAGGTCAAGACGTACGCTTGTCGGCGCCGCCGGGGCCGGTTCGAGGTACACGACGATGATGTTGTCTCTCCCCGGGCGTGCCGCGTCCATGCCGCCGGTCACATACACGCGCAACACCCCCACTCCCCCCTCCGCGGCCTCAACGCACCATGATCGCAGTGCTTCGCGATCTCGCAGTTCGATCCTCAGATGGGCGGCGCTGCGTTCGAGCCGATCAAGGTGACCATCGAGCCTGAACACGCCGTCGGCGTAGGATCTCATCGCCTCGAAACATCCGTAGCCGCGTTGGAACCCGATGTCGAACACAGAGACAGCGGCTTCGGCCGGCTCGGTGCGCACACCGTTCATCAGAACGGGACCGATCGTGCGGGAGGTCATGGCTTAAACCGGTTCGTGATCGGAAGCCGCCTGTCCCTCCCGAAGGCCTTCTGTGTGATCCTGACGCCAGGGGCAGCCTGTCGCCTCTTGTATTCATTTCTGTCGACCATCGTTGCGATTCTATGGGTCAGCGCGTCGTCGTGCCCCGCGGCCACGATCTCGTCCGCGGTCATGTCGAGTTCGATGTACCGGTAGAGAATCTCGTCGAGTACATCGTACGGCGGAAGGGAGTCCGAGTCTCGCTGATCCGCACGAAGCTCCGCAGACGGCTCCTTGTCAATGATTACCTGAGGGATGACCTCACCGCCGGTGTTGCGCCAGTTCGAGAGGTCATACACCATCGTCTTGTACACGTCCTTGAGTACAGCAAAGCCTCCTGCCATATCTCCATACAACGTCGCGTACCCAACGGCCATCTCAGACTTGTTCCCTGTGGCGACCACCATGCCCCCGAACTTGTTCGAAACAGCCATGAGCATCGTTCCCCGTATGCGCGCCTGAAGGTTCTCCTCTGCGACATTCTCCGGTGTTCCGGCGAAGAGCGGACCGAGCGCATCGAGGAACCCCTCAAAGATGTGTTCGATGGCGACCGTGTCGATTCGTATGCAGAGCCTGTCTGCAAGATCGAACGAATCATCGACGGACCCGGTCGACGAGTACCTCGTCGGCATGGTGATTCCATGCACGGCGTCGGGTCCGAGCGCATCAGCAGCGATGGCAGCGGTGAGTGCAGAGTCGATGCCGCCAGAGAGCCCTATCACCACTTCATGAAAACCGTTCTTGGTCACGTATCCGTACAGCCCGGCACACAGCGCGTTGTATATCTCTTCGTATTGGCCGAGCAGTGGCGCGATAGACGGCGTCACCTGGGTTCTGGACCCCGGCCGCGCATCGGTGACGCTGATGACAGGGAGCAACGGCGCGATGTGTCCCTCGATGGCGAGATCGACAAAGAACCGGTCCTCATCGAACTGTGGCGACCTGTGGACGAGCGTTCCATCCGGCGCGATTACCATCGAGGCGCCGTCAAACACGAGTTCGTCCTGGCTGCCGACAGCGTTTACGTATACGATGTACACGCCACCGGCGATCGCCCTCTCCGTGAGCATCTGTGTTCGTTCGTGGGTTTTTCCGATGTGATACGGCGAGCCGTTGATGTTGAGGAGGACCTCGGCGCCACCGATCGCCTGGCCGGTAGGCGGACCTTCGGCGTCCCAGATGTCCTCACAGATCGACACGCCGCACGCCACTCCTGCGAACTCGTGGAGCGAGAGCGGAGTGCGCCCCTCAGCGAAGTATCTCCCTTCGTCAAAGACGCCGTACGTCGGGAGCAGCTTCTTGTGATAGATGCTCTTGATCTCACCATTGGCGATCACCGCTGCTGCATTCGTGACCGACCGGCCCATAGCATCGTCGTCCATCTGACTCCCGGGAAGGCGATCAACGAACCCGACAACCGTCGCTGTCGATCCCGACTGCGACGCCAGCCGGTCGAGTACCGCAAGATTCTCATCCACGAATCCCGGCCTCAACACCAGATCCTCGGGTGGGTAGCCGGAGATGGCGAGTTCAGGGAGAATGAGCACATCGACGTCGTTCTTCTGCGCCCACTCCATTGCGTGCAGAATCGCGGACTCGTTGCCCGCCAGATCCCCGACGATAAGATCGAGCTGCGCCCCGCCGATACGCAGGCTCCGTGTCACAGGCCCTCCAGCGTCTCAACTATCAGGTGATCGACGACTACGCGCAGCGCTTCGGCATTTTCCGCTCCATCCTGGAGAGCGTTCTCATACACACCCCGTTGCCGGTCGGCGCTCGTGCCGTTGGCGACGATTCCCCGGATGCGCTTGACGTAGTCGAGGGCGCCGAGAACCTCAGCCTGTTCGCCAACAAGGTCGATCAACTCCTCCATGAGATCGGCCATGGGCACGAGCTCGGAGCGACCGAAATCGATGAGGGACTCGTCGACGCCGTACCGCTGTGCCCTCCAGGAGTTCTCTGAGATCAACATGCGCGAATAAATACGCCACCGTTGGTTGTGCCTCCGACGCTCATACATCGTGGCGATCAGAGCCTGATACAGCGCAGCGATGGTGATACCGTCCTCGTAGCGGGTGCAGATGTCGGCGGATCGCATCTCGATGGTCGGATAGCGCGACGACGGCCTGATGTCCCACCACAGTTTCGAAGCGTCCTCGATCACTCCCGTATCGATGAGGACGTCGACGTGCCTCTCATAGTCTGACCAACTCGTGAACTCGTCCGGCATGCCGGTTCTCGGCAAGGCCCGGAAGATCGCGGGGCGATAGCTCTTGAGCCCCGTGTCCTCCCCCTGCCAGAACGGGGACGATCCGGATAAGGCGAGGAGATGCGGCAAGAAGTACGTGACCTGATTCATGAGGTCGATGCGAAGATCGCGGTCTTCGATGCCGACGTGGACGTGCATCCCGCAAATAAGGAGCCTGCGAACGACGCCTTGGAGCGCTTCAGCGAGGAGGATGTACCTCTCCTTGTTCACGTGCCGCTGGGACTCCCATGTTGCGAACGGATGGGTCGATGTCGAGACGATCGCCATGTTGTGCTCCGAAACGGTGTCCGAGACGAACCGTCGCAACGTGCCGAGGTGCTCCCTGAGCTCCGTGACGTCCTCACATACCGGTGTGCCGATCTCTATCTGTGACCGGATGAACTCGGGACTCGTGGCCCCGACGGGGGGGCGTTCAAGCTTCTTGAGCAGTGAGTCAGGGATGTCGGGGACGAGGTCGCGCGTATCGCGATCAACCACGAAGTATTCCTCTTCCATCCCGATCGTGAATCGCGGCTCTTCTGGAATCATCTCGCCTCCACAGCCATCGTAACCGACGCTGACATCGGCTAGGAAACCGTCAGGAGCCCTGCAGCGGTGAGCGCGTGCCTCAGGGTCTGCTCCTCACCGGCGCGGACGGCCAATGTCAGAATACCTCCGCCTCCGTGGGGCGCGTGCCTCATCTGGATATCCCTCACATCGACCCTGCACTCCTCCAAGGCATGGCCGACTCTCGCGATCTCGCCAGGTTCGTCTGCAAGCATGACGCGCACCGCGACCTCAGGTGAACCGAGTGACTGGCGCATATCGCGCGACTTCGACAGATAGGTGAGGAGATCATCGTCGTCTGATGTGATCGCCATCTCTACAGCAGAGAGCTGCGCCCGCAACGCCTCCAGGGCGCCGAGCACAGCGGCGCTGTTCGTCTTGAGGATCTCGACCCACGGAAGCGGAAGGGAGGCTGCGACCCTCGTCAGATCGCGGAAGCTGCCGGCCGCAAGGTCGATCGCCTCGGGTGTGTCTGCTGCAGACGCGAGGAGCCCGGCAGCGAGAAGCTGCGGTAGGTGGCTGATGGCCGCAACGGCTTGATCGTGTGCCTCAGCCGACATGAAGACCGCATTCGCGCCGAGTGTCTCAACGACCTTGACGGCCCACGCGGTCGCCCCGGGCGGCCCATCTTCAACGACTACCCACATCGCGCCCCTGAAGAGCGCGACCGACGCCGCCTTCGGCCCTGAAGTCTCTCGACCAGCCATGGGGTGTGTGCCGACGAAGTTCGGCAGGTGCTTCGCTGCCGCCAAGATCTTCCCCTTGACGCCCGAGACATCCATGACAACGAGAGGCGTGTCCATGTGTGCGAGAATCTCGATTGTCGCCTTTGGGGGAGCAGCAACCACGACGACGTCCGGAGCCTCTGCGATGACGCCGGCAACGGAACTCGCGGCAGCACTCACGAGCCCACGATCCCGTGCGACGCCGATCGCCTCAGGGTCCGGGTCATATCCGATTGTTCGCCATCCAGCGTCAGTGAGTCCTCCCGCAATGGACCCTCCGACGAGCCCTGTGCCGATTACTCCCGCCTTCGGCATCAGCCGGCACCGTCGACGGTGGAAAATTGGTCTCCTCGCATGGGTTCTCTCTGGTTGGAATAGCGAGAGGCTAGTGCCCTCGCATTCCGCTCTACCCTGACACCCATGGAACGGGTGTTGATCACCGGGGCTGCGGGGTGGATCGGTGGCCATCTTACGCGTCATCTCGAGCGTCGAACGGACCTCGAGGTTTTCGCCGTCGATGATCAGGAACCGCGCGTCGAGTTCGCCTCCGACTTCCAGCGCCTCGCTCTTGACCGGCTCACGCTTGCGCGATACGTCCTCGAAGTCGCGCCCCACGTCGTTTTCCATCTCCAGTCTGTTCATCCGACGTCAGAGAGGGGGAGGAACACGGAGGCGGAGGAACGGATCCTCGGCTCTCTCGCGTTGTTCGGCGCGATCGAACGACTCGATACGGTGCGTCGGGTTGTCGTAAAATCCGACACGGCCTTCTACGGAGCGAGCCCCCGCAACCCTTCGGTTCTCAACGAATCGACTCGACCACAGGGAACGCCAAGCAAGTTCCAGAGAGATCTCACGGAGATGGAACGATTCATAGCGCAAGCCGCCGAGCGACATCCCGACGTGTCGTTCACCGTTCTGCGCTTCGCGCCGGTCTTCGGGCCACACGTTGGGAACCCGATCAGCCGATACCTGACGCTGCCGACGGTACCAACACTCATGGGCTTCGATCCGAGATTCCAGTTCGTGCATGAGAGCGACGCTGTCAGAGCTCTTGAGCACGCGGCGGATCATCCGGTTTCCGGAACCTTCAACGTCGCAGGACGGGGCCAGTTGTACCTCTCGAGAATCCTCCGCCTCGGAAGGCGCATTCCCCAGCCGCTCCCCGGCCGCCTCTTCGACACCGCCCTCGGCGGCCTGTCGCGGTTCGGCATAGACGTACCGCGCCACCTCAGGGACCTGCTCAAATACGGGCGCGTCGTCGATACGACCGCTATGTCCGAGACACTTGGTTTCGAGCCGATCCACACATGCAGGCAGACGGTGCTGAGCGCGTATGGCTACAAGCCGAAGGGGGCGGCGTGACCCAAGCAGATTTCGCGTCGATGACCAAGAGAGAACTACTCGCGATCGCACGAGAACGTGATGTTGCAGGGAGGTCGACCATGACCAAAGCCGAACTCCTCGAAGCGCTCAGTGAGTCGACGCCGCCTGCTGATTCCTCTCGGCCGGATGTTGAGAGTCCCGGAGGGCTACACATCCCGGGCCTCGACCCTGCGGACCGATTCGAGGCCAAGGCGCGTCGAGAGCGATTGTACGAGAGGCTCAGCACGTTCGTGGACGAGACCAGGCACTGTGAGTGGGCGAGCATTGAAGGCCACGCGTGCGGGCTCCCCGTTATGATCGACACGGAGCGATGCGGTCTCCACGGTGATGGGAGCATTGCTGACCATGCAACTCCTCTCACCGGACGCCTTGGATTCCACGCTTGGCCGCAGCTCTGGCGCCATCTCTCTCTCGCTACCTACGACATCGATCCGTTCGGACTCGACCCCGTGATCGCTGAGATGGCGTGGCATGTGCTCAACGTGTTGTACTTCGACTACTTCCGCGTCGAGGTTGATGGCATCGACAACGTCCCCATGGAAGGCGGCGCCGTTCTCGTTGCGAATCACGGCGGCGCGGCCCTGCCTTACGACGCCGCAATGCTCTCGCTCGCTGTCATGAATGAAGCGCGAATCCCCCGAAGGGTCCGGATCATCGGAACCGAGATCTTCAACATGCTGCCGGTCGTCTCCCACCTCTATCGAAAGGTCGGCGCCGCCTATGCAGCCAGGGACGATGCCCGTGAACTTCTCGACAGAGGGCACCTTCTCGGCGTGTTCCCCGAGGGTGAACACGGCTTCATGAAGCCTGCTTGGGACGCGTACCGTGTCGGCAGGCTCGGAAGAGGTGGATTCGCGGAGATCGCTGAAGAAGCCTCTGCGCCCATCGTTCCGGTGGCAATCGTGGGTTCTGAGGAGGTACACCCCGCGGTGATGGTATCGAAACGCCTCGCGAAGGTGTTCCGAATGTTCTTCCCTGACCAGCGCGTCGAGGAGATCGCCATTGTATTGAACCCGTTCCCTCTTCCGATCCGGTGGCGCATCAGGTTCCTCCCGCCGGTACAGCCGTCGGCCCCAAGCCACCATCTTGATGCACTCGACCAGCTCGAGAGAGCCGAGGACATACGTCGCACCATCCAGGCTGCTCTCGACGACATGCTGTCAGAACGCAGAACAGCCTTTTGACAGGTCACAGGTCACAGGTCAGCATGTGCTGGCTGTCACCTGTCGCCTGTCGCCTGTTACCTGGCTGCTGCTTGCATTAGCAAGCGCTATGCTGTATACTGCAAGTACGTGAAGACGCCACACCTCCCCGATGTCGGATCGTTCATCAGAGAACAGCGCGAACGCAGCGCTCTGTCGATCCGGAAGCTCGCGGAGATGACCGGTGTCTCCAATCCGTACCTGTCACAGATAGAACGTGGAATCAGGAAGCCGTCGGCCGAGATACTGCGCTCCATCGCGCAAGCGCTCGCCATCCGGACAGAGACACTCTACGAGCGGGCAGGCCTTCTCGACCCGGTCGAGGGGCCAGGTGTCCGTCCGGCGATTGAGTCGGACCAGCAGCTCACGCACGGCCAGAAACAAGCACTGATGGAGATCTACGAGAGCTTCATCACGAAGGATCAGGAGGAATCATGATCGACCTCAAGACACAGAAAGACGCCGCCACCAAGGCGGCCCGAACGATCGCAGACGGAACCGTCGAGTACGCCACGAAGGCAAAGGACTTCGGGGTGGACACAGCAAAGAGCGTTGCGGGCAACGCCGGCGCCTACTTCGACAAGGCCAAGGACTTCGGAAGTTCAGCCGCGGACACGGCGACCGAGACCGCCAGGACATTCTTCGAGAAGGCCCAAGGCCTCACCGGCAAGGGCATCGAGAAGGTCAGCGAAGTGCAGGTCGGCGAGAAGAACGTCGGTGAGCGCGCCCAAGCTACCGTCGACACGGTACAGGAGAAGATCGACGTTGATCAGATCCAGGACCAGGTTGCGAAGCTCCGTGAGCAGATGGAACACGTTCTCGTCTCTTGGAAGGACTCCTTCCTTCCTGCAACGCGGGTGACCGAAGAAGTGGCGGAGGCTTCGCCGAAGAAGAAGGCTGCGCCCGCCAAGAAGGTACCTGTGAAGAAGGCGACATCCAAGGCAGCGGCTACTAAGAAGGCTACGCCGACGAAGACTGTGTCGACAAAGGCTGCGTCGACGAAGGCTGCCACCAAGAAGTAGCGAAGAGTATCGCTCAACCGAGAGGTGGGTCCGTCTGCTAGCCCACCTCTGCTTTCGTACGAAACTCCGCCGATCGCTTCCTGACAGCTGAGACCTGATAGCTGATAGATGACAGCTGAAACCTGCCTAACTCGTCACCATCGGATCGGTTGTGCCTGCGGCGTCAATCCAACTCTGCACCATCTCCGAAGTGGGCAGCCTCTGTATGAGTCTGCGCCTGGTGTTGATTTGCGACATGGCGTCCATGAGGTTCTCAGCGTTTCGTCTCCGAAGCACCTTGATCGTATCGACGCCGACGGCGGCCAGGAGATCGGCGTACTCAGATCCGATACCACCCATTCGCATCATGTCTGCCTGATGTGCCCATC
Organism: Actinomycetota bacterium; assembly: GCA_030125685.1. Classification (GTDB taxonomy): domain Bacteria; phylum Actinomycetota; class Acidimicrobiia; order Spongiisociales; family UBA5794; genus B3-G11. The sequence goes on from JASJYA010000020.1 coordinate 22,152, forward strand.
GCAACAGGTCGGCTGTTGCAATGCCCGTGCGCTGCGAGACCTCTGTCCTCCCCTTTCGAGTCGAAGCTTGGTCGAGCAACGACTCTGTCGTTCTGACCTTCGACTTACGCAACTTCGTCGCGTTTCGATGACCGATCGACCGTATCGACGAAATCGATGCCATTTATGTCCTCCCCAACCGTCTCGGCTTACAACGCATCAGCCGAGACTACTCAAATCGCGATGCTCGTGTGAAGTGAAGGATGAACTACGCGAGGTCATCGGGCGACTCGTAGGTTTTAGGCGGGAGGTGATCAAACCAGACCTGCTCTGGCGACGTGGCGTGGGATGCAGCGACCGCCGGGAGGTCAACAGATCCTTCGGCTGCGAGAAGGTGCTCCCATATCGAGTAGTCAAGGATGATGGGCCAGCCGCTCACGTATCGATATTTGGGAACGACCGTGTCCGCTTCCGTGTCAGCAGCAACCTCGAGCAGCGCCGCAACCGTCGACACTTTCACATCCGGCTGGTCTCCCCGAGCAATGACACAGGCCGAGACCGATTGATCTCGCGACGCGAGGTCGAGCGCAGCCCGAAGAGGCGAGGCGCTCCCCTCTGACCACTCCGAATCAATCACGACTGTCATGTCGCCGAAGTCCACGGCATCAACGATCCGGTCGGCTTCTGATCCGAGCACGACGATTCGTTCTTCGACGGGCCAATCCATGCAGCTATCTACGACCCACTGAAGCATCGGCTTCCCACGAATATCCGCAAGGTATTTCGGGCCGACGAACCTGGATCCAGAGTCGGCTGCAAGAATGATGGCGACGGTGGACATGACCCCGAGGCTAACGGAGAAAAGCCTCTCTCCTGCGAAGCGCGGGAGATGTCCCGAAGCACGAGGGACAGAGGGGGGTTCCTCAGCCTTCAGCCTTCAACTCGTCGGAGACGGGGGCGCCGCTGATGGCTGAAGGCTGATCGCTGAAGGCTCTCTGGTCATTGATCCAGTCCTCAAAGTCGTCGCGCGACACGCGCCACTCACGGCCGAATTTCACAGCCGGGAGCGCTCCGGTCCGCAGAATAGATGTGACGACAAAGGTCGACACGTCCATGTATTCACAGATATCAGCGACGGTGAGCCACGGCTTGTCCAGTTCGACGTGAATGCGATCCATGCCGATAGCGTACGCCACCTGACGCTCTCGTTCCAGGTGTACAAAAGAATTCTCTTGCGGAACAACCTGAACCTCCGTATTGTCTCTATGCCTGGATACAAGACCACCCGGTCGCACGCAGAGGGTCGTAGGGGCCAAGCGGGCGGCGGTCCGGGAAGGTTGAAGACATGATCGGCGTATTGATCGCCGAAACCCACCGTTTCGGTCGGCTCGAACGGAGGCCCGGACCGTCTCGGAGGGCGCGGACAAGATCCACTCCGAGATCGCGGCGAGCCGCGAGCGCATCCTCACGGGCGTCTACGTTGAAGCGGGCCGTCACTTGACTGCGTTGGAGCGCAAGATCGCCGAGCGCTCGACCTCTGTGGAGTGGACCGTCCACGAGGCGAAAGTCATCGATCTGACAGCCGTCGAACAGCTCGATCGGATTGGTG
>JASJYA010000021.1 GCA_030125685.1 Actinomycetota bacterium
CCGTGGACAGAGTCGGGCAGGTGCTCGGGCAGGTCGCAGCACCTCTGATGCTTGAGATCGACGACGCACTCCGCCTGCATCTGGCGCTGTAAGCGGCGAAGCGGTGCGGTCCGGAACGATGCTCATGATCGCGGCAAGGCTCGCGGAACTCGGGGACGGCTTGGGACTGGACCACGATCTCGCCGATCTCGAGAGCGCTGTTGGCGGGGGGACGGCCTTCTTCGTGTCTCCATCTGAACGAGGCGAGCTGCTGGGAGGAATGGCGCAGTGAGGCGCCGCCCGACTCCGAGTTGCGTACGATGTGGGAGATTGGTTAGCGCCGAACCCAGCGGCTCGGGCGAAGGGACGGTATGGAACGTCGCCGGCGCGGCGTCTCCACGGAGTACCCTTACGGGTGATGAGGACGCTCGCTCCTGGACTCGATGAGAGATTCCTGATCGACGATCATGAGCCGGTCTACCTCCGCACGTGGCGCGAGGGTGGCCTCGACGCCAAGGTCGAGGCAGCGCAGGTCGAGCTTGCCGACTGCAAGGCGTGTCCGAGGGATTGCGGCGTCAATCGGCTCCTCGACGAGAGGGGTGTGTGTCATACGGGGCGCTGGCCGTACGTTGCGAGCGCGTTTCATCACTTCGGTGAGGAGGATTGCCTGCGCGGACAGAACGGCTCCGGGACGATCTTCTTTTCGTACTGCAATCTCAAGTGCGTTTTCTGCCAGAACTGGGACATCTCCTCGCAGGAGGCGGGGCGGGAGCTGACCGCCGACCAGATTGCCGAGCTGATGCTCCGGCTCCAGGCGGAGGGTTGTCACAACATCAACTTCGTGACGCCCGAACACGTTGCGCCGCAGCTCGTCGAGGCGATAGCTGTTGCGGCGCCTCTCGGACTCAGAGTGCCGATTGTGTACAACACTTCGGCGTACGACGCGATCGCGTCCCTCGAGCTCATGGAGGGGTTGATCGACATCTACATGCCCGACTTCAAGTTCTGGGAACCCGACTCCTCCCGACGCCTGGCGCGAGCATGGGACTACCCGCAGAGAGCTCGCGCCGCGATCGCAGAGATGCACCGGCAGGTCGGTGTCCTGAGGTTCGGCCCCGATGGGTTAGCCAGACGCGGGATGCTGGTACGCCACCTCGTCATGCCGGGGCACGCAGAGGAAGCCGCCGCGATCTTCCGCTGGCTCCACGATACGGTTTCGCCCGACACGTACGTCAACATCATGGGCCAGTACCGGCCGGAGCACCGGGTACCCGGCGCCGATCGGTACGCGGACATCGATCGGCCTCCCGACAATGAGGAGATGGCGGCGGCGGTCGCAGCAGCGCGCGAGGCCGGGCTGTGGCGCTTCGACGAGAGGTGGCGATGAGCGACCTCATCGCGCCTCTGGCGCCTCCCGAGTCGGTCGTGCCTACCAAGTATTGGCATGAGTTGGAGGACGGGCGGATCCAGTGCGACATGTGCCCGCGTTTGTGCAAGTTGCGAGACCACCAGCGGGGTCTCTGCTTCGTTCGCGCTCGCCAGGGCGACCAGATCGTGCTCACGACGTACGGGCGGGCCAGCGGCTTCTGTGTCGATCCGATCGAGAAGAAACCGCTGCATCACTTTCTTCCCGGCACGCCGGTGCTGTCGTTCGGGACTGCTGGGTGCAACCTCGCCTGTCGATTCTGCCAGAACTGGGACATCTCAAAGTCCCGCGAGTACGACACCCTGGCCGACCAGGCCTCGCCGGAGACAATCGCTAGGCGCGCCATCGACCTCGACTGCAAGAGTGTGGCGTTCACCTACAACGACCCTGTCGTGTTTCACGAGTTCGCCATCGACGTGGCGGCTGCGTGCATGGCGGTCGGCGTGAAGGCTGTGGCGGTCACCGCCGGCTACGTTCTGCCTGAGCCTCGAGCCGAGTTCTACGCGTATATGGATGCGGTGAACGTGGACCTGAAGGGTTTCACCGAGGAGTTCTATCGCAAGGCGTGCATCGGGCATCTCGCCCCCGTGCTCGAAACCCTCGAGTACATCCATAGTGAAACGGATGTCTGGCTCGAGGTGACAACGCTACTGATCCCGGGACTCAACGACTCACCGGAGGACATCCATCGGCTCACGTCCTGGGTGATGGAGCGCCTGGGACCCGACGTGCCTCTGCACTTTTCGGCGTTCCACCCCGATTTCAAGATGTTGGATCGGCCCCCAACGCCGCCCGAAACCCTCACTATGGCGAGGAGCATCGGGTTGGGCGCCGGTCTCCGGCATGTCTACACGGGCAACGTGCACGACCCGTCGGGACAGACAACGTACTGCCACGAATGCGGCGCTGAGCTCATTGAGCGAGACTGGTACCGGCTCGGGCGCTGGGGTCTGGACGAGGCTGGCCGGTGTCTCGAGTGCGGCACTTGCTGCGTCGGGGTGTTCGACCCCGACGGGCCCGGCGCCTGGGGGGAGCGAAGACTCCCAGTTCGTTTCGCCGACTGACCGGAATCATGTTTCGGGGCCGAGTGCGAAAGCCCCGTACCCGACAACCCGATCCAACGAGCCGGCGGTGTCGCCCGAGTTTCCCAGCGCAAGCAAGCGGCAGCTCCAGCCCCGCCTCTGTGCAAGCAGCAGGGCTGCCTGTACCGCGATGCGACCGCACGCGTCGTCCCCGGCCAGGTCGTCCGGACGCAGCCCGATTATCGCTTCGGCGGTCCGGGCATCCCGGTGACAGGCCGTCTCGTAGTCGAGATAGTGGGACAGGTCGGAGCTGATGACCCCGATGACGTCGGGAGCGCCGATCATCTGATCGAGCACGTCGGCTACGGCCTCGGACGCCACATCCCCGGTCGCCAGCGCGAGCGTCGTGAACTCACCGAGAGCGACCTGGAGGAAGGGAAGCTGCACCTCGAGGCTGTGCTCGCGGGCGTGGGCGGCCGATCCGGGCACCACGACGTCGAGCGCCTCTCCTTTTGAGGTGAGATCATGATCCGCCGGAACGAGTCCCAGCGGCGTGGCCAGAGCGTCGACCCCCGGAGTTGCAAGCCCGGTGAACTCCACGAAGTGTGAGGGACCAAGGAGCACGACTCGCTTGACGATGTCGGCCGTCGCTTGGAGCAATCGGTATGCGCTCGCGGCTATGGGACCCGAGTAGACATAGCCGGCATGGGGAACGATGAGCATCGTTGGACGGATGTCGATCTCAGGCGAGGGCTCGGCCGTGAGCAGCCGCTCGATGGACGTGCGTAGCTCGTGCGGGTCGGCCGGATAGAACATCCCGGCGACGGCTGCAGGTCGGACGGTCGCCATACCGGCAATACTATCCGGCCCTGCACCGGCCACGCCAAACGGACCGTTCATCCGTTGGTCGGATTCGAGTTCGATCACGTAGCGATCGGCAGCTACATTCCTCCCGGCCAGATCTCGGTCGCCGTGTGCGGGGCTGCCGGCCGAAGTGGTCATACCATGCAGTGGCAGATGTCCGAGGCTTCTCAGGGAACGCTCAGGTGACTCTCATGTTGTTTCATAGGCCGACTGCGTATTCTTGTGATGGAACCGTATTCCTGGCCGAGCCAGGTACCCGAGCACGCGGACGGCGCGTTGATGATGAGGCAACCAAGGTGGATGGCGGCCAACTGCTTGGTGTTCCTGATCCTCGTGGGGGTGAGTGCCTGCGGAGACGACGGCGCCGATGACTCCACTACGACCGTAGCCGACGCAAGCGGGACCGAGGCAACCGTGGCCGGCAGCGGTGGCCGGTGCGGAGAGCTTCGATCTGGCGGGCTATGACGACTGGCGGCTTCCCAACATCAAGGAACTCCAAAGCATCGTCGACTACACCCGATCACCCGCCACCAGCGGATCGGCGGCGATCGATCCGATCCTCAATGTCTCATCGATCACCGATGAGGGGGGAGAGGCTGACTACCCCTCCTACTGGAGCAGCACCACCCACGCCAACCTCGTCAACGGTGCGAATACCACATACGTGGCGTTCGGTGAGGCCTTGGGGTGGATGGAGAGCCCATCAGGGGAGTACGAGTTGATGGACGTCCACGGGGCCGGCGCCCAACGCAGCGACCCCAAGACCGGCAACCCGGACGACTACCCATACGGCCACGGCCCGCAGGGAGATGTCATTCGCATCTTCAACCACGTGAGGTGCGCGGCCGACGCGTAGCCCGATAAGCGGTTCACCGCCCGGATCCTTCGTACCGTTGAGGTTTGCGCTCACAGCGACGAGCGCGATACACCGGTGAATCCTTGCCCGAGACTCTGAGATGCGTGGGCGCTAGGGTGGTCGATACAAATGTCTATACATAGAACGATCGTGGGGTTGGCAACGACCCGCCCCTCCAACGTCCGGACCCTCATCTTCGATCTCGACGGCACCCTCGGCGATTCGCTGCCCGTGGTCGTGGCGGCGTTTCAGACGACGCTGGCTGCCTTTGACCTGCCCATCCTGTCCCAACGCGAGATCTTCGGCTTCTTCGGACCGACGGAGGATGGAGTCGTGAAGGCAATGTTCGGTGACGTATGGCGCGACGCGATACCGGTCTATTACGACGCGTACCAGAGACTGCTTTGCGAACGTCCGTCTCCATTTCCGGGAATCCCGCGAGTTCTCGAGTCGTGCAAGGATGCGGGTCTTCAGCTCGCGATTGTCACAGGCAAGAGCGATAGGGGTGCCGTTGTCACTGTTGACGCGTTTGGTCTGGGTGACTGTTTCGAGACTATTCTCGGCGGTTCGGACCAGGGTGTGATCAAGGCGGATCAGATCACGGACATCCTTTGCGGCTGGGGAATCGAGCCGAGTGACAGCGCGTATATCGGAGACCACTCCATGGATGTCTCTGAGGCTCGGCGAGCCGGGGTGATGGCGCTCTCCGCTGGTTGGGCTTCCACCGTGGACCTCATCGCGATCGAGTCTGCCCGGCCTGATGTGTTGTTCGGGAGCGTAGACGAGTTCGCCCGCTGGCTCGATGTTGAGCCGACCACAGACGAAGGAGGAGAATGATGGGGGATCGGCTCGAGGGAAAAGTGATCGTTGTCACCGGAGCCTCTGGAATCGCAGCCGCGGGCGCCCGCCGGTTCGCATCTGAAGGGGCGGATGTGTTCATCATTTCTCGGACGGCTGCGGCGTGCCAGAAGCTGGCGGAATCGATAGCGGAACTCTCGGGATCCGTCGGTTGGGCTGTCGGAGATCTGACCGACGAGCAGGCAGCGGTCGATGCGTTTGCGTCGTGTATCAAGCGGTTCTCGCGGATCGACGGGTTGTTCGCAGTTGCCGGCGGAAGCGGGCGGGGATACGGTGATGGACCGATCGATGAGGTTCCCCTCGAAGGCTGGGAGGCCACACTCGAGCTGAATGGACACCCGGCGTTTTTGGCTTCAAGGGAAACGGTGCGTGCGATGCTACGTGACGACCAAGGAGGTTCGATCGTCTTGATCACGAGTGTGTTGGCACGTTCCCCTGCTCCCGCTCTGTTCGCAACCCACGCATATGCGGCGATCAAAGGGGCAGAGATCTCATTGGTCGCGTCTATGGCTTCGTACTACGCCAACCGGGGCATTCGCATCAACGCGATCGCTCCCGGGTTGGTGGACACTCCAATGGCTCAACGTGCAGCCGATGATCCGAAGATCTTGGCATATGCCGCGAGAAAACAGCCGCTCGTTGGAGGCTTCCTCGATGCGGCAGACATCGCTGCCGCCGGAGTCTTTCTCCTGTCGGATGAGGCTCGGGCAATCACGGGGGAAACGATCGCCGTTGATGGTGGTTGGTCGGTGACAGAGGTGAGCCGGTGACACGAGGCCAGCTTCCCGAGCGACTGACGAGTTCGCGCGTGGTTGCCGTGATCAGGGGGTTTGACCCAAATCGAGCGGTAGATGTCGCCCACGCTGCATCGGCTGGGGGCGTGACTGTGTCTGAGATCACGATGGACAGTCCGAATGCAACCAGAACGATCGAGACCCTCTCCTTGCAAGGTCGTGATGTCGGGGCCGGAACGGTGCTGTCGGTGGAACAAGCCGAGGCCGCTGTCGATGCCGGAGCGCACTTTCTCGTCTCTCCCCACACCGACCCACGAATCGTTGTCTGGGCCGTCGAGAGAGGCGTGCCGATGGTGCCCGGCGGATTCAGCCCCACCGAGATCATGGCTGCGTGGAATCTTGGTGCGTCGGCAGTGAAGGTGTTCCCTGCTTCCGTTGGCGGTCCTGCGCTCGTGCGAGCGATCAAGGCGCCGCTTGCTGTGGTGACGCTCATGGTCACCGGGGGGATCGACGCCGAAAATATCGGTGCGTACATGAGCGCCGGAGCTTCGATCGCTGGAATCGGAGGATGGTTGGTCGACCATGAGGATCTCGGCGTCGTACAACAACGAGCCAGCGCTCTGGTGTCGGCTCTCGACGAAGTAGATGTATAGACATGTGCTCCAAGTACTCGGTAGGATTCGATCCATGGAGAATGTTCTCACTGTTGCCGATGTGACCTATGAACAGGTCGCCAAGATGATCGACCACTCGCTGTTACGACCCGAGCTCACCATCGACGATGTGCTCGAAGGATGTGCAGTCGCGGCGAAGTACCGCGTTGCATCTGCAACAGTCCGGCCGGCAGACATAGTTCTCAGCGTCGACGCCCTCAGCGGGTCCGGTGTTCCCGTGAGCACCGTTGTTGGGTTTCCACACGGTTCGAGTGCGACAGACACGAAGGTGTACGAGGCGAAGCGTTGCATGGACGATGGTGCGATCGAGCTCGACATGGTGATCAACATCGGGCGCCTTCTGTCGGGAGATGTCGCGTACGTCACTGATGACATTGCAGCGGTCGTTGCGGCTGCAGGTGCAGATGCCATCGTCAAGGTGATCTTCGAGAATGCCTATCTGAACGATGAACAGAAGATCGCTGCATGCAAAGCATCCGAGGATGCTGGTGCGGCCTTCGTGAAGACGTCCACCGGATTCGCTCCGTCTGGTGCAACGATGCATGATCTCATCCTCATGCGGTCGTCCGTGTCGCCGCACGTGAAGGTGAAGGCAGCTGGCGGTATCCGCACACTGGACGGGTTACTCGAGGTCATGTCGATCGGCGTTGAGAGGATCGGTGCGACGCGGACCGAGGCGATGCTCGAGGACTACAAAGCCCGATTCTCAAGCTGAACCTTCCCCGCGAGCGCTGCGCCGATGGCACCAGCCATAGCTCCGAGTTCGGCCCGAACAATCCGGATTTCCTCGGTCGGGACCAGTGTGACGCGGTTCGACACAGCCTGTCGCAGAGGATCGAGCACGAGGTCTCCGGCAGACATGATGCCACCACCGAGTACAACAACGTCCAGTCCAAGCAGCGCAACAGCGTTGGCGATCGCGATCGCCATGTAAAAGCTTGCCCGTTCGATCGCTTCGACTGCGCGGGCGTCGCCCTGGGCCGCGGCGGCGTATACGGCTTCCACGTTTGGGAGACCGGCCTCGTCCGAGATGGCACCGCCCCTAGCGACTGCTTCGAGACAGCCACGGTTGCCACACCCACACACGGGCCCGTCTGGTTTGACCGTTTGATGTCCGAACTCTCCTGCCGTTCCGAACGCTCCCAGGTGCAGCCGCCCATCGATCATGACGCCACCACCGATACCCGTTCCGAGGGTGATGCCCAGCATCACGGCGGCATCGCGACCGGCGCCGATAGTTCCCTCAGCCAGAGTGAACGCTCGTGCATCGTTGATCATGCTGGTCTTGATTCCGATGCCTTCGCCGACCGGGTCTCGAAGGCTGAATCCACGCCAGGGCCCCGGGAGGTTGGGGAACAGTTCGATCACTCCGGTATCCGGATCGAATAGGCCGGGCACGCCAAGGCCGACCGAGGAGATGGGACCGTGGAGATCCGCAACTCCGCGTCCGATGTCGATCAGGCGGTCGCGTACTTGGTCAGGGCCGGTTTCCGCGGCTGTGAGTACGCGTTCACTGTGCACGAGCGACGCTGGGCGGCCATCTGGACCTGCCTCGATCACGCCAACCTTGATGTAAGTGCCACCGAGGTCGAGCCCCAGATAGCGGTGATCGCTCATCGATTCGATTCCTCCTCGTGGGGATAGAGGACAGCGGAGAAGCTGTACCGGTCTGCCGCATATACGGTGAGTGTGTGCTCGAGCGGCCGCCCGTCCTGATCGAAGATTGTACGCTCCTCGGTGATCACGACCGTACCAGGGTCAAGTTCAAGATGCTCCTGTTCCCATTCGGTCGACAGACGTGCACCGACCTCAGCGTGTGCCTTGCTTGGGACGTGGCCCGCTGCCTCAAATGCGGCATGAAGCGAACCAGACCCGAAATCGAGATCGAGTTCGGCCGCGATGTCGGTCGGCAGAATGGCTCGTTCAATGGCCATCGGAACGCCATCAGCCAACCTCACACGCTCCATCAGGAACACCGGATCCCCGGCCTTGGTGTCGAGCGCCGTGGCATCGTCCTCGGTGGCCTCAGCCGGGCGTGACTCGAGGGGTCGGGACGATGCGACGAGTCCGCGCTGTCGCATGCTCTCTGTAAAAGACAGCGGTGATCCAAGCGCCCTTGGAACTGGCCGCTTTGCGACAAATGTTCCCCTGCCGCGTCTTCGCTCCACCAGATGCTCATTGACGAGTAGCTGTACTGCCTGGCGCGCAGTCATCCGCGATACACCAAAAAGCTCACAGAGCTCCGCATCGGATGGCAGGAGATCGCCTTGGTTTGACTTCGCGACCACATCGCGCAGATGGGCCGCGATATCGAGATAGATGACCTGGTTCGTACCCATGGTGCTCCTCTTGACGGCGACTGTTCCTGCGATCTAGAATGTATAGACATCTAGATATTATTCACCTAACCAGAGTTGAACATGGCGTACAGTAGCGACGAAACTGCAAGGAGGTTTGCGCGCGAGTGGCTGAGTGCCGCGCACGATCTTCTCGACCACGTCGAGCGAACTCAGTTGGGACCGATCATGGAGACTGCTGCGTTGTGCGCCGATGCCATAGACGCGGAAGGGTTCGTCCATCTCTTCGGCACCGGTCACTCGCGGATACCAATTGAGGAGATGTTCCCCAGGTACGGATCATTCCCGGGCTTTCACCCCATTGCCGAACTGTCCATGACGTTCCACACCCAAGTGGTTGGCGCCAACGGTCAGCGCCAGGCCATGTTCATAGAGCGTGTCGAGGGTTTGGGCGAAGTGATCCTCTCCAACTTCACTTTCGGGCCCAAGGACGTGATGATCGTGTTCTCGGCCGGAGGCACAACCGCCGTCCCGATAGATGTTGCGATCACCGCTCGAGACCGTGGCCTTCCCGTGGTCGCCGTGACGGCAGTCGACCACTCCCGCTCGAGTGAGCCGACCCATTCATCTGGAACCAGACTCCTCGATCACGCAGACATCGTCATCGACCTCGGCATACCCCAAGGAGACAGCCTTGTCGAGATCTCAGGCGCCGACACGAGAGTGGGTCCCGGTTCGACCATCTCGAACGTCGCAATCGTCAACGCCATAAAGGTTGCAACGGCTTCGCTGCTTCGCGACCGTGGTGCTCTTCCGCCGGTCATCTCCAGTGCGAATGCCGTCGGGGCCGACAACGCTCGTCGTCTGTTCGACGATGCATATTCAGAACACGCCCGCCGCTTGGCCAGAGCGCTTGCGCCTCGGGATCGTGAGCGGAGGTCGACTTGACCTGTACGCCCTGCGGATCGGCGAGAGGTTCCCGCCGGATGAGCCCTCCAACAGGCTTTTGCCATCAAACATACAACTTTCGACTTGACATTGACAAAAGAATGTGGTTTTCTGACGAAAGTATGACAGGGAGACCACGAGCACCATCTACGCCCTCCGGCTCGGCTGGAACGCTGCTCGAGCTCATCAGACGGGGCGACGCCACAACGAAGCCCGACCTGGTCGAACTCACGGGGCTTGCGCGAAGCACGGTGTCCCAGCGCGTCGATCTGCTCATCTCAGAGGGATATGTCATCGTGACCGGCGAGACCCGATCTACGGGTGGCCGACCCCCGATGGCTCTCGAGTTCAATCGTGATCTCGGAGTCGTCCTGGCCGCAGACATCGGCGCCACGCACTCCCGCTTCGCCGTGTGCGATCTCAACGCGGAGCCTCTGGCTGAGATGTCGGTCGACCTGCTGGTTGGTGATGGCCCGGACTCGGTCCTCGGCCGAGCGGAGGATGCATTCGAATCGCTGCTCTCAGAGGCCGATCGTACAAGCAACGACGTTCTCGGCGTCGGTGTCGGAGTTCCCGGTCCGGTCGATTTCTTCGCCGGAAGGGCAGTGCATCCACCGATCATGTTCGGTTGGCATGACTACCCCATCCGGGATCGGCTCGCGGATCGCTTTTCAGCGCCGACGCTGGTCGACAACGATGTCAACATCATGGCTCTCGGTGAACACTGGACGCTCGACAAGCCCGTCGACGATCTACTCTATGTGAAGGTAGGTACGGGCATCGGATCCGGCCTGATTCTGGGTGGACACCTGCATCGCGGAGCGAGAGGCGCTGCCGGTGACATCGGCCACATCCAGGCGGGGGCCACCGATGTGGTGTGCCGATGCGGCAACACGGGATGCCTTGAGGCGTCTGCAGGCGGCGCGGCTCTCGCACTTCAGCTCGCCGAACTCGGGTATGAAACGACCAACAGCAGAGACGTCGTTGAGCTCGTCGCGGAAGGCAATCAGGACGCACTGCACGCGTTGCGCGAAGCTGGTCGGCTCCTCGGCGAAGCGCTCTCGAGCATCGTCAATCTGCTGAACCCTGGACTCCTGCTTATCGGTGGCGACCTCGCTCAACCCGGTCAGACGCTGGTCGCCGCAGTGCGCGAGGTCGTCTACCAGCGCTCACTGCCGCTGAGTACAGCCGATCTGCGCATTCAAGAGTCGCCACTGGGAGACCGGGCAGGCGTCATCGGTGCAGCTGCCCTCGTCCTCGACCACATCTTGCACGCCGATGCGGTCGATGCATCCATTCGCAGGCCGCGCAGGACCGTCTCAGCATGAGGAGTCACACAGAAATGGGTTTCGGCTCGAGATTCGTCGTTCCATGGGAGGGCATCGAATCGAGTCAGGAAAGGTCGGCGAGACCGACCGTAGCAAACACAGGAGGAAAGAACGAATGAATACGTGGACAACACATGCTCGCGTGGTGCTTTTGACCCTCGTAGTCGCGCTGGTCGGTGCTGCATGTAGCAGTGACGACAGCACGGATACGATCGCGGCACCAGCGGGACAGGAAACCTTCACGATCGGGGTTTCGAACAACGTCGTCGGTAATTCGTGGCGTGAACAGATGATCTGTGCCATCAAAGCGGAAGCCAAGGCTCGCGGCAACGTCGACCAGGTCATCCTATTGAACAGGGACACGGACACAGCGGGACAGATCAGTGATATCACGAGTCTGATCTCCCAGGGTGTGGATGCGATCATCCTGAACCCCGGCGATCCCGAGGCGTTCAACGCCGTGATCGAAGAAGCGGTGGCTCAAGGCATCGTCGTGGTGGTGGTTGATAACGGTGTTACAACCGATGCCGCGTATCTCGTTTCAAACGATCAGGTCGCATACGGTGAGCTCGGAGCCAGGTGGCTGTTCGAGGAGCTCGGCGGCCAAGGCAACGTTGCCTACATGCGTGGAATCGACGGCGTGGGTGCAGACACGGATCGTGACACAGGGTTCCAGGCTGCGCTTGCAGACTTCCCCGGCATCACCATTGTGAGTGAGGTCTTCACAGACTGGTCACCGACAACCGGTGCCCAGCAGGCACTTGAGATCCTGACAACAAAGGACATCGACGGTATCTGGACCTCAGGTATCGACTACTCAGTGGTCGAGCAGTTCCCTGTAGCCGGCGTTGATTACGTTCCGATCGTTGGCGCTGACAACAACGCCTTCATCGGTCAGTTGCTCAACACTGCCGGCTTGACCGGCGTGGCGATCACCAACCCACCATCCGTCGGTGGTGCCGGTGCGGCAGTCGCTCTCGACATCCTCGAGGGTAAGACTGTTTCGAAGCGGACGCTTCTGACTCCTGCAGCTATCGTGGACAAGGCTGACCTCGAGGCGGTATACGTCGAAGGGTTGACCGAAGGTTGGAGTTCCTATATGGAAATCGAGCCTTACACGACCTACACATCGGCCGACGTCATCGCCTGCAAAGGCCCTGGCGAGTGACCTGAACCGGTGACGTGTGGGGCCCAGCGGGGCCCCACACCCATCGCTCGCACCATCCAATCCCAACCGACCACATCATTCCAAGGATGACCTTGCCAACGGCGCACCAATCGCTTCTCTCGACCGAGGGCATAGCCAAGAGCTACGGATCGATCGTCGCTCTGCGGTCAGTTGACATCTCAGTCGCATCGGGTGAGATCCACGCTCTGCTGGGCGCCAACGGAGCAGGGAAGAGCACGCTCGTCAAGATCCTCTCGGGTGTGTTCGACTCAGATGCAGGATCGATGACGATCAGCGGTTCGGCGGTCAATCTCAAGGGCCCGGGCGACGCGACTGACGCAGGCATCGCAACGGTCTTCCAGGATCCTGCCTTGATCCCTGATCTCTCCCTCGACCAGAACCTCACGATCTCCGGTCTCAGACATTCCGATGTTGCCCCCTGGCTCGAGCGAATGCAGCTCGCCGAACTCGACTTCGGTCTCCTCGTGAGAGACATACCTCTTGCAACCCTCAGGCTTGTCGATCTCGCAAGAGCCCTCGCCCATGATCCGCAGCTTCTGATGCTCGACGAGATCACAGCTGCGCTCACGCCAGAACAAACCGATCGAGTCTTCGATGTGATGCGTGAGTGGAAGCGCATGAACCGGTCGGTTCTGTTCATCTCCCACCGGCTCGGAGAGGTCCTCAAGATCTGTGATGTTGCGACGATCCTGCGCAACGGGCGCGACGTGGCCCATCTGGATCTCACCGGGGTCGATGAGGCCGAACTCGTCACATCGATGCTTGGAGCGGAGCTTGCGCGCGAATCCATGAGCATCTCTCGAGATGCTGCACCGGTTCAAGGCGCTGTAACCGACACAGACAACGACGTCGTCCTGAGGGTGACCGATCTGCAATACAGGGACAAGATCAACGGCGTGTCCTTCGAGCTCCGCCGGGGAGAGATTCTCGGAGTAACGGCCCTCGAGGGGCAGGGTCAGAGCGAGTTGTTCTCCTTACTGTCGGGTGATCATCGACCGACATCGGGCGAGATCGAGATCAGTGGGGAACGTCTGTCGGCACGTTCACCGTACGATGCGATCCGCAAGGGGCTCGTCCTCGTTCCAGGCAACAGACACGAGGCACTGCTCCCCCAACGTTCCATTCGAGAGAACCTCGCGACTCCCCTCTACAACCGGATCGGGCGCTGGTTCTCTCTGGTTGGCGACGAGAGCGAACGCGTTGACAGCGTGGTGACGAGGCTCGATATCGATACGAGGGCAGCGAGCCAGGTTGGTCGTCTGTCAGGAGGAAACCAGCAGAAGGTGACGCTCGGCCGTTGGCTTGTCTCTGATTTCGAGGTTCTGTTGTGCTTCGACCCGACTCGGGGCATCGACATTCAAACCAAAGCACAGATTTACGAGTTACTCCGGGAGATTGCCGCAGAAGGCGCCGCCGTACTCATGTACTCGAGCGAGCTGCGCGAGATCCCGTTGGTGTGCGACAGAGTGCTCGTCATGTACGGCGGATCCATAGTCCATGAACAGGATGCCGGAACGGCGACCGAGGAAGTTCTCCTCACCGCGGCGCATGGACTGAAATCGGCACAAGCATGACAGCGGTCAACACAACCGTGGAAGCGAAATCGGCTCCGACGAGGAGCTGGCGGCGCTGGGCGCAGCGCCACGGGTGGACCGTCGGCATCTGGATGCTCCTCGTCTTCCTGGTCGTGTGGTATTCGACCCTGATTCCGAGGTTCGGGGGCTTCCAATTCTCAACGATCATCAACGGCGGAACCGCTTGGATCTTCCTTGCCGCAGCCCAGGCCGTCGTCGTCATCGCCGGAGGCCTCGATCTGGGAGTCGGTGGCCTCCTTGTTCTCACGAGCGCCACTGCTGCCCAGTTCATGGACGGTCAGCCCCTCGCCGTGGCAGTCGTAATGGCAGTGGTCATCCTGATCGGGTCTGCGATTCTCAACGGGATCGTCGGTTGGGTCGTTGCGGTCTCCAAGGTCCCCGACATCGTCGTGACCCTCGGATCGCTCTACATCTATCAGGGGCTCGCGCTCATGATGCTGCCCAAGGTCGGCGGAGGATCGAGTGATGGCTTTCGCTGGCTCTTCACAGGCTCTGCGACCGGTATCGGTACGAACCCGTGGCCAGCGGTTGTGATGATCACCGTCCCCATCGCCGTCGCCGCATGGTGGATGGGTCGAACGCCAAGCGGCCTCTCCCTCTACGCCGTGGGGAGCGACGAGACGGCCGCATTCCTCTCCGGCGTGAATGCAGTACGGACCAAGATCGTCTCGTATGCGGTAGCCGGCGCATTCGTCGCAATTGCTGGTTTTTCGACTCTTGCCATTGCGGGAGTGGGAAACGCAACCACCGAGGGTGGAACCCTTACGCTGAATTCGGTCGCCGCTGTTGTGCTCGGCGGCGTCGTCTTGACCGGCGGCGCAGGATCGCTGGTTGCGGTCGTTCCTGCGGCTCTGATCCTGTTCTTCTTCAATCCGATCCTGAGTGCCCTCGGAGTCAACCCCAACCAGGCGCAGGTCATCCAGGGTGTTCTCCTCGTTTTCGTGATGGCGATCGCCGGTCTGATCGAGTTGCGAAGGAGGCGGAGATCATGAGTGAGAGCCCTTCGACAGCGCCTCCGGTGGATGCCACAGACGAGCCGCGGCCGGCCAAGCCTTCGATCGCGAGACAGCTGTCTGCTCGGCCTCAGATCGTGCTCATCGCTGTGCTTGTCGGCCTGATCGTTGTCACTGCGATCATCGAACCGAACTATCTGTCACTGGCCGGGCTGCGCAACTCGGCATTCTTTGCAGTCCCGATCGGAGTGCTCGCCGCGGGACAGACCATTCTCATGCTCACCGGTGGGATCGACCTTTCCATCGCGATGATCGCTACCGCGTCGGCGTACGTTGCCGCGAATCAGTCGCCGAACGGGGCTGTGATCGCCATTGCGGTTGGATTGCTTGTCGGGTTGGCAGCTGGTACGGCGAACGGAATCGGTGTAGGGGTGCTCCGCGTGAACCCGCTGATCATGACGATTGCGATGTCTGGAATCCTGCTCGGTCTGTTCACAGGTTGGGCCACGACCATCTTCGCCGGCTCGACCCGCATGCACGATTTCATCATCACACTCGGACGAGGCACTTTCTTCGACGGCAACGTCCCGTGGTCCGTCGTCGTGTGGATCGGTGTCTCTATCCTTGTGCTTCTGCTGCTTCGGCGGACGGGCTACGGGCGAAACCTGTACGCAGTTGGTGACAACGCCATCGCGGCCAGACTCTCGGGCATGAGATCATGGCAGGTTCTCGTTGTGGCCTATGGGATCAGTGGACTGCTCGGCGCCGTTGCCGGGCTTCTCATGGGTGGAAGGATCGGTGCGGTTGATCTTCAACTCGCCGGCTTCCTCTTGCTCCCATCGGTTGCTGCCGCTGTCATCGGGGGCACGTCCATTTTCGGTGGCGTCGGTACATACACCGGCACGATTCTCGGTGCGCTGATTCTCGGTGTGGTCCAGTCGATGCTGACCTTCCTCGGTGCAGGTCAGGCCGTCCAGCAGGTCTTGTACGGAACCATCGTCGTCGGTCTCTCGTGGATGTACATGAGACTCGCGGCAGCTCAATAGGAGACGCGTGAAGAAATTCTCCAGAATCAATGTCGGAGTGGTTGGGGTCGGGTTCATAGGCGCCGCACACGTTGAGGCGCTCAGGCGCATCGGTGTGAACGTCGTGGGTGTCGTGGGTTCAACGCCCGAACGCGTACGGGCCAAGGCAGACGTCGCTGACCTTCCGACCGTGTACGACAGCGTCGAACACCTCGCCACGGATCCGGACATCGACGTCATCCATATCGCCACACCGAACGCCGTCCACTACGACCAGGTGCTCACGTGTATCGCTGCGGGCAAGCACATCGTGTGTGAGAAGCCGCTGGCGGTGACCTCTGAGCAGTCCGCAGAGCTCGTTTCACGTGCGAAGGCGGCCGGGGTCGTGCACGCTGTATGTTTCAACCTCCGCTTCTATGGCCACGTGCTCCAGTCGAGAGCGATGGTCGCTGCAGGCGAACTCGGCGATGTCACCTATGTGACGGGCAGGTACTTCCAGGACTGGCTTCTGCTCGACACGGACTGGAACTGGCGCCTCGTGCCACAGGTTGCCGGCGAGCTCCGAGCGGTCGCTGATATCGGGTCCCACTGGCTTGACCTCGCCAGGTTCATAACCGGGCAGGACATCGTCGAGGTCATGTCGGATCTCTATACATTTGTTCCCGTGCGACGCCATCCCGATGGCCCCGTCGAAACGTTCGCGGCAATGTCCCAGGATGAGAACCTTGTGGAGGAGCTCATGACGAGCGATGACGCCGCAAGCATCATGCTCAGGTTCGAGTCCGGTGCGAGGGGACTGGTTGCGGTGTCCCAGGTGTCTGCCGGCAGGAAGAACGATGTGAGGTTCGAGATCAACGGTTCGTCGTCCTCGGTTGCCTGGCGATCCGAAGATCCAGAACTCCTGTTCGTGGGGCACAGGGGGAGACCCAATGAGCTGCTCAACAGGGATCCATCCCTCGTCCACGCCTCTGTCGCGCCGCACATCGGGTACCCGGGAGGCCACGTCGAGGGGTACCCCGACACGTTCCGTGCTCTCTTCGCCGCTGTATACACAGACGTAGCTTCAGGAGAGCCGGCCCCGGCCCCGAACTACCCAACCTTTGCAGATGGCCACGACTCGCTGCTTGTCGCTGAGGCTGTGGCAAGGAGCGCAGCCGACCAGCGCTGGATACCGGTCGACCGATAGGAGGATCTATGAAACTTGGACTACTGACAGCACCGTTTCCGGAGACCCCGCTCGGGGAAGTTGCAGATTGGGCCGCAGCAAACGGGTTCGGCTCGCTCGAGATCTGTTGCTGGCCACAGAGCGAGGGTGCCGCCCGACGGTACGCAGGGATCTGCCACATCGATGTGGACGGTCTTGCGCAGAGCCGAGCGGACGAGATCGTCGCGATGCTGGCATCGAAAGGGCTCACGATCTCTGGACTCGGATACTACCCGAACCCACTCCATCCCGACCCGGACCACAGGGCGCTCGTGCAAGGGCATATCAGGAAGGTGATCACCGCCGCGTCGATGATGGGTGTCCCCGTCGTGAGCACCTTCATCGGTGCCGATGGCGCCAAGACCCAGGCAGAGAACTGGGAGAATGCCAAGACCGTGTGGCCCGACATCGTCGCCCATGCAACGGCGAGTGGAGTCAAGATCGCCATCGAGAACTGTCCCATGATCTTCTCCCACGATGAGTGGCCGTCCGGTCATAATGTTGCTCACACGCCGAACATCTGGCGTCAGATGTTTGAGGAGTTCGGTCCAACGGTTGGCATGAACCTGGATCCCTCCCACCTCGTGTGGCAGATGATCGACATCGAGCGGGTCATCGGCGAGTTCGGTGACCGGATATACCACGTTCATGCGAAGGATCTTGAGATCGACGAGGACGGCTTGTACGAGCACGGGATCCTCTCCGCCGGAATCGGTTGGCAGGTGCCGCGGCTGCCCGGCCTGGGTGATGTTGATTGGCCGAGGTTCATGAGCGCGCTCCACCGCGCTGGTTATAACGGTGACATCACGATTGAACACGAGGACCGGCAGTTCGAGGCGTCCGATGATCTCATCAAGAGAGGATTCCTCCTTGCGCGCGACGTACTTTCACCGTACATTCATTGACAGATGACACGCACCGATCTGGGCTCCTATGACGTCGTCGTGGTGGGGTCCGGCGCTGCTGGATCCGCTGCCGCGATCGCAAGCGCGCGCTCTGGCGCATCCACTATGCTCGTCGAGAAGCTCCCATTCCTCGGAGGGAACTCGACAGCCGTGCTCGACACCTTCTACGGGTTCTTCACCCCCGGATCGACCCCGCTGAAAGTAGTTGGTGGGGTCGGCGACGACGTGATTCGGGGTTTGGAGCATCTCGGTTCCGTGATCTATCGGCCCAACACGTACGGTGCAGGAACGGGAGTGACGTATTCAGCGGAGTACCTCAAGGTCGTCTGGGAAGACCTCGTATCAACATCCGGATGCGATGTGCTCCTGCACGCCTTTGTCCAGGATGCGACTGTCTCGAACGGCCGTATCACCGGCCTGGTCATCGCTACCAAGGCAGGCCTTGCCGCCCTGGATGCAAGAGTGGTCATCGATGCCTCAGGAGACGCCGATGTGTGCTACCACGCAGGATTCGGGTACGAACTTGCAGGTTCGATATCCCCGGCTCAGACATTGACCACCACCTTTCGGATGCTCAACGTCGACAACGACCGACGTGGGACGATCACCAAAGACGAGCTGCATGTCTTGATGGCAGAGGCATCGAGCTCCGGTGGATACAACCTGCCTCGCAAGGAAGGCTCTGATCATCCAACACCCGTTCCCAACACGACGGCGACGGTCATGACGAGGATCGATCAGATCGATCTGCTTGACGGGGCAGTCGTCAACGCGACCGATCCGTGGTTGCTCACCAAGGCAGAGATCGAAGGTCGTCGGCAGGCCTTGGAGTACGTTCGGTTCCTTGTGGACAGAGTGCCCGGATATGAGCACGCAAGCCTCGCAGCTCTCTCCACCCAGATAGGCATGAGGGAGACGCGTCGCGTGTTCGGGGACTATCGCGTAACTCGTGACGACGTGCTCTCTGCTGCTCAGTTCGATGATCAGGTAGCGCTCTGTGGGGCGCCGATCGAAGATCATCATGGCGCAGAGGGCACGGGAACCACTTGGGAGTACCTGCCCGATGGAGCAGCGGTGGGGATCCCGTACCGTTCTCTCGTCGTCAGGGATTCCGTCAACACGTTCGTTGCGGGACGCTGTTTCTCCGCGACGCACGACGCTCAGGCGTCCATCCGATCGATGGCGCAATGCATGGCAATGGGCCAGGCCGTGGGCAGCGCAGCGGCGATGGCCGCTCGCGGGAACGGCGAATCACGGTCGGTCGACGTGACTGCGCTTCGCGACCACCTCCGGTTGACAGGCGCAGTCCTGTCTGTCGATGAAGCTGTTGCGCAATGAGACGGCTGGTCCGTACGGTCCTGGGTGACATACCGCCAGGCGACCTTGGTGTCACCTTCATGCATGAGCACCTGATCATCGACTCGCCCACCGTTGCCGAGACAATGGAGCACATCCATCTCCCCTCGGTTGACGAGGCGGTGGCTGAACTCACACTGTGCTCGGGTGCCGGCGTTAGCTCGGTCGTTGATGCCATGCCAGCCGGCTCGGGAAGAGATATCAACCGACTTGCTCTGGCGTCAAAGCGTTCGAATGTGCACATCATCGCCTCGACCGGAATGCACACGCCGAAGTACTACGACCGGGTCCCGTGGGCGAAGACGGACTCTGTAGAGGATCTTGCCGACAGGTTCATCGCCGATATCGAAACCGGCATTGATCGTTTCGACTACCGAGGAGCGATAGTCGACCGCACGTCCCACAGGGCGGGAATCATCAAACTCGCAACGTCGACCGAAGAGACAGCAGGCTGGGATCATCGGCTGTTCCTGGCCGGAGCGCAGGCTGCCGCCCATACCGGAGCACCGATTCTGACGCACTGCGAGGGTGGCATTGGAGCTGATCGTCAGCTCAGCCTCATCGACGATGTGGGCGTCGCCCCCAGCAGAGTTGCTATGTCGCACACGGACAAAGTCGCCGATCGTAGGTATCACCTCGACCTGCTCAGTTCCGGCGTCAACCTTGAATACGATCAGGCGCTGCGGCAGCGTGAAAGTGCGGACGGGGGAACTGCCGGCTTGCTCCGCGACATGATCGAGGCCGGATACCTCGGTCAGCTCATGCTCGGCACAGACGGAGCGCGGCGATCGCTGTGGTCCTCCCTTGGTGGGGAACCGGGCCTCGCATGGCTCGCATCAGGCTTCCGGGATGCCATGCGCCGTGTTGGCATCGGTGAAACCGAACAGCACGCCCTGTTCGTTGAGAACCCGAGGCGGTTTCTCCGTCTCGGTGCTCGGGACGTTTCAAGCGTCGCTTGAAACGATCAGGTCGAAGAACGCCCCATCGTCGCGGTGTCGAAGGATCATCTTCACGCGCCCATCAGGGAGGATCTCTTTCTTGATGACCGTGTGGCCATCGTAGATGTCCGGCTCCTTCGAGATCCGAGGTGTCGATCCATGACGCCACTCGACCTGCACTGGTTCCCACTGCTTGGAATCCGCCGAGCGGAACGCAGCATCCATGATGGCGTTGACGACGTAGCCGTCGTAGAACGTCTCCTGGGGTTCGCGCTGGTCCTCGAGGGCGTTGAACATATCAGCGAACATGTCTGAGTAGCCGAGTTCCACGACCTCGTCACCGACGGGGAATATCCACCCGCTGTCTGACTCAGCCTTCTCCGCTATGTACGCGTCACCGGTACCACCCGTCCACATCTCGAATCCCGTTCTCAGGAAGTTGTTGAGCCAGATGGTCCCATCGGTGCCGGCAACTTCGTCCCGGAGATCCATGCCGCCGCGGAAGGTCCAGGAGACCTCGAACTGACCGAGTGCTCCACTTTCGAACCTGATCAACGCAACGGCATTGTCCTCAGCTTCGATCGGATGAACCAACGTATCAGCCCAGCACATCACCTCGAGCGGTCGGTTCCCCTTCCCCACGAAGTGGCGAATGATCTCGATGCAGTGACAACCAAGGTCGATGATCGCTCCACCGCCAGCCTTCTCAGCATCCCAGAACCAAGCGGAGTGCGGGCCCGGATGTGCCTCGCGTGACCTGACCCATGTCACCTCTCCAATGGCGCCTGCTTCGACCGATGCCACAGCCTTGAGGTGTTTCGGGGTGTAGACGAGATCTTCGAGGTATCCCGCGAAGATCCCTGAATCCTCAACGACGTCGAGAATCCGCTTCGCTTCCTCTGCGGTGCGTCCGAGCGGTTTCGTGCACAACACGGCCTTTCCAGCTTCAGCACACATTCGGACCACCTCTTCGTGGAGGTGGTTCGGAAGCGCAACGACGACGACCGTCGTCGTTGGATCTCCGATGGCCTCTTCAATCGATGTCGTGCGATTCGGGATTCCCCAGCGATCACCGAAGGTGTCGGCTCGCTCGTGACTTCGCGAGTACACCGCGCCCACCCTGTCGCGGCCACGAAGGTGGTGGAGGCTCGTCGTGTAGAAGTCTCCGATGAGGCCGGTTCCAAGCATTGTGATCGTCTGGGATTCCATGGCATCCTCTCGCTGAGTTGTATAGACAACTTACCACACCGCTGGGTGGCTCGGCGATTGCAGGGCGCAGGCTCGGGTCCTCCGGGGCGTTACAGCCTGGCTGCCGCAGAACGGTCCGCGAACACGGTGGTGTTGGGGTGGTTGCGCAGATAGCTTGCGGGCAGGCCCGAACCGACCGGCCCGTTCATCATGCGTTCAAGGGTCGCTGCCTTGTGAGATCCTGTGACGAGAAGCCAGATCTCGTCTGAAGCGAGGATGCCGCTCAATCCAAGCGTCATTCCGCAGACGGCTGTCGCGCCGGGGTCGTATCGACGAACTGCGCTTTTTGTGGTTGGAGCGAGGTCAACCGCTCTCGTGGGGGAGTCCCGCGTCGTCCCTGGTTCGTTCAGACCAAGGTGACCGTTCCGCCCGAGACCGAGCAGCGTGAGGTTCAAACCTCCGTCGCGGATGAGTGCATCGAATCTGGCGCATTCCTCCTCAGGATCGGTCGTATTGACGTCGAGACGATGAAAGTTGCCGGGCGGTTCGGTCAGCGAGCCGAGCAGGTCGCGGTCGAGCATGGAATCACATCGAGCCGGGCTGCCCTTGGGTAGATCGAACTCGTCGAGCAGGAACACAGTCGTTGTGCTGAGATCGATGACTGGAGCGCACCTCGTGTAGACGGGCCGCAGGGTATCTCCGGTTGGCAGGCAGACTCTGGCGGTCGGATGATCGTGCACGTAGGAAGTCCAGCGCTGTGCGACGTGATCGGCCCACTGCTGATCGTCGAAGACCTCGAGCCGTACGGTGGAACCGGCACAAGCGTGATCTGATGTGGTCGCCATGACATCGGGAATCGAAGTCTCGCTCTCCACTCACCGCTCCTCAGATCGACTGGTTGTATAGACATTCTAGTGTTGAACAGAGAACTGCGCTTCAGGCAGCAAAAGACTCCGACCCGAACACGATGGTTCGAACAACCTCGAAAGAGTCGTCCATGACGCACACATCGGCGGCGCCCCCGGGCGCGAGCGATCCGAGGTCGGTTCGGCGAATCAGGGCGGCTGGTGCAGTTGTTGCTGCTCCTATTGCCCTCAGTGGGTCAAAACCGAGGTCGATCATGTTTCGGATCGCTTGATCCAGTGTGAGTGCGCTTCCCGCAAGGGTCCCGTCATCGAGCCTGCACGCCCCATGTTCTAGGATCACCGATCGGTCTCCGAGTGGATACCTGCCGTCGGGGCGACCGGCCGCCGCGATCGCGTCTGTTATCAGCACGAAGCGTTCACCAGCGGCGTTTGCTGCCAACTGCACGGTCTCGGGCGCGAGATGGATCCCATCGACGATGGCAGTCACAAATACATCACTGCGAACAAGCGCCACACCGCTCACACCTGGATCCCTGTGACCCCACGGTCGTTGGGCTCCAAAGATGTGGGTAACGCTGCGTGCCCCGCTGTCGAAAGCCGTCGTGGCTGTTTCTGCATCACAGTCTGTGTGACCGAGGGCAACGGTGACACCCCGTGTGGAGAGAAAGTCGATCAACTCGAGCGCGCCGGGGAGCTCTGGTGCGATCGTCATGTGAGTGAAGTGCCCTGCATCGAGGAACTGCTGGGTCAACGTGAGGTCAGGGTGGATCATGTTCTCCGGATCGTGCGCGCCGCATTGTGCCGGTGACAGAAACGGCCCTTCGAGATGCATGCCAAGGATCCGCGCATCCCTGATCTCGGATGGGTCAAGCCGCCCCAACGCAGCAACATACTGGTCGGCGGGCAGCGAGATCAGCGTTGGTTGGAACGATGTGACTCCGGTGGCGGCGAGTCGCTTGGCGACGTGCCTGTAGTCATCCGTACCGGCGGATGTGAAGTCGACGCCGTCGAACCCGTTGATCTGGAGGTCGATGAGTCCGGGAACAGCAAGTCCCGTTCCTCCTGCGGGCGACAATCCGATCGCATCGACATATTCTCCATCAATCGCTACGTCCCCGCGGACGAGCTGTCCATCTACTAGCGCTGCCTTGACGCCGAGCCTCATCCTGAACTCCCGGATTGTCGCCGATGCATCATCGTGGCCAGCGTAGTAACGGGCGTCTCTGCTGGCGCTGCCGCCAGAACCCGGGGTCTTCGGAGTCCCAGGCGGGCTGGAGGAACAGCTCAGTCTGTACGAATTCAAGTTCGATCGCATGGGTTGAGTGTCGGATGTTCCCT
>JASJYA010000070.1 GCA_030125685.1 Actinomycetota bacterium
GCTCTCAGCTCTCAGCTCTCAGCTCTCTTAACGCCGTGATGCCTTCGTAGAGTTCGAGGAGGCGGGTGGCGGTCGCATCCCAGGAGAACTTCCGGCTGTACGCAACGGCGCCGTCCGAGAGCCGCTCGGCGAAGGTCGGGTGATAGAGGATGGAAGCCATGGCTGCCGCGAAGGCGCGCGGGTCGTGGTGGTCGACCAGCAAACCTGACTTGGACGCATTGATGACGTAGGGGAGTCCCCCGATGTTGGACGCAACGACAGGCGTTCCGCAGGCTTGGGCCTCGGCGGCGACAAGGCCGAACGACTCACTGCGCGAAGGCACGACGACCACATCTGCCGCCCGGTAATGGTCAGCGAGCACCCGGTGGGGAACCGGGTCGAAGAATCGAACGAGGTCTCCAATGCCGTGCTGTGCGATGAGGTCGCGACAGATCTCCAACTCCTGCCCACCCTGGGCGCCGCTCTCACCACCGGCGATGTGAAGACGGACGGCGCCGCGGACCGCGTCACGGCTACTGAGAAGATCGGCGAATGCTTGGACAGCGACACTTGTTCCCTTGTGCGCTTGGATCCTGCCGACGTACAGCACGATCTGCTCATCACCGAACCCAAGCCGTCGACGGGCGTCCTCCCTGCTGCCCGGCTTGAAGACCGTGTGATCAACGCCGGGCGCCGACACGCAGAGCCGCTCGGGCGCCGCTGCGTAGTGTTCGAGGAGTTGGTCGAACTCGAAAGGAGTCGAAGCGATGACGCAGTCAGAAGTAGCGATTACCTCCTCTTCGCTCATCAGCCTCTCGAGGCTTGACGCTTCCTCGTGTGGATGGCGAGCATCATCCTTCACCTTCCCGAGCGTGTGGAACGAGTTCGCGAGGGGTATTCCGAGCGCGTCCTTGAGCTGTACACCCGTCCTGCCAGACAGCCAGTAATGGGTGTGTACGAGGTCGTACGCCCGGTTTCGCTTCTGGATCCACTCCAGAACACCACCCGTGAACGCGTTGAGGTGATGCTGCATCTCCCTGATATCGAGCTTCGATACCGGTCCGGCCTCAATGTGGACGACTCGGTACTTCGGGGCAACCTCGATCACGACCGGAACGTCCGAGTTTACACGTCTCGTGAACACGGTCACATCCACACCGCGCGCCGCCATCGTGCGAGACAACCGGTCGAGGTACACGTTCATGCCGCCCGCATCACCGATTCCGGGCTGGAGAAGCGGGGAGGAGTGCATTGCAATGTACGCGACGCTCGTGATCACGGCACCCGCCCGTCGATCACGAACAACGGCCTCAATTCCGCGCCGTGCCTGAGCTTGTACTGCTCATCGCCCTTGAGAAAGTCGAAGGTCTCCGCTCCCCGATCGATCTCCGTCTCGATCATCGTCGACAATAGGACGACACCCGGCGACGCCATGGCGGCGTCGGGGTCGTACGCAGAGTTGTAGTAGTAGTACCCGTTCTCGGTCTCGAAACCGAAAGCTGCAGCCCGAGGTACACCTTCACAAACGAGGAGGTGGATGGAGGCGCCTGCGGTGGTGAGCAGCTCTGTGAAGTACGCCTGCATGGGTGCGGTCATGAAGTGGCCCTTGTCTCCCCCAGAGAGCCGATGCATCCTGCAGAACACCTCGATGGCGTCATCTGCGTGGCGCTCGATCGCGATCGCACCGAACTCAGCCTCAAATTTGCGACGCTTCCGCCGTACTTCGTGGCGCTGCTTCTTCCCGATGGACATGAGCCAATCGTCAAAGGTAGCGGGAAGTGCGAGCACCGCAGTGGACTCGCGCTCGATGACGGTCGCGTCGATCTCGGCTTCTCCGAGTGCATCGGTGATCGGAGCAACTGCTTCAACGGGGAGCGAGTCAAGCTGGAACGGCGTGTCCCTGAAGCGGCCGAGCGCTACTGCGAGCGCTTCTGCACCTTCAGGCCCGACGGGAGCGTGATAGTCGGTGAGATCGGATTGCCCAGCGAACTTGATGACACCTTCGGTGAGAACGATGGCAGCGGCGCCGCGGGCCGAGGACTCGATGTGGAGCCTGACATCGGAATCACTCCTGTGGCGCCACACGGCTTCGAGGAACGGTCGTTGGGGGAAGCCGCCGACACCAGGCGCAATCGGTTCATGGCCGGTGGGGAATGTGTCCCAAGTCGTCTCTGCTGTCACGCTTCGACCAGCTCCATCCGGCCGACGGGTCTGCCCGCACCGATCACAGGTGGATTGATCTGAGGGGCGAGCGCGTCGAGCATCGCGGGGGTGAGCGCCCCGACCTTTTCGGCCGCGATGAGGGCTGCGGCTACGGCCACCTCCGCGGATCCGGAGTGAGATTTGGCTGCAATGGAGATGCCGCCTCTGGTCATCGCATACAGGCCTGCGGCGCCGGTCTTCTGTGGGCCTCCCCACCACGCACCGGTGCGCCCGGCGGGCCGGACATTGTCGGAAATCAGTGCGCCGAAGCGCGTCATAGCGCTCGCCATAGGCCGGAGTTCCGGATCGGCTGCAAGTCTGGTGAACGCGCGAGCAAGCCCCCGCACAGACCCGCGCAATGTCGGGGCGCCACATCCGTCGACACCGACAGGCTCAGGGTCGAGGCCCGACACATCTGCCATGATCTCGATGATCGACTGTTGCAGCGGGTGGTCGGACTCGAGGTAGGACGCCGTGTCCCAACCCGCGACCGCACAGGCAGCGAGCCATCCGGCGTGCTTTCCTGAGCAGTTGTGGAAGCGCCGTTCCGGTTTCGGATTCCCGAGTTCGATTTGGAGGTCGCTCGCGGCTCGCCCGGAAGGCCGGTCCGGCGGGCAGCGGAGATCGTGAGCGCTGAGACCGTGGTCACTCAGAATCGCTTCGACGATTCCGAGGTGCACGGGGAACCCGCTATGGCTTGAACAGGTGACGGCGAGGTGCTCGTCGGGGAGTTTGAGTCCGGCGCGCGCCGCGGCCAGAGCCTGGAAAGGCTTGATCGCCGACCGGTAGAACAGCGGTGCGTCCGGGTCGCCTGTGGAGAACAGAACATTGCCGTTGGAGTCGAGAGCGATGGCTGTGGCATCTTCGTATGTCTCGGCTAGCCCCGAGCGGACCCTAGCAAAACGCATCGGTCAGCTAGTTGAGAGGAGCTCGTCGGCGCTCGCGGTGCCTTCTCTGTAACGCTTCGTGATCTCTCCGGTGATGATGTCGTGTGCGTCGTAGACGGCTCTACGCTGCTCGGAAATCTTCGCTTCCATCTCAGACAGCGAATCTCTGATACGACGAAGTTCGTCGACTTCGATCGTTGGCAGGTGCGCGAGAAAGCCATCGCTCAGCGCGGTGTCGACCTCGCGGGCGCCACCGCCGGCAAG
This sequence comes from Actinomycetota bacterium, assembly GCA_030125685.1. Lineage (GTDB taxonomy): Bacteria > Actinomycetota > Acidimicrobiia > Spongiisociales > UBA5794 > B3-G11. Next base: position 3,333 of record JASJYA010000070.1, read on the forward strand.
TTCGGGGAGATCCAACGACAACTCTCGGTCAAGCGGATTCGACGTCCTGCCTGATGCTGAGTCTGCAAGGATCTCGGGCAGTGCTTCGATGAGGGAGCGGGTCTCTTCTCCGCTGCGGCGTCGCAGTTCGAAATCGAGCAGGTCGATCCGTCCCTGGATCATCCGCCGGTAGTAGGAGAGTTCTGTGTCAAGTTCGTCACAGATGGAGCGTCTCGATCGGAGGTCGTCGATTGCCAGGTTGTCAAGGTCTTTCGAGAACGATTCGTCCATGACCTGGTCGATGCGTCTGCGCTGCTGAGTCATTGCGTGCTCCTCCTGCGGTCACAAGTTAGCAAGCGGAGCGCACCGTTGGGTACGGGTTGACAGCTCTGCCGTTCGGTCGGATCTCGAAGTGGAGGTGCGGCGATGTGTAGCGGGCGTTTCCTGAGTTACCGAGAAAGCCGACCACTGTGCCTTTCGATACTCGTTGGCCGGAGGAGATGTTCGAGGGGTGCCCGTCAAGGTGGGCGTAGTAGTAGACGACTCCGTTGTCCGCGTAGAGGTGGGTCGATAGTCCGCCGAGCCTGTTGCTCGAGAACTTGATGCGCCCGTCGACAACGGCGACGACGGCCGTGTTGCGGTCATTGAACATGTCGACGCCCTTGTGCCTGCGGCCACCGGACCGGGGGAAACCCCACGAATCGATGAACGAGGCGCCACCCTGGACGGGGCACACGAATCCGGGTGTCGATGCCGCAGGTGCCCCACCGGCGGCGCCCGGGCGCGATGCGGACTTCTCGGCTTGCTGTCTCTTGATCCGGTCGTCCTCGATTCTCTTCTCCTTTACCTCCTGGCGCCACGTGTCTATAGCTGCATGCAGAGCCGAGTCGGCTTTGGCAAGGATCGTGGACTGTTGCGCGTGCAACTCGGCCATCTCTTCGACGACGAGTGTTGCCGCGTCCTCGTTCGCGGCGACTTCGACCCTGCGCACTTCGAGTTCGGCTGCGCTCCGCTCGGCCTGTCGTGAGACAGCGTCGAGATTGTCGAGAGACGCGAGATCTCGTTCGGCAGCCTTCCCACGGAGAGCCTGGGATGTGACGAGATCCTGGATGGTGGTAGCCGCGAAAGCCGAGCCGACGAGACTCTGCTGCCCTGATGTGTACGCGTCGATGACAATGTTTCGGGCGCGCTCTCCAAGCTCTGCCGCCTCGGATCGGTACCTGGCTACAGCGTCCTCCATGCGAGTGATGCGATGCTTGATCTCCTCGCGTTCCGCCCAGAGCGCTTCGTACGCGTGGACGGCTTCGTCGAGCTCCTGGGTGATGCGCTGGTAATCCTTGTAGGCCTGTGACTTACGGGCTTCAGCGATCCGCTTATTTCGTTCCGCCCTATCGACGTCAGCCTTGGTTTGTGCGGACGCAGTGACAGGGACAATCGCAAGAAGAGCGATCGTCAGCAGGAGAGTTGCCCAGCGCTGAACGCGAGATCGTGCCATGAACCCATCAGGCTAGCGGAAAACCCAGATACCAGATGTCAGATACCAGATTTCTGGATTCTGGCGATCTGCCTAGGAAAAAACCCAGATCGCGATCCAGAACAGGGGAGCGGCGACGACCGCGCCGTCGAACATCGAGAGCGTTCCCGGGGCTTCCTCCGTGTGGCTGATGGCGCCCGTCCGCAGAGCAGAGCCGAGCGTGCGACCGGCAATGACGCCTGCTGCTGCGGCGACGCCTCCGAGCAGGCCGGCGGCGACATCGAGTTGAGCGATTACCAGCCCTGCGAGCAGGCCTGCAAGAAGGGCGCCGAGGAGGGCGCCGACGTTCGCGTCGATCGACTGGATTGTCTCGCCGTACGCGCCTGCGATCCATGCCCCCACAAGTGCGAACACAGTGACGAGCACGAACGCCACAACTGCGAACGATCCGGTCAGGCGAATGAGGACGAGTCCCGCGCTCCCACCGGCAGCTATCAATGTGACGAGCGTTGTAGCGGCGGTAGTTCTGAATTCTCGATGAGCACGGTCGAACACCGGCCAGGAGACAGCCACGATGATCGCTAGTGCCGTTCCACCTGCGAAGCCTTCGAAGCCCCACGCGAACGCACCGACTGCGGCGACCGTAGCGCCGATGAGCGGGGGATACACGACGAACGGTTCGCGGATCCGCTTGGAGGAATCAGAGATGTCCCAGACCCAGGCGAGGATCGCTCCAATAGCGACGAACGTGAACCACGCGGGATCTGCCCATGCAACGGCGAGAAGCGCGACCACGAGTGCGACCGAGAGGAGATTCGGGCCAAGTTCGATTCGCGGCATGGCGAGGGCGCCGCCCGAAACAGGGGGGATGAGCGCGACTTCATCGGAGTTCGAGATGGCGGCGGCTGACTCGGCAGGCTCTCCGTTGACCCACACGCCTGCTGAGGCTGCGCCGGCGGCGAATCGGTCTCCAAATTGCTCATTGGCTTTCGTGAGGAGATCTCCAACGGTCTCCGCCTCGATGTTGATCCGCTCGACGCCGGCGGACTCCCTGAGGTTGGCGAAGAGACGCAGTGTGGCCATAAGGGGAGCCTAACGGCTCCGACGATCCCTATGGATTAATGGTCCCCGCGCACTCCCCGAATCCGATCGGGACGGCCCCCTCGGCCGTGCAGCGCCCGCGGATCGTTACCGTGTCGCCGCTCGGTGTGATGTCAGCAGACAGGTCGAGGTCGAGCCCGATGTGGTGTTCCGATCTGAGATAAGGGAGGGGCGCCGGGTTCTGGTCGCCTGCGGGAACCCGGAACGGTTCCAGGGCTTCGAGGGGGATGATCCACGGCGAGATCGTTGTTGCAAAGGACTTTCCGAGGAATGGGCCGAGCGGCACGTACTCCCACGCCTGGATGTCGCGGGCGGACCAGTCGTTGACGAGGCAGAGGCCGAAGATGTGATGCTCCGCTTCATCGACCGGAATGGGTACGCCGAGGCCCGGGCCGCCACCGGTGATGAAGCCGACCTCCAACTCCATGTCGAGCTTGTTTGATGGGCCGAACGTTGGGCCATCCGACCCTCGCCGCCGGCCCGAAGGCCGCTTGATCGCTGTGCCTGAGACGACGACGGTACCCGCGCGACCGTGATACCCGACGGGGATGTGCTTCCAGTTCGGCAGGAGGGGCTCGCCGTCCGGTCTGAACATCTTGCCGACGTTGGTCGCGTGCGCCTCGCTCGAGTAGAAGTCGACGTGATCACCTACCTCGACCGGCATACGCATCTGCACCGGATGGTCGATGACGAGGTGATTCTCATCGCAGAAAAAGCGTCCTTCTGGACTGTTCGCGTCGAGCACCTCTGCGATGTGACTGCGCACGGATGACCAGACACCGCGCGAATGCCCGAGAAAAACGTTGAGTGACTCGGCCCGAAACGTGTCGCGGTCGAGTCCCGTGTTTGTGAAAAGGCCCGCCCGCTCCGCCCGGGCAAGGTCGAACACCGAGTCGCCGATGGCCACGCCGCATCGCACCCCCGCAGTGTCCGCGAACACACCGTACGGAAGGTTCTGGATGGGGAAGTCCGACCCCTCGGGCACGTCCACCCACGAACGGCGCTTCGGACCTTCGGTCATGAGCCCTCCCCGATGAAACCGAGTGCTCGGAGTGCTTCGACCGGCTCATCGAAGTCGCACGATCCGTAGGAGACGAAGCCCGATTGCCGAGTCCTTCTTAGGGCGGAACCGGGTACTTCGTGGTCTCGCCACGATGCGAACGCCGTAGAGATGGCGAACGCGTCGGGGTCGACCTCCGCGATAACGGCCTCGAGTACGGCTCGATCCATGCCCGACGCTGCAAATGTTGAAGCCATGAGTAGGTTCACGAATCCGTGGCGCTCCACACCGAGTTCTTCATCGAAGTGGCGGATCGGCTGATGGAGGCCCGCGGTCGCCTTGAACGGCAGAGACCGTGTCGTGGCGGCCATGATGAATTCCGCAACCTCCCCAGGGGTCGGGACCAGGTCCGGCGACACACCTCCGCATCGGATCTTCGCGCCCCCCACCCTGTGTCGCTGCTCAAGTCCGTCTGTGATGAGCTCGACCTGGTCTCTGAGTGAGGCCGAGCGGTCGACCTCGACGAACGGCACGACGTCGGGCGCGATCGCCAGTATCGCGTCGAGTAGCGCTCCCACACGGACCGCAGTCGGCTCGTCGAGTCGCGCCTCGGCTGCAGCAACGGTCATGACAGGATCCATCTCGGCGTGGAAATCTGTGGCGAGAGCTGCGGATTCGCCAGGGGGTAGGTCGAATATGACGCCGATCTCCCACGGCTGGTCTCCTGCGACGAGCGACGCTGTAGCGGAGGCGGCGAGGTCGGTGAGCTGGGATGCCCTACACAGGAACCTGCCTGCAACCCAAGATTGCGGGCTCGCGAGCGCCCGGCGGTAGGCGACGACCGCATCGTCCATATCGAGCGAGGCAGGGGGGAAGAGCCCCGCGTAGTCGATGAGCGCGGCGAAGGCCGCGGTCCGTGCGTCGAGGACGAGTCTCATCGACCCTCGAGCCATGTCCATGCGTAGCCGTCGTCCTCGG
>JASJYA010000022.1 GCA_030125685.1 Actinomycetota bacterium
TGTACCTCCTTCGCCTTGCCTGTCGTCGCCATGATCAGGGTGTATGAGACGATGCCGAGGCTGATTCCGTCTGTGATGGAGAACGTGAAGGGCATACCCATGATCGTCAGGAATCCGGGTACGGCGACTCTCGCGTCGGCCCAGTCAATCTTCGCGGCGCCAGTCATCATCATCGCGCCGATGAGAATCAGGATCGGCGCTGTCGCCACACCCGGGATGATTGCCGCAATCGGCGAGAGGAACACGGCTGCGACGAAGAGCAGCCCCGTGACCACCGAGGCCAGGCCCGTGCGGGCGCCGTCCTCGATGCCTGCCGCGGACTCGATGTAGGTCGTGGTCGACGAGGTACCGAGCGCAGCACCGACAGTCGTGGCGAGCGCATCAACTGAGAACGCGCGCCTCGGCGCCGTCATGCGCCCTTTCTCGTCGAGCATTCCCGCCTTGTCCGAGAGGCCGATGAACGTTCCCGCCGTGTCGAAGAAGTCGACGAAGAGGAAGGTGAAGACAACGCCGAGAAGGCCGATGCTGAGAGCGCCCTGGATATCGAGCGCGCCGATCAGTTCACCTGGCCAGGTGAACCCGACGACGCCGCCGCCGAAACCGGGGAAGGACTGCATGCCTTCAGGCCCGACATACACCTGGGCCTTCGTCACAATGGCGAGGGTCGTCGTTGCAGCTATTCCGATGACCATCGCTCCCTGGACCTTCAAGGCCATCAGCGCGCCTGTGGCTATCAGGCCGAAAAATGCGATGCCGACCTCGAGCGTCGCCCACTCACCACGGGTAACGAATGTTGCAGGGGAATCTGAGATGATTCCTGCGCCGGCGAAACCGATCATCGCAAGGAACGCGCCGATCCCCGCCGTGATAGCAAACTTCAGAAAGAGTGGAATCGCGTTGAGGATCCAAGCTCTGGCGCCAGTCAACGACAGGATCAGGAACAGGATTCCCGAGAGGAACACCGCTCCGAGCGCCGTCTCCCACTCCATGCCCATTCCAAGTACGACCGTGAATGTGAAGAAGGCGTTCAATCCCATGCCCGGCGCGAGCGCGAACGGCAGCTTCGCCCACAGCCCCATCACCAGCGTCCCGAACGCCGCCGCGAGAGCGGTGACGGTCAACAACTGTGGAAACGCACCGTCAAAATCGATCGCGTTCGACAAAATCGCAGGATTGACAAAGATAATGTACGCCATGGCGAGGAACGTTGTGAACCCCGCTCGCACTTCGGTCGACACCGAACTGCCTCGTTCTGTGATGAGGAAATATCGATCCAGACCGGAGAGGCTGGTCGTATCTTCCGCTGTCTCAATGGCCACGAGCACTCCCATCGTCGTTGGCACGGCTACCGTAGCAAATCCGACGCATGGTCTGCACCGCAAACACGGATGTATCGCGCGGAGAGGCCTGCCGAGGAGCGCTCACACACCTGCCGGCCTGCCGTCTGGAGGCGCCCAGACGGGTCCGGCGCAGGGAAGAAGATATTGCTTGATCTCCTTGGCAGGCACACCGCCCGCGATCGGCGCCGAGAAGTCGTCGAACGGACGCGTATGCATCTCGATCGTCACCCCAGCAGCGACCAACACGAACGAGCCGATGCTCAGCTCCGCTCGGTCATCAAGCATGACGTTTCGGTTGATGAACGAGTGGTCCCCTATCAAAATGTTGGACCCCTTCGAGAAGAGCACGTTGTGGTGAAAGATCACGCCTTCACCGCAGTGCCGGAAGAACTTCTCGGCAAGGATGCGGCGCAGCGGTATCGCGAAAGACTGGATCATCGACGCAGGCGTCTCGTCGAACATGCGCCAAAACATGGTGTAGAAGAGATCCGGATCTGGCTCGGGTTCAGGCGCCCTGCCCTTGAACGGGTCGTATCGGCTTCCCATCTTCGACATGTCGGGACCGTACACTTTCCGAATCGGAATCTCTTCGACGCGCAGGCCGTATCGCTTGATGGAGAAGAGCATTTCGAGCTCACTCTCGTATCGGTCTCCTCGCAACTCGATGCTGCTCACGGCATGCGGCGCCATTGCCCGGAGTCCGGAGTAGGGATCTGTGACCCGGAACGGGAGAAGCCGCCTGAGCAGGATGTTCGTCGCGCACCGCACGGCGTACCGGTTCCATGGCGCGTTCTCCCGACCTGGGTTGTATAGATAGCGCGACCCCTCGGATCGTCTCGAAGCCGAACTTCAGCACCGCCCCTCTCCCCCGATTCCTTGGGTGCTCTACCGTCGCACAACCATGGTTCCGCGCTACCTCCACTGTTCCGTCCGTCGAGCCGTCACTCAACACGATCGTCTCGACGGCGTGGCGGTTCACCCGTCGCGTCATGCGTGGTAGAAGCTGTGCGAGGGCTCTCTCTTCATTAAACGCACGGATCAGGACGACGATCCTGGACTCACGATAGAAGAACTGTCCCTGGATTTCCGAGACGCTGACCGTCTACAGCAACCGATAAATCGACATCGCAGCCTCGTCGAATCGCTGCACCCATCGCCTCCCGTGGTTCGGCGTGCTGAGCGGGTCGAGGGAGAACACGAGATGGTGACCGAGTTCATGAGCAACGGTCATGAGGGTTGTGATCCTCCCGAGCCTGATTGCCCCGTACGGGGATATGGGACCAGACCTAGTCTCCTCGAACCGTCGGATCGCCTCCTCGCCGTGCTGAACGACGAGATGGCGCCGTGGTTGCTCCGTCGCTCCGGTGTACGGAGATCGGCGCGCGTGGAACCGCAACCGAGGAATGTCGACGGCGAGTTGGATGCAGACAGCTTCGACGACCGCTCGGGCCTGCACTTCGTCGATGGCAAGTTCGTCCAATTTCCCCAGAAGCGCATGGTCGATCGAGAATCTTCGAACTCGAGCTTCGTGGCGACGCTTCGGGCCACGGTCGATGCGTCGAGGTGCGAGTTTCGTGTGCATGGCGCCAAGGTATCGAATGACTGTGACAAAAGACAACAGACGCCAGACGCCAGAGGTCTAAGGTCTAAGGTCTAAGGTCTGGTGTCTGGATTCCGGGGTCTGGCATCTGTCAAGAGGAAGAGTGGTATGGAGTATCGGCGCGGGATCTGGTTCGGAGTCAGCGCGTGGATCTTCTGGGGCCTGACGCCGATGTTCTGGAACCTTGTCGAATCGGACCCGGCCTCGCTGCTCCTGCACCGGATCGTATGGTCGGTCCTGATTCTCGCTCTCGTCATCACGATGCGCCGCGAATGGCCGACATTCTTACACGGGTATTCGGCGTGGAGGCCGAGAGTTACGACACTTGCGGCGGCGGCGTTGCTCGCAACGAATTGGGGTGTGTTCGTGTGGGGGGTCACGACCGGGCACATCGTCGAAGTGTCGCTCGGTTACTTCATCAATCCCCTCGTCTCTGTTGCGCTTGGAACGCTGATCCTCAAAGAACGCCTCCGCCGCACTCAGTGGGTCGCTGTCGGCATCGCGGCCTTCGGAGTCACCGCCATGGCGATCATCTCGGGTGTGCTTCCGTGGATCTCGCTCGTACTCGCTTTCTCTTTCGGTACCTATGGGCTGCTGAAAAAGCATGACGCGACGCCTGCGCCCCTCCTGTCGCTGTTCGGCGAGACAGCCATCATGTTCTTCCCAGCTCTCGCGGCGATGCTGCTTCTGGCGCGTACCGCGGAACCAGGATTCGGTTCATCTCCGCAATTGAGCGTTTTCCTCGTCGCGGCAGGTCTCATATCGGTGATCCCGCTCCTCCTGTTTGGAGCCGCGGCAAAACGCATACCGCTGTCTACGCTCGGTTTTCTGCAGTACATCGCGCCAACGCTTCAGCTACTCGTTGCCGTCGTCCTATTCGAGGAATCGATGACAAGCGTCGAACTGCGGGGGTTCATCACTGTGTGGGTGGCGCTGGCAATCTTCAGTTTCGACATGCATAAGAACTCAGAGCACAAAACACAGACCGCCGCGGTCTGAACTCTGAGTTCTGGTGTCTGGTGTCCGGCGTCTGGCCTCTGTTACTCGGCTTCCTCTGCAACATCTGCAAGATCTTCGAGAGCTTCCTCGACGTCTTGGACGTAATGGTCCACACACGGCCTCGTCCCGCGCACACATGAGACAACAGCGTCCTGGATCTTCGCGAGCTGATCGGCCCCAACCTTTCCGGAGAGCTTGACGGCCAGGTATTCGCGGATCTCGTCATCTGTCATCGATTCAAGCTTCTTCTTGGAGACGACACATGTGAGCACCGCCGCAATTGCTCCGACGACAAAGAGGACGAACACGAGCTTGCAAAACAACTTCATAACTAATCACCTCCCACCGGAAATCTAGTGGCGCCAGGTGAGACGGAATCCGGAAGAGTCACCGCCATCAATCTGCCGGCGCGGCGCCCTTAGGCGCCGCCCGACGCGAGCCAGGCCACGAACGTCGCGGCGGCCTCAGTGTCGGCGGGATCACCGACCGTCCTGCTGTACTCCACCAGAGCGGCGTCCAGCTCAGATCGGGTCCAGGGTCCTCGGATGTCCTCTGTGACTGCAAGAGCTTCAGCAGCCTCTTCGATCGTGAACCGACCGGATGTCACCTCACGGCCGACGACGAGTCCAGCCAGCCTTCTGCCGTCCACGGAGAGGGCGACGAGCGCGGCGATGTCATCGAGATCACGCACGCCGCCTGCAGCTATCACTGGTTCATCGACCAACGAGACCGCCAACTCAAACGCTTCAAAATTTGGCGGTTCCACGAGTGCATCACGACCGACTTCCGAAATCATGAATCCGGCAGCCCCGCCGGAGGACAGATTGATGAGGGTTTCCTCAAGGTATTCACCCGTCTGCTCAGTCCAACCCTTGATGGATATCTCGAAATCGGGGCGCACGTCTAACGAAACGATGATGCGATGCGGGTGTTGGCGGTTGAGTTCCCAGAACAGCACCTGGTCGATGATCGGGAGGGTACCCATAACCACACGGGACGCTCCCATCCCGAGGACGCGTTCCACTTCGGCCTGCGACCTGATACCACCTCCAACTTGGACGGGGACATCCACGGCCCTGATCATCTCAGCGATCAAATCGCGGTTCTTGTAGTCGCCGTAGGCTGCAGCATCGAGGTCGACGATGTGGAGACGGTGTGCTCCTTTGGCCACCCAGCCTCTCGCCCGGTTGACGGGATCGTCATCCAGGGCGATCCAATCATTGACATCACCATACGGAAGTCGTACGGCCCGACCGTCGAGAATGTTGACCCGTGCGTAGAGTTCCATGGGGAAAAAGATAACAGATGCCAGATGCCAGATGCCAGATGTCTGGTGTCTGGTGTCTGGTGTCTGTATTCTGCTGTTCATGTCAGCCATTGAAGCGATCGACGTTGAATTTCATTACGGAACGCATCTTGCCATCGGAACGTCGTCGTTCACGATCCCTGAGGGTGCAATCACAGCGCTCATCGGCCCGAACGGTTCAGGGAAGTCGACCATCCTCAACGGCATCGCCGGCCTGATCAAACCGACATCCGGCTCTCTCACTGTTCACCAGGCCGCATCACGCCTACGCATCGCCCTGGTGCTCCAGGCAACGAAAGTCAATGACGCCCTCCCGATCACCGTCGGAGAGGTCGTCTCTATGGGCAGGTACACGAGTACGGGGAGCTTTCGCCGCCTCACAGACTTAGACAAGGCGATCGTCATTGAGGCCATGGATCGGATGGCGATCAGCGACCTGGCCAACCGCCACCTCAGCGAACTGTCGGGCGGTCAGCGCCAACGGGTCTTCGTCGCTCAGGGACTCGCCCAAGACAGTGACGTGCTCCTCCTCGACGAGCCTCTCACCGGACTCGACCTACCCTCGGCACAAGCAATCGATGCGGTCATTCATGATGAACAGGCGCTCGGGCGGACGATCGTCATCAGCACGCACGATCTCGCAGAAGCCCGGGTCGCGGACCATGTGATCCTTCTGGCTCGACGTGTTGTCGCTTCGGGAAGGCCGGACGAAGTGCTCACAGCTTCGAATCTGAGGCAGGCGTACGGTTCAGCACTCCTCCACGTCGAGGGCGAACAGATTTTCCTCGACGACCCCGCACACCGACCGACCGGCGAGCATCACACGCACCAGAACCGCACGATCCACGTCGAAGCACTCCACGACGAGGTGTAGCCTGCGCCTGCCGGGATTCTCATCTCAAACGCCATAGTGAGAATCCCGCCATACCATCGTGGACATGGCAGGTGTTGGCCCAACCGCTGAGATACATGATCTCGTGCATCGCAGGCTCCACGAGAGCGGCATCCGGTACACCGGAGGCAGGCGGGCGGTCGTGACCGCGATCCAGATGGCTACCGGACCCCGCACCGCAGCCGAACTAGCGAATGCTGCGACAGGCGACCTCCCGGTGTCGTCGCTCTATCGGTCACTTGCAATTTTTGGTGAGACGGGAATCTTGAAGAAGCACCACGGCTCAGACGGCATTGCTCGCTACGAGCTCGCCGAGTGGCTCACCGGCCATCACCATCATGTCGTATGTGTTGCGTGCGGCGCGATCGAGGACATCGACGTACCCGACGCGGCTGAGCGTGCACTTCACGACATTGCGTCCTCCCTCGGCGCTCAGGCAGGGTTCAGGGTGCTCGACCACGTTCTCGAGGTAGAAGGAGTGTGCCTCGGATGTGAGGTGACAGGTGACAGGTGACAGGGATCTGGTGTCTGGCAGGCCTACCTGTACCGCCAGACGATTCGACCCATGGTCGGGTCGTACGCGGAGACGTCGACTTCAACTGAGTCACCGGGGATGATGCGGATCATCCGGCCCTTCCGCATCTTGCCGGATGCGCGTGCGGTGACCTCGTGGCCGGTCTCCAACTTCACGCGAAACGTAGCGTTCGGTAGCGTCTCGACCACAACGCCTTTCGCCCTGAAATAGTCGTCTTTGCCTGCGATAGGAATCTCCATTCGGTTGGCCCGAGCATCAGTTCCCGCTGACGCCATGCCGCTACGAGCCTCCGTATCGTACCGTTGGAGGGAGAGTTGCAGCACTCCCGATCCCGAGTGCGACAACGAGAAGCTGTCCCCAAGGACGCTCGTCACCCGTCGATCGGCCGGTCCCCCATTCGGGCGCGTGCCTGCAAGCGTGCGGCGTGGCGACGGCTGAGACGCCCCTCATAGGCTCGCGAAACCTTCGAGCCCTTGCGACGGCGAATGGCCGGCTGGTGAGTCGAGTCGTGGTCATTACGACGGAATCCGCTGTCATGGCCCATGCGGTACATCCTTTCACCTGCTCATTCATCTTCTCGCACGAGCGAGAAATTGCAAGCACAATTTCGCTGAGCACGGCGAAGGGCGGTCTGTCCAGGGTCCGAACGTATGAGCCTGAGTATGTGAGACGATGGCGCCGTGAAGATCGAGAATTGCAACCCGCTGAACCTGCGGCGCCGAATCGCAGCCAACACTGTGGCGCTCTTCGGAGAAGCCGATTATCCGCTCGCGAAGTCGCTGGACTATCGGGGCGATCCTGGGCTCTTCGGGCCTGGCTCCGCCACTTGGGAGATCATTGGCGACGTATCTGTAATGGTCGGGGGAATCCGCGCACTCCTCGTCCAGGCCGCACATCCCGAAGTCGTCGCCGGTGTCGCAGACCATTCTTCCTATGAGCATGACCCTCTCGGTCGGTTGTCGCGCACGACTTCGTACGTCACATCGACTGCGTACGGCGCCATGCCTGAAGTCGAGGCGGCCCTTGATGCCGTGCGAGCTGCGCATCGGAACGTCACGGGAATTTCGCATCGTGGACGCACGTATTCCGCCGGCTCCGGTTCCGGCGCCTCATGGGTGCACAACGTGCTCACTGACTCATTTCTCACCGCGAGCTCCGTATTCGGGCAGCACGCGCTCACCGCGGCCAGAGCAGACCAGTTCGCCCGCGAGCAAGCGAGTCTCGGCGAGCTGCTCCACGCGCCTGAGCTCCCGGTCACGCGGGATGATCTCGCCCTGTGGATCGATTCGCATCCTGACATCGAACCTTCTCCAGGGATGGCCGACGCCGTGGTGTTTCTCACCAGGCCGCCTCTGCCCCGATCAGCATTAGGTCCCTATCGAGTGCTCTTTTCGGCCGCAGCGGCGACACTGCCTCCGAGGGTTGCAGCGGTGCTCGGCGTCCACTCGTATCCGGGCGCTGTGTCTGCCGCCAGAAGACTGATTTCACTGCTGCGGTGGTCAATTGGGGCGTCACCGTCTTGGTGGCTCGCGCTTGAACGCGTCGGCGAACGACCTCCGGATGGTTTCCACTTCCGGTATCCGCCTCCGGTCGATGGAGTCGAGTCCCTCTTCACGCGTTCATGACCTCGGTCTACGGATTAACAGAAAGGGCCGGACGACCTATTCGCCGTGCTCAAGAATCCCACGAATATGACGATACTTAGAGACAGGTGGGAGGCCGGCGGGGCTACTTGTTCTCGAACAGGGCGATCCAAAACACCAAGCCAGTCACCCACCCACCTTTCAGAGAAGGCTCCCGCTCGGGAGCCTTCTCTCGTTTCCGCATTGGCCGACGCCGCCCCACTCGGTAACGTGAGGCACAATCTCATACTCATCAAAGGAGCAGGCGTGCACTCCGTCAATCCGACAACAGGCGAACTCTTTGCATCGTTCACTGAGACTTCTTCTGGAAGTGTCGCCACCCACATCGAGACGGCGAGCCTGCTTCAGCAGGAGTGGATGCTTACTCCACTCAGTGCGCGGAGCGAACGCCTGATCCGCCTCGCGGAAGTGCTTGAAGCTCGCAGCGAGGTGCTTGCGGTCCTGATGGCGAACGAAATGGGGAAACCCGTCACCCAAGGCAGGGCGGAGGTGGACAAGTGCGCGTGGGCGTGTCGCTACTACGCAGATGAAGCAGAGATGATCCTCGCCGACGAACACACCGCCACCGGCCGCACCGCCAGCTACGTCGCCTACCGTCCCCTCGGCGTCATCCTCGCCGTGATGCCATGGAATTTCCCCCTGTGGCAGGTGATCCGCTTCCTCGCGCCTGCCCTCATGGGGGGTAACGGCGGGATCCTCAAGCACGCATCCAACGTGACCGGGTGTGCAATCGCCATTGACGAAATGGTCGTCGAGGCCGGGTTTCCCGACGGCCTCTTCAGGACGGTAATTGTCCCCTCACACAGAGTCGCGGAGATGATCGAGCATCCCAACATCGCTGCGGTGACCCTGACAGGTTCGGAAGCCGCGGGGAGGGCAGTCGCGTCCACAGCAGGGCGGGAGCTCAAGAAGACCGTCCTCGAGCTCGGCGGATCAGATCCGTACCTGATTCTCCATGATGCGGATATCGATCTTGCCGTGCGGGCGTGCACCTTCGGTCGCCTCGTCAACGGTGGTCAATCCTGCATCGCCGCGAAACGGTTCATCGTGCACCGGTCGGTCCTCGACGACTTCACGAACAGGCTTGCTGCGTCCATGGACGCCTATCGGATGGGAGACCCTCTCGACGAGGGCACACAGATCGGCCCAATGGCTCGCATCGATCTGCGCGACGAGCTTCACGACCAGGTCGAGAGGTCGATCACTGCCGGAGCGAAACTCCTCATTGGGGGAATTCTGCCTGAAGGGCCAGGGGCGTTCTACCCACCAACGATCCTCACGGGTGTGACCCAGGGGATGCCCGCGTATCACGAGGAGACGTTCGGGCCTGTGGCGGCCATCATCACCTTCGAAGATGAGGAGGAAGCCATCGAGATCGCGAACGATTCGAAGTTCGGGCTCGGAGGTGCGGTTTTCACGCGAGACCTCGATCGTGGCGAGCGGATCGCGAGGGATCGCATCGAAGCGGGGACGTGCTTCGTCAACGCGTTCGTGGCGTCAGACCCGCGTCTGCCTTTCGGGGGCGTCAAGGCATCCGGCTACGGTAGGGAGCTCTCCCACATCGGGATGCGTGAATTCCTCAATGCCAAGACAGTGGTCGTGAATTAATCCTCACGCTATTCTTAGGTTCCTCTCAGCGAACCTTCATTCTCGGCCGGTTGACTCCTGACCAAGAACCCGCTCAACGCGAATGGAGTCCTCCATGGTCCGCAAAATATTGATCCCACTGCTGCTCGCCTTCGGGCTCCTGGCAGCCGCCTGTAGCAGCGGCGCCGCCGAGTCAGGAGTCGCTTCCCTCGAGGGCGCTTCCACAAGTGATCAGACAGACGTGAGCGAGAGTGACACAGCGTCTGACGAAGAGAACCTGCTCGCGTTCACCGTCTGTCTCAGGGATGAAGGGCTCGACGTCGATGACCCGGCTGTCGATGACGAGGGAAACCTCCAAGCTCCGCGCCCGCGCGACACCCAGGGTGTGGATCGTGAGGTCGCAAGAGCCGCATTCGACGCGTGCAGCGACCTACTCGACGAAGTGACTTTCGGGCTGTCTTCAGAGGATCTCACCGAGACACAGGACAACTTCCTTGCATTCGCCGTCTGCATGCGGGAGAACGGATACGACGTGCCGGATCCGGACTTCTCAACCTTCGGCCAGCCAGGGCCACGCGGTCAGGTATTTGGAGGAAAGCTCGACCGCGATGACCCTGCCTTCCAGAGCGCGCTCGTTGCTTGCGAGACGATATTTGAGAACGCACTCCGGATTCCCGGACTCGGCGGGGGGCAGGGATGATGGGCGAGAGACGACAGACGGCTGACAACCAACGACATCCATGGTGGCGTCGCGGTACGACCTGGGCCATTGCGATGGTCGTTGTGGTCCTCGGGGCGGGTGGCGTCTTGGTGCTCACTGATCGAGATAGCTCGACGACCTCCATTGCCTCGATGGAGCTGAACTTCGCTGAGGTACAGCGCACGACTCTCGAAGATGTGACGACGCTCGACGGAACGCTCGGATTCGTATCAGGAGATCCTCTCGTTTACGCAGGCTCGTCCGACGGCATTTCCATGATCACAGCGGGGGCCTCCGGAACGATCACCTCGCTACCCGCGCAGGGCAGCACCGTGTCCGAGGGCGAGATTCTGTACACGGTGGACGAGAAGCCGGTGATCGTGCTCTACGGAGAGATACCCGCCTATCGAACGCTCAATACCCGCACAGCAGACGGCACGGACGTGCTTCAGCTCGAAATGGCTCTCACCCGCCTCGGCTACGACGAGGACGGTGACCTGAGCCTCGACGGTGACTTTACAACAGCGACCCGTGACGCCATCAAGGCTCTCCAGGACGACCTCGGAATCGAGGATTCCGGCGCTCTGCTGCCGGGTTCCTACATCTTCGTCCACAGCGCCATCTTCGTCGCCGACACCATGGCTGACGTCGGATCCACCGTCACTCCGGGGATGCCGGTCATCGCTACATCGACAACGCCGGGGGGAACGGTCACAGCGTTGGCTGCCGTTGGCGCCGTCCTCTCTCACGCGGACACGCTCTTCGTTGTTGAAGACAGCCCCGTGACGCTTTTCGTCACCAGCGTCCCCTTCTACCGAACCCTCAGCGCCGGGTCGATCGGCGCCGACGTCGAGGTGCTCAAGGGTACGCTGATAGACCTCGGGTTCGACGCGGGGGGCGAGTTGGTGGTAAACGACGTCTTCGATGACGCCACCACAGAGGCTCTCCTCGGATGGCAGAGATCCATCGGCGCGCCTGTTGATGGCGTTCTCAACATCGGGGAAATCATGGTCACCGAAAACCCGATTCGCATCGCGGCCACCCACATCAGTGTTGGAAGCACCGTCAAACAGGGAACCGCGGTGTTTACGCCATCGACTTCTACCTCGGTCGTCTCCATTCGGCTTCCCGCGGGAAACCAGGGACTCCTCGTCGTTGGTGACCAGGTCACCGTGGTGATGCCGAATGGCGATGAGGAGCCTGCCTCCGTCACGTCAGTCGGCGCCGTGGCGATCCGAAGCCAGGAGTTCGGCACATACTTCGAGGTCGAAGCCACACTCGACCGACAAGGCGCCGCAACCGGGCTCGACGAGGCGCCCGTCGATGTCCAGATCGTCGACGATCGAGCCGTGAACGTTCTTGCCGTGCCTGTCACTGCACTCGTGGCGCTCGCCGAAGGTGGCTACGCGGTGGAAGTCGATATCGGCGGCGGCCAGACAAGACTCGTGCAGGTCGAAGCTGGAATGTACGCGGACAGTTCCGTCGAGATCACTTCGAGCGACCTCGAGGTTGGCATGATGGTGGTCGTGCCGTGACCTCGAAATCGCCACAATCGTCGGCTTCAACCCTTCCTGCGTACCCCGTCGACAGCGTGCTCTCACTGTCGCGAGTTACCAAGACATATCCAGGCACTCCTCCAGTACACGCGATCAGAGACATCAATCTCGATATCCGATCGGGCGAACTCGTCGGCGTCATCGGGCCGTCAGGGTCCGGAAAGTCAACCCTGCTGCACATCATCGGAACACTGGACCGAGCGACAAGCGGGACCGTCTCGGTAGCTGGACATGACGTCGATCTCCTCACTGACCGGGAGCTGTCCTCACTTCGCTCACGCCACATCGGATTCGTGTTCCAGCAGTTCTTCCTTCTCGCCGGCGAAACCGCATTGGACAACGTAGGAGACGGCCTCCTCTACACCGGAATGGCCCTCGAAGAGAGAAGGAATCTCGCCGAACTGGCGCTGGCACAAGTTGGACTAGAACACCGAATGAGCCACGAGGCCACGAAGCTCTCTGGTGGTGAGAGGCAGCGAGTCGCGATCGCGAGAGCATTGATCGGCTCTCCTGACATCATCCTCGCTGACGAGCCGACAGGGAATCTGGACAGCAAGTCAGGGGAAGACGTAGTCCGGCTGATCGAAGAACTCAACTCGCAAGGATCGACGATCGTCGTCATCACCCACGACCGTGACATCGCCGCTCGATTCCCGCGCCGAGTATCTCTCCTCGACGGAAGAGTCGTGGACGATACGGGGCAGACGAATGGCGCGGTGAGCCGATGAACTCATCCCTCGAACCATCGCGCCTCACCCCTGCCGACATGATGAGGGCGTCCCTGATCGGGCTGAGAACGCGTCGATTGCGCTCACTCCTCTCCGGCCTCGGGATCGTCATCGGTATCGCGGCCATGGTCGGAGTACTCGGCATCTCCGAGTCATCCAAGTCGGACCTCCTCGCGCAGCTCGATCAACTGGGCACCAACATGCTGCGAATCGAAGCTGGTTCGGGCATCGGAATCGGCTCTGGGGAGCTACCCGAGGAATCGACCTCTATGGTCTCACGCATCGGGCCTGTCGAGCAGGTTGCTTCTGTCAGCGACACGTCCGCGAGTGTGTATCGAAACGATCTTGTGCCGGAAGGCCGTACGGGTGGAATCACCGTCAAGGCTGTCGACGCAGGATTGCTCGTGACACTGCAGGGCCAGATGCAATCTGGCGCCTTTCTCGACGATGCAGCGAGTGAATACCCCGTCGCCGTCCTCGGATCTGTCGCCGCGGAGCGCCTCGGAGTCACCAGTGGATCAGACGGGACGATCGTGTGGCTTGGGGATGAGTGGTTTGCAATCGTGGGGATCATGGAGACGCTCGACCTCTCCCCCGATCTCGACCGCGCTGCGCTGGTGAGCTACGCAGCCGCAGACACGTTCCTCGACCACGACGGCATTCCCTCTACGATCTACGTCCGAACCGACCCGGACAACATCGACGCCGTGCGGTCGGTCCTGCCTGCAACGGTGAACCCCGAGAACCCGGACGAAGTCGAGGTGACACGACCGTCAGACGCGTTAGAGGCGAGGGAAGCCGCGGATCAAGCATTCACCAATCTCCTCCTTGGCCTCGGCGGCGTCGCTCTTCTCGTGGGCGGCGTCGGAATCGCGAATGTGATGGTGATCTCCGTGCTCGAACGGCGAGGCGAGATCGGTCTCAGGCGCGCGCTCGGCGCGACACGCCGACACATCTCGATCCAGTTCCTCGGAGAGTCGCTCCTGCTGGCCACGGTTGGCGGAGTTGGCGGAGTCGCTCTCGGCGCTGCCGTCACCGCCGCGTACGCATGGTCGCGCGGGTGGGGGGTCTTGATCCCCACGGTAGCGATCATCGGCGGCATTGTGGCTGCGATCGCCATCGGCGTGATAGCAGGCCTCTACCCCGCGATGCGTGCTGCACGTGTGAGCCCGACAGAAGCGCTCCGAACGCTGTGATGTGGACTTCGGCTGACTCCTGACTCCTGTATCCTGTATCCTGGCGATATGTACTCACTCATCCTCGCCGCTGAAACCGCAAACGGAGCGGTCGCGGCACACCCTGGCGACGAATTCACGACCCTTGCGCTCGCTCTGTTCGCCGCGGCTCTGCTCATCACCGCCGTTACCACCGCGGTCGTGACCCCCGGGCGCGATCACCACTAAGACAGGTGACAGGTTTCCCGGCGGCGCGTTGGCCGAGCGGTTCGCGGACGCAAGCTTTCTAGGGGACGACGATCACTCTCGTGCCGATGGTTGACCACTCGTAAACCGCTTCGGCGTCGTGCCAGAGCTGGCGCACACAGCCGCCCGAACCGTGGGTTCCGAGCTTCGCCGGCACCTGGAGCGGCTTCTTGTCCGGATAGACCGGGATTGAGTGGAACCCGTACGGCCACTCACCTCGAGCGAAGCGCACCATGTACTCCATCGTGATTCCGTCGTACGGCGCCCACGCGTAGCGGGACATGCTGTAAATGCGGTATCGGCCGACTCCGGGAACACCGCGGCGCCCCGTCACCTGGTGTGTCTTGGCCAGCTCACCTGTGCCGTTGATCAGCCAGACACGCTGGCCGCTATCGGTGTAAATGATCCGCCTGCCTGATCCGACATCAGGATACGGGAGGATCGGCTTGACCGGGGGGGCTGTCCTCGTTCTCGTCACATACTCGGCTGACTCGGTAAGCCTGACAACGACGTGGCCCCGGTGCTCCTCACCGCTCTCGAGTGACGACGCAAGCAACGCAACGGTCTCAACGCTCGCTTCCCTGCCAAGCACATCCCTGTAGAGCAGGTCGACCAGGCTTGCATCTCCAACCGCTCCGTACCTGCCGACAAACTCCTGGGAGTGCGTGAACGCCTCCGCGATGGTCACCAGCGGCAGCCCGTTCCTGTATCTGCCGACCCAGTACTCAAGCTCAAATGCGCCGGGACGGCGGTCGAACAAGCCGCAGTACAGCCTGACAACCGAGTCGGAAATCTCAGTGTCCCAACGCTCGACGCCGGTGGAGGAGAGCAGCCGGACCGCGGTCCCTGAGGCGTTGACGCCGACCGTCAAAGACTTAGGCGATATGAAGCCGGCAGCCCCCCATAGGCCAGCCTCATCGGGGAAGCGAAGGAGTTCCAACGGATTGCGTTCAGCGTCGGGATCGGCGCGGTTGAACGCGACATCCTCTCTGATGGAATCGCCGGGAACGAGGGATGCCCGCAGGCCGGTCGACGCCGCCTGATCGACAACGCAGGCAGTTTCGTCGCCGCTGGTCGATCCAGCATCGCTGGCAGCTACAGCCGGATTGATCAGCGTGGAGACCACCACAGAAGAAGCGGCGACTACAGCAAGCACTCGAGACACAGATCGCATTGATTGAACGTAGTATGAACTGCGTGGTACGTCCAGCACGTTGCAGGAACACCGAGGCTCGCGGAATGCATCCGGCGCCCCCGTGGTTTACCCCCCGTCAGAACCTAAGGCGCCCTTGCCTCCTACACCATGTCACGTATGAGCCAGATCAAGACCAAGCATCGCCTCGAGCGAGGACTACACCGTGTGCGAAGCCGTACATTCTCACTGACCGATTCACTCACCGACGACGACCTCCACAAACAGTTCGATCCACTGATGAGCCCCCTGGTGTGGGACATGGGCCACATCGCGAACTTCGAGGAGTTCTGGCTTCTGCGTGAGCTTGCGGGCCGAAAGGCGCAGGATCCTGCGCGAGACGCCATGTACAACCCTTTCGACAACCCGAGAGGGGTTCGCGGCGAACTTCCGCTCCTCAACCGCCTCGAAGCCGCCGAGTACCTGACCGAAGTCAGACACGACGTCGACATCGTGCTGAGGGACACCGATATCGTCGACGGGTCCCCACTCGCGAAAGGTGGGTACGTGTTCGAGATGACGATCCAGCACGAGGCGCAGCATCAGGAGACGATTCTCCAGGCTCTCAACCTTCGACCCGACCTCGTCCCTTATCCGTTGGCGGGGGCCAGGCGTCTGCCGGAGCGACGCGTCGTCGACGACACCGAACGAGTGCGGATCGACGGTGGACCGTTTTCTATGGGTACTGATGACAGAGCGTCCGCATATGACAACGAGCGCCCGACCCACCAGGTGCACGTCGGCGCGTTCGAAATCGACCGGTTCCCAGTCACAAACCGTCGTTACGCAGCGTTCATCGAGGCCGACGGCTACTCGCGCTCTGATCTTTGGACTTCGGACGGTTGGCGGTGGCGCACAACCGTCGACCACGAGGCGCCCCAGGGTTGGAGGGCCGATAGGCAGGGCGCCTGGACGCAGCTCGTGTTCGGAAGAGCGCGCACACTCGACCCTGACGAGCCTGTCATCCATATCAGCTTCTGGGAGGCGGAGGCGTTCGCTAACTTCGATGGTGGCAGGCTTCCCACCGAGGCCGAGTGGGAGAAGGCAGCCGCGCTCGATCCTGTCACGGGATTAACAAGGAAATACCCGTGGGGGAGCACGGCGCCCACACGAGAACACGCAAACATAGGCCAACAAGGTTGGGGTCCTGCGCCGGTCGGATCCTATCCGCTCGGCGCATCCGCGTACGGCGTCGAGCAGCTCCTCGGAGACGTATACGAGTGGACGTCTTCGCGGTTCCTCCCCTACCCGGGTTATACGACGTTCCCGTACCCGGAGTATTCGGAAGTGTTCTTCGAGGATGAGAACTTTCGTGTACTGCGCGGTGCTTCATGGGCTACGTCGTCCTCGGTGGCACGCAGCACCTTCCGCAACTGGGACTACCGCCGGCGTCGACAGATCATGGCCGGAATCCGACTTGCGTGGGACATCGCATGATCGTTGACGAGCAGCGTTTCACACTGACTCGAATCGGTAACGAACACGACTTCAGAGACCAGATGAAGCGGGACGTTCGCAGCGGGCTAAGCAGCGAACACAAGAGTCTTCCTTCCACCTATTTCTACGACGACTACGGCTCAGCCCTGTTCGAAGAGATCACGCTGCTCCCCGAGTACTACCTCACGCGGGCGGAGACCGAGATTCTTGAGATCTTCGCGCCCGAAATCGTCGCGGCAATCCATCCCGATGAGCTCGTCGAGATCGGCGCCGGATACGCACGCAAGACCTGTCTTCTGCTCACCGCCATCCACGAGAGGGAGGCCGGCAGCCTCTACGTAGCAATCGATGTCTCTGAGGGGGCTCTCCGGCATGCAGGGCAGAACCTCACCCATGAGTACCCGTGGCTCTCGGTGAAGGGCTATCTCGGTGACTTCGGCGCAGACCTGAGCGCGGTGCCGAGGAACGGGCGGAGACTCGTGGCTTTTCTCGGGTCGACCATTGGGAATCTCGCTTCGACGCAGCGGCCGGGCTTCTTCAGGGCTGTCGCGTCGATGCTCGAAGAGGGGGACGGCTTCCTGCTCGGCGTCGACCTCATCAAGGACGAACAGACCCTACGTGCCGCATACGACGACGCCGCTGGATTGTCGGCTGCTTTCAATAAGAATATCCTCACGGTGATCAACAGGGAACTCGACGGCGACATCGACATCGAAGCTTTCGAGCACAGAACGGTGTTCCACGCCGACACCGGCTGCATGGAGCAGAGCCTCCGGGCACGCCGCGAGGTGAATGCTCGGCTCAATGCGATCGACCTTGACGTACATTTCGCGTCCGGTGAGTCGATCCACACAGAATGGTCGTGTAAGTTCACTCGCGAGCAAGTCGAGTCCGAAATGTCCGCTGCCGGCCTCACCATGACTCACTGGTGGACGGACAGCGAGGAACGCTTCGCGCTCGCCCTTGCAAGGCTTCCTTTACTCTCTTCGACGTAGCTCTTCTTCGAGGGCGTCAGTCGAGTACGCCACGAGCTCGGGTCCCCATGGGCGTTCGGTGGCCGGGGCGTCGTCTTCGTCATCAAGAAGTCGAACGACTTCGTCGCGCAGCGTTCTGGCCCATGCCCGACCTTTGGCGTTCGAGACGTTGCTCAGGGTTCCATCCGAATTGACCTTGAGCAACCGGGCCTCAATCTGCGGACTGCTCCGCGAGCCCCGCTCCCCGTAGACGAGTAGCACCGATCCGACGGGTACGTCCTGGATGCCACCTGTTGCGATGAAGTCGCCTTCGAAGGCCCAACCGGACTGGAGAGACTCGTCGACGTTCGTGACGATCTTCGCCCAGTTCTTGTGACGCTCATCCCCAACGAGCGGCACATCGATCGGCACGAGTATCGGGGATTCCATGAAATCAGATTACAGATACCAGATACCAGACACCAGATTTTCAGTTCTGGGTTCTGGCATCTGGTATCTGGTGTCTGTCCACAGAACTAGTCCATCTGTTCACCGCTGAAGCATTCTCTAGCGAAACCGTCGTCCGGTCGATAGATGCATGAGAGGTTGCACATGCACATCGAACGTACAACCCCAATCTCTTGGATCGTGGCGGCGGTAGCCGGCGGCGTCCTATTCCTCCTTGGCGGCGTCGTCACCACGATGTCGTCCACGGCGCGCTTCGTGATGGCGAGTGGGGCGATCGCCCTCGTCGCTCTCGGCGTCTACACCGCCGTTGTTGCGCGCCGAAACGTAACTCTCGCCCGCCGGCATGGCGAGATGGAGGCCGAACTCGCGCAGATGCTCCGTGACGACACCTCGCTGCGGACACGCGTGGCGTACACACTCAGAGATCCTCTTACAGCGATTTTCTGGTTTGCCGACCACTTGGCGAACTCGCCTGAGATGCCATTCGACACTCGGCGAGACATGCTGATCGCGATTCGCAACGACGCGCGCGAGGTGGAGCAATCGTTGTCAGAGCTCGCAGGCCTCGACGGGACAGCCACGGGGGGGTCTATCCATAGAAGCCGTAGTGCTCCTGGACGAGGAGGTTGCCTCGATCGCCTCAACAATCACGACAGACGCGATCTTCGAATCAGACCTTGCACCGGCGAAAGCTTGGGGCGACAGAGCCAAAGTGACAAATACTTCGCACAATGCTTCGCGCAGCAACAAGCTCCGGATGCGCCTACATCACGCTTCAATCCTCTGGAGGCTCGACGCGAGCCACGGTCTCGATTTCGGGTCGCGACGATCTGCTGAGCGCGTCGGAGATCGCCGCGCTCACGGGGAACACGGTGGTGGAGGACAAAGACGACCCAGCGTACTGTGCGCTCAGAGTCGCGTACGAGATAGCGGCCTCGATGCGGGGTTCCATCGGATACGGGAAGGCATTCGGCATGTCCCACATCGTGCTCGAGCTTCCTACGGCGCGAAGTGACCTCAGAGATAGGGCGCCGCGCACAAAGCCGTCTCAGCCTTTCGACCTAAGCTCTCTGGGCGTCGATGATCCCAAACCTGAACGCTCAACGAACGCCGTCAATTTCTCTTGGCCGTCACCAAGAGCGCCGCGAGCCTACGGCGCAATACGATGGCGCCATGCATGATGATCTTCACAGCGCAGTCGGGGCGGACTTCAGCCGAATCACGGACGAACTCGAGCAACTGGTGCGAATACCGTCGGTAAGCGCCCCGAACTACCCGAGCGAGGAGGTCCGCCGCTCCGCCGAGCTCGTAGCATCACTCATGCAGGTGTCAGGTCTCGATGGCGTACGCCTCCTTGAGATAGATGGCGCGCACCCCGCAGTCTATGGCGAGAAGGCAGGCCCCCCGGGGGCTCCAACGGTTCTTCTCTACGCCCATCACGATGTGCAACCCCCCGGTCCTCTCGATGAGTGGGAGACCCCGCCGTTCGAGCCGACCGAGCGGGACGGTCGCCTCTATGGCCGCGGATCGGCAGATGACAAGGCGGGGATCGTGCTTCACCTGGCGTCCATCAGGGCGCTTGGTGACGAGCTTCCCGTGACGGTGAAGGTGTTCATCGAGGGGGAGGAGGAGATCGGATCGGCCCACCTCATCGAGTTTCTCGACACATATGCTGACCTGCTGCAGACGGATGCCATCATCATCGGTGATGCGGGCAACTGGCGCGTCGGAGTCCCCACCCTCACGACATCACTTCGAGGCCTCCTCGATTGCAAGGTCACGGTCCGAACGCTCCGATACGCGGTTCACTCGGGTTCCTTTGGCGGCGCATACCCCGATGCGAACATCGTGCTGTCGCGTGTGCTCGCGGCATTGCACACCGACGACGGCTCAGTTGCGGTCGAAGGCCTCGTTGCCAACGACGCTGACCCCCTCGATCTCACAGCAGAAGAACTTTCTGGACAGACGCTCCCGGTCGATGGACTCGAACTGATCGGTCGCGGCACGCTCACGTCGCGCTTGTGGACACAACCCGCCATCTCGGTTCTCGCTATCGACTCGGTAGCCATCGATGAGGCGATTAATCAGATTGTCCCTGTGGCGAGTGCGAAGGTATCGCTGCGCATCGCTCCCGGTCAGGATCCATCTGAGGCGCTCGAAGCGCTCACAGCCCACCTCGAGGCCTCCGTTCCGTGGGGGGCGGAGATCACCATCGAGCCTGGCGCGCTCGGCGCCGCGATCGATCTCAAGACGGATGGTTCGATGTACGACGCCTACCGGGAGGGCATGCGTGTCGGATACGGCGCTGAACCCGTCGAGGCGGGCATGGGTGGATCGATCCCCTTCGTGGCGGCGTTCTCAGACATCTATCCCAACGCTGCGGTACTCCTCATCGGCGTCGCCGACCCGACCAGCCGATACCACGGCCCGAACGAGAGCGTCGAGTTGGCGGATGTCCAGGCCGCCTCGATCGCCCAGGCCGTAGCACTCCGACTCCTCGGGGTGTGACGTCGACTGCGTCGATACCCTGGGTCGATGCGTAGGCCGACAGGCACTCTGATCTCGATCGCCGTGGCAGTGGTCTTCGTCTCTCTCTTTTTGCGCGCAGGAAGCGCTGACACGCCTCAACAGACAAGCATGACCCTCGCGCAAGACGCGTCAGCGCCGACGACAGAAGTTCCTGAAACGACGACGACCACGACGCTGCCCATCGGTGTCGAAGTCTGCGACTTGTATGGCGACATCACGACATCGGGCCACATCGTCTCCCCCAAACTCGTCGAGGCGTCTGGAATCGCGGCAAGCCGCACCACTGAGGGTGTCCTGTGGTCGCACAATGACTCTCGCGGCACTGCAACGCTGTACGCGTTCACCACCTCTGGAGAGGACCTTGGGGCGTTCGACGTGCCGGACACCTTCGCGTTCGACTGGGAGGACATGTCCGGGGGCCCCGGGCCGGATGGCCGCGGCGACTATCTCTACATTGGAGACATCGGAGACAACTTTGCTATCAGAGGAGGACTCGTCACCGTGTACCGGGTTCCCGATATCGATCCGGCCCGGCTCGAAGATCAATTCCCCGAAACAGCTCATCTCGACTACCGGTATCCAGACGGCGCCCACAACGCCGAGGCTTTATTCATCGACCCGGTCGAGCCTGCGCTGTACCTCGTCACGAAAGGGAACGACGCAGCGTTCGTGTTCAAGGGATCACTCACGCCGTCTGCCACTCCGCACGAGCTCGCCCTCGTCGCAACGCTTCCGCTCGGCGCCGAAGTTTCGGGAGCAGATATGTCTCGCGACGGAACCACATTGGTTCTACGGGGTTACCAGACCGTTTGGATGTGGCATCGAGGAATCGAAACGTCTGTTGCAGACATGCTTGAGTACGCCCCGTGCTTGGCGCCGTCACCCCGAGAGCGCCAGGGCGAGGCGATCACGTTCGATGCTGACTTCGCATACTGGACCATCAGCGAGGGATCGCACTCAGCGATCCAGGTTTCTGAACGCACCAGGTGACGGGCGGACAGGTGGTTAGTAATTTCCTAGCTTACCGACTATACATTAACTTGCAGAAGCGTTACACATGCCCCAGGCAGACTGATGAACGTTACGACCACACTCCATCCCAGAGCCAGATTCGACTGGCTCAATTGTGACTCGATCGACGATGCCACAGGCGCGCGCACCTCCCACGATCACCTATACATACGTGAGACGTTCGACCGATTCGGCTGGACGTATTCTGCATCTGAAAGTAGCACGGGATGAAGCGAATACTCATCCTCGGCGCCGGTACCGCAGGCACCATGGCAGCCAACAAGCTACAAAAGAAGCTCGGAGACGAGTGGGACATCACCATCGTCGACGAGGATGAGAACCATTACTACCAGCCGGGGTTCTTGTTCATACCCTTCGGAACCTATGAGCCGGAAGATGTCATCAAGCCCAAGAGCGAGTTTCTTCCCAACGGCGTCAACTACATCGTCGGAAAGATCTCAAAGCTCGATCCCGCCGCCAACATGGTCACGCTCGAAGATGGCGTTGAGCTCGGCTACGAGCACCTCATCATTGCAACGGGCACCCACCCAACACCGAGCGAGACGCCTGGCCTTGAGGGGCCGGAGTACGGCAAGACGGTCCACGATTTCTACACATTCGAAGGTTCAGTCGCGCTGCGCGACGCTCTTGCAGACTTCGAGGGCGGGCGATTCGTCATCAACCTGATCGAAATGCCGATCGAATGCCCTGTCGCTCCACTCGAGTTCGCGTTCCTCGCCGAGGCACACTTCAGGGAGCGGGGCATACGGGAGAATGTCGAGATCATGTATGTCACACCGCTCGATGCTGCGTTCACGAAGCCTGTGGCCGCGAGGCACCTCGGTTCGATGTTCGAAGATCGCAAGATCGCCCTCGAACCCGACTTCTACCTCGAACGAGTCGACACAGACAACAAGAAGCTCATCTCTTACGACGAGCGAAAGATCGAGTACGACCTTCTGGTGACCGTACCGATGAACATGGGTGCAACGTTCGTTCAAGAAGCCGGGCGCGGTGACGAACTGAACCATGTGAACGTGGACCACTACACCTTCCAGTCGACGGACTACGACAACACCTTCGCCCTCGGCGACGCGGCGAACCTGCCTACGTCGAAGGCCGGATCTGCTGCTCACTTTGCAATGGAAGTCTTCGTCCCGAACTTCGTCAACTACCTGAAAGGTCTCCCGAGGATGTAGCAGTTCGACGGACACACGAACTGCTACATCGAGACCGGTGACGAGAAGGCGATGCTCATCGACTTCAACTACACGACCGAACCGCTGCCGGGTGAGTATCCGATCCCCGGAATCGGCCCGTTCTCCCTACTGAAGGAGACCGAGATCAACCACTGGGGCAAACTCATGTTCAAGTGGATGTATTGGAACATACTGCTGCGCGGCAAGGACATACCTATTCCAGGCCACATGATGATGGCGGGTAAGGACAGGAGC
>JASJYA010000071.1 GCA_030125685.1 Actinomycetota bacterium
GCGGCGTATACCGGCTCGCGAACCCTGGGTACGCGAGCCGGGCGGGTGGTTAGAAGTCGGCTTCCTGGCGGAGGCCGAAGGCGGGGTGGCGCAGGCGCGAGAGCGCCTGCTTCTCGAGCGAACGGACCCTGGTCGGGCCGAGCTCGAGGTACTTCCCGATCTCCTCATGCGTGCGGGGGAGACCGTCCTCGAAACCGACTCGCTTCGACAGGATGTACGCCTCACGCTCAGGGAGCCGATCGATCGCCTCGCGGAGAGCATCGATGGTCGACATGCGCTCGGACTCGGCGACAGGATCGTCCTCGTCGTCGTGCGCAACGAAGTCACCGAGAACGGCGCCGTCTTCACCGACGGGTGACTCGAGCGAAACCGAGTCCGCGACGAGCTGCGCTTCGAGCACCTGGTCGAGCCTCAATCCAGACTCCTCCGAGAGTTCCTCGGAGGTAGGCTCGCGGCCGAGTTCAGACAGCAGACGATTCCTCGTGCCGTTGAGGGTGAGGAGCGTATCGTGCAGTGAATTCGGGAGCCGCACCGTGCGAGACTTCTCGGCGACCGCTCGCTGCATGGCCTGACGAATCCACCACGTTGCGTACGTGGAGAACTTGAAGCCCTTGCGCCAATCAAACTTCTCGACGGCACGGATCAAACCGAGGTTGCCTTCCTGGATGAGATCGACGAACTCGATGCCGTACTGGGAGCGGTATCGCTTCGCCTGTGAGACAACGAGGCGCAGGTTTGCCTGAGCAAAACGGTCCTTGGCGTCCTTGCCGTGACGAGCGGTACGCTGGAGCTTGACCTTCTGAGCGCCTCGTACGCCCCCGGCCTCAAGCTTCTCTTCTGCATCGCGGCCGAATTCGATGGCCTGCGCGAGATCGACCTCATCGTCAGCGGTGAGGAGTTCATGGTTGGCGATGTCACCCAGGTATGTGGTGAGGCTGTCGCCTACTTCGGTTGGTGTCAGTGTTGATCGTGCTGTCATATTGTGAATTCCTTCACATAGTCCTGGCCTGCTGAGCGCAGCATGTTTCTACCACGGGTGCGTCCAAGGGAGGGGCATTTGTCGGCTTCGGATACGTGTGAAACGTTCAGAACACTTCGTGAGTTCCCGAAAATCGCACGGCGTCGTGGCAGACCGATCGGTTCGACCTACCTACGAAACCTGAGGCATCGTACAGCAATCTGGTCACGCTGCCTAGTCCTAATTCTCAAAAACTTTCAGAAGTGTTGGTTTCGGCGGGATCTCGGTCACGTGCAAGAGGTGACCTCGGACGCGTCACTCGACGACCTGGCCGCGGTGGATGATCAATTCCGGCCGGTCGAGTGTCCCGACATCGTCGTACGGGTTCTCCGCGAAGAACACAACATCCGCGGTGCTTCCCGCTGTGAGGGAGTCCTTCCTTCCAACGTAGTCGTACGCTGCGGTGGACGTGGCGATCGTCGCGGCCCTGTCAGAGAGGCCGTACTGGCGCAGCAGTCTGGCTTCCTCAGCGATCTGTCCGTGAGGAATTGCAAGGTCGCTTCCGGCAAGCACGATGAGGCCGACCTCCTCAGCAAGAGGGAGATTCACCTCCATGCGGTCGAGACCGGCCTGAAGGAGCCTCCCCCCGGAAGACTCACGTCCGAGTGCTTCGACCCAGTGCCTCATGTTGCCGACCGTCGGCACCCACGCCCCGCCCCTTCCAGCGAGCGTTCGGATGTCATCTTCGGTGAGGAAGGGGCCGTGTTCGATCGAGTCGACACCCGCGGCAACGGCGTCAGACGCTCCATCTGCCATGCTGTGCACGGCGACTCGGGCGCCTGCGTCGTGCGCGATCTGCACGGCCTCGGTGAGGGTTTCGAGGGGGTAGTTGTTCACCGGGCCGACTCCCCTCCGAGGCCAGTCAGCGACAATCTTGATCCACCCGCCGCGCGTCGTCGCCACAGATCGGATGTGTTCAACGAGCTCGCCCGGTTCGACCTCGACTCCGTAGTTGGCCATGTATCCGCCGGCAGGATGGATCATTGCGCCTGCGACCTCGGCGAACGGCCTGAGGTCTGCGTCGTGGTCGAGCGTCACGAGTGAGGCGTCCGTGTTCCCTCCCTTGTCGAGGATGAGGAGCACTCCGCGTTCGACGTGCGCCCACGCGGTGACAGGGATGTTCGCTCGCATCTCGTCCTCAGTGAGCCCCTCGATGCCAGCGAGTGACGTCATCGTGAGGTGTGCGTGCGCATCCGCGAGGCCGGGGAGCGCCCACAGGTGGCCGGTATCGATCTCATCGGTAACCCGATCATCAGGAGCGACGAACTCGGTCCCTTCGATCGCAATCGTGTGTGGACTGCCATCGGGGGGACGGATCGTGACGAGCGTTGTCATGAGATCGAGAGTAGCGGCGGGAAGGCCAGCGAAAGTTCTCCGACTCTTCCGCTAGTCCCGGGGCTTCGTCTTGACGATGAACGGAATTGGAGCGAGAGCGAACACGGCGCCGATGATCGCCAAGACGGCGAATGACGATGCACCGAGAATGACGCCGGAGATCGCTGCTCCGATTCCTCCGCTGATCCATGTGATCGCGTCGGCGACGCCCTGGATCTTTAAGCGGTCCGCAATCGGGAGGCCGATCTGGAGTTCGGTGCTTGCAGCCACGAACCCGAAGTTCCAACCGACTCCGAGGAGGAAGAGGCCGACTACGAGCATGGTGATGTTCCCTGCGGGTGCTGTCGCGGCGCCGAGCGCCGAGACGATCAACACCGCAACGGCGGCGATGATGAGCCTGCGTGGGCCGTATCTGTCAACGAGCTTCCCTGTGATCGGCGCGATGGCGAACATGCCGAGGGTGTGGGCCATCATCACGACTCCTACAGTTCCGAGACTGCCGCCGTTTCCCCGGATGTGGAGTGGCGTCATGGTCATGATCAGCACCATGACGAACTGACTTGTCATGACGGCGACGATGGCGAGCCTGACGGTCGGAATCGCGAATATTCTTCTGAAGGGTGACGCGTCTCCGGGGTGCTCACCCTCAGGTGCGATCGTCAGCGTGAGCGGTTCAGGACGGAGCCCCAAAAATGTGACGGCAGCAGCGAGAGAGAATCCGGCTACGCCGACCGCGATCGGCCCGACAAGCTGATCGAAGCCTGCCAATGTCGCCATGGTGCTCGAAGGCCCGAGAAGCAGCGGTCCCATGACAGCACCAATTGTTGACGCCCACACGATGAGGCTGATCGCGGACGCCCGACGGCTCGGTCGGCGGAGATCTCCGGCCGCGAATCTCGCCAGATGAGAGACGCTCCAACCGAAGCCGAGCACCACCATGGCTACCAAGAGGATCGGGAAGCTGTTGAGACCGACCGAGAGCGCAGCGAGGAGTGCACCGCTCGCAGCCAGGGCGAGACCCGCAGCAAAGGTGCGGCGTCTCCCGATCCTGAAGCTGAGGGCGGAGAGAATCGCGGCGCCTGCCGCAGTGCCGACGGTTCCCATCGTGTTCGGGAAGCCGGAGAGGCTCGCTGATCCCGTGATCTGTTCTGCAACGAGCGATGACACGGTGACGATTCCGATGAACGCGGTCGAACTCAGGGCGTTGCTCGCGAAAAGCGTGCCGATGAGGCGTGATCGGGTCTGCTCGTCGTTGACTGTGGCCATGGAGGTCGGACATTAGGAGTTGGGAAGAGCTGAGAGGTGCGGTCTGCCTGTGCTCCTACCGTGCAGCTCGGTACGTTCAAGGGCCGGTCGGGCCTACGGCATCTGGACGGGTTCCCCGGCGTCGGGCCAGGCCAGTCAGTTCCCGGTGAACACCTTTGTCGCGTCGAATCCGAGCATGTGCAGCGCCGGGATCGACATGGCCGCGCGCCATCCATGACAGGAGACACCAAAATAGCTACAGGCTAAGCATCTAAGGCATTGTCATCCGGTCTCGTCTTGCCCATCCGATTAATGTGGTGGGAACCGCGGAGAGGGAGAGTTATGTCCGATGTCAAGATCGATGTGTACGCCTACAGCGACGAGCTGACGAAGGGTTGGTGGCTGCTCCTCATCTCGGGCATCTTCTCTGTCCTGATCGGTGGTCTGCTGATCTTCTGGCCGGGAGCAACGATCACAGTCATCACCGCCGTCATCGGGCTCTTCATGGTCATTACCGGTGTCGTTCGATTCTTCGTTGCAATATTGGGCTCAGACACACAGGATCGCCGGCTCATGGTGATCGCTGGAATCGTCGGCATTGTGCTTGGTGTGCTGGTCATGAAATTCCCGGAAGCCACCATCGGGGTCATCGTTCTCATCGTGGCGCTCTTCTGGCTCGTATCCGGCCTCGTGGACTTCTTCCGCGGTCTCACGAATGAACACATGCCTGACCGAACGGTGCGCATCATGTTCGGTGCCATATCAGTGCTGTTCGGCGTTGTGATTCTGGTGTGGCCCGCTGTGACGGTTGGAGTGTTTGCAGTGTTCGCCGGGGTGTACTCGGCCTTCTTCGGTGTCCTGGAGATCGTCGCGGCGTTCCAGATCAAGAAGGCGTAGGTACACCGCCGTACGAGCGATCGAACGAGTCGACGATCGCGTCCGTGAGCTGGTCTTTCCGGTACCAGATCGCAGTGGCGTGGCCGCCACGCACTATCCGCAGTTCGCAGCCTGGCCAGTGGTCGGCGAGGGCTTGTACTGCGCTTGGCGGGATGTAGCCGTCGTTCGAAGCCCGCACAACGACGGCGTGCCGTGTATGTGGGGCGGGCTTGATGTTCAGCACTGAAACCGCGCCGAGCGTGGAGCGGAGTCGCGCCTCCTGAGACCGACCGCCAAGAGCGTCCCAAGCGATTCCTTCACGGAGGATGCCGTCGAGGAAGACGGGACCAGGGGAGTGGGATGCAGCGAGCGGGGCTGCAGCGACAGGGAACGGCAGAGTCGCCGCAACGAGTGCTGCCGTGTTCCCACCCATCGAGTAACCCGAGACGCCGACATCCCATCCCTTCTTGTAAAACCAGGCAAGAA
This sequence comes from Actinomycetota bacterium, assembly GCA_030125685.1. GTDB lineage: Bacteria > Actinomycetota > Acidimicrobiia > Spongiisociales > UBA5794 > B3-G11. The sequence goes on from JASJYA010000071.1 coordinate 4,961, forward strand.
GCCCCCTCGCCTCGTTCACAGCGGCCTCACCCATGATCATGAAGTCGGACACCGTTCGTATCGGCTGGCCCCCTTCGGGATTCGGATGGCGACTTCCGTAGTACGGGCTCTCAAGGATGATCGAGCGGACGCCCTTCCTTGCGAGATGCCCCGCGAGTGCGACACGAACCTTTGGGTCATGCTCGTTCCATGCAGGCATGAGGAGCACGATCCTTCTCGTTTCATCTGGCGGGGTCACCGAGATGACTGACCCCTGGCGGGATCTCGATGGCAGGTTCGGAGAGGGACTCGTGAAGGTGCCATGCTCAATGACGAGTCCGTGCGGTTCGTTCTGTTGGGAGAGCCAGCTGATCGCGAGAGCGTTCGGCGGAGACACAGAGATCACGTCGGGATGCAACAGCGATTGATCGCCCCAGCCGTCTGCGAAGAACCGCATCCTTCTCGGTCCGCGCGCGAGGACGGCGCCAGACGCCCTGTCGAGGGGGTGGATCATGTCTGTTGGGCCGACATGATGGACTCGGAAGCGAAGCTCCGGTGGACTGCTGTCCGGCTGTGCATCCGGCAACGCTACTCGCTACGCGGCGGCTGGCTTGCCTCGGCCCACAATGGACGTGTCTGAGTTGGTGTCTTCTGAGCGTTGTCGTTTGAGATTCGGCGTACTATCATTTCGGTTATGAGAATCATTATCAATGCTTTCATATCCAAGACGCTACCTGAGCGGCTTCGCCTCGTCACCCTGTTCGTCGTTGTGGTCCTCGTCGTTTCGGCGTGTGGAGTTGGAACCGGTGCTGACGAGAATGCCGAAGGAATTACCGTTGTGGCGACAACGACGATCCTTGGGGATATCGCTCGGAACATCGTCGGCGACGACGGCACGGTTGTAGTCGTCCTGCCGATCGGCGCCGATCCTCACGATTACCGCCCGTCTTCGGCGCAAGTTGCAGTCATCCATGACGCGGATCTTGTAATCGCGAACGGTCTGGGACTCGAAGAGGGTTTCGGAGATGTGCTCAAGACAGCGGCTGCCGACGGCGCGAACCTCGTCGAGGTCGCCGAACTGGTCGACCCTGTCACGTTCTCCGATCGTGAGCATTGTCGCGGGGACGGTCATGACGACCACGACGACGGGAACTGTGATCCGCACGTCTGGTTCGATCCGCTGCGCGCTGCCGCTATTGCACAGATCATCGGTGCAGAGCTTTCTCTGATCGACACCTCAGTCGACTGGCAGGCGCGAGTCGATGAGTACTCCGCTGAGCTGATCGAGGCGGACGAGACCATCGTGAAGATTCTCGATGCCATCCCCGACGATCGCCGGATACTCGTCACGAACCATGACTCGCTCGGCTACTTAGCCGACAGATACGGTTTGCAGGTCGTGGGGACCGTCCTCACAGGAGGCGGTGATCTCTCTGAGCCGAGTTCTGTTGATCTCGCTGAGCTCGTGTCGATCATCGATGCGACCGGCGTCCAGGCGATCTTTGCAGAGACCACCGAAACGACAGCGCTCGCCGAAGCGGTCGCATCAGAAGTCGGCCATCCTGTGGCAGTGGTAAGGCTGTATTCCGGGTCACTCGGGGATCCCGGATCAGGCGCAGACACACTCATCGGGATGCTCACGATGAACGCCCGACGCATAGCGAACGCGCTGTCCTGAGCGCAGCGCCCATCGACATCGACCTATGCTCATCGAGATGATCTCTGAAGGCGCCTCGTCCTCGGTCTCTCTGATCGTCTCTGATGCCGACACGTCGATTGCGCTCGGATCCGGAGATGTGGCCGTGCTCGGCACCCCGCGCATTGTTGCGCTCTGCGAAGAAGCCGCCGTGGCGGCGCTTGCCGAGTTTCTTCCCGAAGGCTCGACGACCGTCGGAACCAGCGTCAGCATCGATCATCTTGCCCCAACAGGAGTCGGTGGCGCCGTGATCGCCACCGCGACCGTGACCGAGGTCGATGGCAAGAAGGCCTCGTTCCGTCTCGTAGTGACCGATGGAGACAAGATCGTCGCCCGCGGCATCCACACGCGCTTCGTGGTCGATCGTGAACGCTTCGAGCAAGCCGCCACCTGACAAGCGAATTCTGGAATCTGTTAGAACATCCACTTCACTCTGCACCACGTGCGGGTCTGGCACGCTGGGCACTGCATGTGCCTGCTATAGGATCTGCCGGGTATCCATAGGGAGAGTGCGAGGATCCGTACCGCAAGTTCAACGTGGGAGATTCGGGTCCGTGCCTTGCACGACGAGCACGTGACCGTTGCTGTCCCCCGCTCGTGACGTCCGGCCGAAAACACCGCCTCGTGGCCCTCGCTGTCGTGCCGTGAAACGAGAGGATCATCTCTCAAACTGTGCTCTATCTCGATCGGTGGCATCTCGAACAACGCCCGCTTCCCGTCGCGGTCTGCACGGCCCGTCACAGCATGCCTTCGATGTTCGCTGCGAGTTGTAGGTACGCCTCACCAGACCGAGATCGCCTTGTATGGGCGAGCACAGACACGCCTTCGCCCGGCGCCTCTGCGACTCGAACCGATCGGGGTACAGGCGGTTCGATGAGGACCAGGCCGTGCACCTCCTGTACCTCGGCAAGTACCTTTTTTCCGAGGTTGGTACGCGAGTCGTACATGGTGGCGATACCTCCCAGGATCTTGAGGTTCTCGTTGGTGTAGTGCTGCACGTCTTCGATCGTCTCGAGGAGTTGTCAGACACCGCGATGTGAGAGCGTCTCGGCCTGAAACGGGATGAGCACCGAGTCTGCCGCGGTGAGAGCGTTGATCGTGAGGATGCCGAGCGAT
>JASJYA010000072.1 GCA_030125685.1 Actinomycetota bacterium
CGGTTCGCGAACCCTGGGTACGCGAGTGGTGGGGTGGGAGGCGGCGTACCATGGTGGCGCCACCAATTCCAGGGGTTCCATGCGCAAGTACGTTTTCACGTTTATTGCTCTGACGTTTCTGCTCGCCGCGTGCCGGATCGAATCGAACATCCTCATCGACATCAGCGAGGACGGTTCGGCCGTTGTAGCTGCTGAAGTCGGCTTCGACGAAGACATGCTCGACCTCTTCACTCACGGAGGCGGTGACCCTGCCGATATCCTCGACGAACTCCCTGACCTCGGGGGTAGTGCTCCGGAGGCTACGACGCGCGTCGAGGGGGACATGACCTTCTTCGGTGTAGAGATCGGCGTCGACGATCTGTCGACGTACGACTTTCCAGGCGCCGGGGAGGCCTTCTTCTCCGACTTCTCCTTCGAGATCGATGACTCGTCCGCAACGCTCACCGTAAGCATCGGCGCGACCGGGCTCGGTGATTTCGGTGGTGAAGATCTACTGTTCGACCCTTCGCAGTTCACAGGAGACTTCTTCTCCGCGAACGTCATCGTCAAGATGCCCGGAACCGTAACCGAGCACAATGCTGACGAGGTCCGAGCCGATGGCAGCCTCGTGTGGGAACTCCCATTGTCCGGATCGATAGACATCTTCGCCACCTCGAAGTTCGGTGAGTCCGGTGTCACTTGGGTCTGGTTCGTCGTCGGTGGAGTCCTGCTCATCGGCGTCATCGCCGTTGTTGCCGCCGTGATGACTTCCAGACGTGATTCGGAGAAGGCCGTCGCGCAGGCCGCCGCGGAGCACGACAGCAGAGAACTGGATGCTGAAAGCTGAGACCTGACACCTGATACCTGATCATCCGCTCAGCACCACAACGGCCATCATTCCATACGGGCCGTCGATGACGCCGACACCGGCCTTGCGGTATCGGCGCTCGCAGCAGATCGCGTCCTTGTAGCTCGGTGCTGCAACCACCGCCTCCACCAACCCCTCAGGCGAAGCGGCAAGTACGACCATCTCCGTGTGGATCGTGCCGGGCACACCTTCTGCAGCAAGAGAATCTGCGAGACCGCCGTCGAGCGCGAGCCACCCCGAGCGATACACATCTATCGAGCGAGTCACCGCAACCACGGCAAGGTCTCCAGACCAACCGAGAGGGTCCAGGCCTTCGGAGATCCTTGTACGGTTGAGTGAGTCGAAAACTTGCTGCGCCGCGAGTTGGGACGGCGCCAGAGGATCATCGCCAACGTCGGGGAGCGGGACTGGAATGGTCCCAGCCGCTAGACGGCTGCCGACGGCTTCGCGGATCGCGAGCACGGTCGAAAAGATCCGTTCACCGCTCACAGCCGACACGGCCTGCTGCACAGGGCCGGCAGGCTCGACAATACTCCTCCCAACAGACGACGCCGTGACAGAATCCTCGACAGTCGCACGCACACCCTCGGACAGCGGCGCGATCGAAACCAGAGTTGTTGCGAGGATCACAATGAGGGCGCCGTAACCCGCACCGACGAGTGAGCCGCCGATTCGGTTGAGGAACGTTGCGCCAGGCAGTACTTTCAGCGCGGTGGCCACCACGCGAGCAACGAGCGCGCCACCGAAGACAACAATGAAGAACAGTGCTGTCCCCGCCGCGATGCGCGCCGCCTCGTATGGCACGTTCGCCATTCCACTGAAGATCGAACCAATCACCGGAGAGAGGCGGAACACAAGAAATACACCGGCTACGAGTACACCGATCTCGACGGCTTCGCGTATTAGGCCGCGGACCCATCCGCGCAGAACGAACGCAACAACGACGACCGCCACGATGACATCGTAAATCTGCACGTCAGTCGGTTTCGTCCTCTGATTCGGACAGATCCGAGTCTTCGCTCTCCACGATCGGGATCTCCCCCGTGCGGATCAACCGCGATGGCTCCGGTTCTTCGAACATCGCCTCGGAGGCCTCCTCCCAAGTTTGGCCGAGTACCCGAGTCCTCCACCAATGCCCGAGGAGGATCTTCATCGAGGCGACGAGCGGAACCGCGATGAGGACGCCCCATATCCCGGCCAGAACGCCGCCCATCACAAGAACAAGCAACGTCACAGCAGGATGCAGCCTCACCGTGGCGCGCAACACCGCAGGGGACACAAAGTTGTTGTCCACTTGCTGCACGATCACCGCGACGACGACAGCCCAGATCGCGGTGGAGACGTCGGCCGTGGTCACCGCCACGAGCACGCCGAGAATGCCGCCCACCCAGGGACCGAGGAAGGGCACGATGTTGAGCAGACCACCGACCAGCCCAATGAGCAACCAGAACTCGAGCCCGATGGCCCAGTAACCGAACGACAGCATGACACCGACGATGACCGCGACGAGTAGCTGGCCCTTAAGGAATCCGCCAATCGCCGCGTGAAGTTGCCGCCCGACGTGTGCTGCCTCGTCTTGGTGATCACTCGGGACGAGGCCAAAGAGGCGCTTCTGCACCGACGGTAGGTCGATGAGGAAGTAGAACGCGAGGACGGGCCCAAGGAGGAAAATGAGGATGAACTCGAAGATGCCGGCTGTGACGGTGCCGAGGCTGTCGAACACGAATGCCAAGAGCGTGCTGCGGTTCTGCGGATCGTTGATGTACGCAAGGAGCTGCTCGTAGTCGATGATTGCCACGTTCGCGACGCCCACGGACGCGAGGAACCGCCTGAGGTCGTCGGCAGTCTGGTCGTAGAGCAGAGGGAACGTCTCTACGAACGATTCGGCCTGAGATCGAATGTCGGGGAAGAGAACGATTACCAGCAGTGACAGAGCCGAGAAGAAGAAGAAGAACCCGATGATGGCGCCGATGACTCGTGGTATCCGATGACGGCCGAGCCAGTTGACGAGAGGATTCAGAATGAAGACGATCACGATTGCAAGAAGAAGAGGGGCGAGAATCACCCTTCCTTCGACTAACAGGTAGAAGGCCCCAATCGCTAGCAGGAAAATGCCGATCAGGGACCACGAGAAGATCCCTACCCGGCGAACGACGCTACCAAAGTCACTCTCTGCCATCCACGCCGAGTGTAACGAGAGCAGGCGGTTCGCGACTGCACCGCCTCCCGGCTGCAGAAGTCGTACTACGTAATACGTTCTCTTGAGCTGGCGATGGGACTCGAACCCATGACCTGCCGCTTACAAGGCGGCTGCTCTGGCCGAACTGAGCTACGCCAGCAGAGCCGTCAGGATACCCAGCCGCGCACCCGAGCGACTTCATAGCAGGCGAGGGCGGCGGCCACTGACACGTTCAGGCTCTCGGTCTCCCCGACCATCGGGATGTGGGCAAGGACGTCGCATCGCTCAGCGACGAGACGCGAGAGCCCTCGACCCTCTGCCCCGACGCACACAGCGACCGGACGGTCAAGCAGGTCGAGTCCGAGGAGCGACTGAGTCGCATCGCCGTCCAGCCCCACCTTCCAAACGTCGAGCTGGTCGAGGCGCTTCAGAGCATCGGCGATCGAAGACACCACCACCAGCGGTAACTCCTCAAGCGCGCCAGCCGCCGCTTTGAAAGCTGTTGCCCCGAGAGGTGCGCTTCGGCGCTGCGGGATAACCAGTGCTGTCATTCCTGCGGCCACCGCAGACCGGGCTGCAGCTCCGATATTTCGGGGATCCTCGATGTGATCGAGCACGAGCAACGCCGGGGCATCTACGAGTGCTGCCGCGCTCTTGATCGAGAGAGGCGAGATCGCCCGCGCCTTTGCCACCACACCTTGGGGAGCATCTGTGACGGCGAGCGGTCGCACGTCGTCAACGACATCGACCGGGATACCCTGAAGCCGAGCCGATTCGAGGATCCTCCCCAGGTCAGCGCTCTCCGCACGGCGTCTCTCGACGAAGATCTCCGTCACCCGTCCGCGCTGCACCGCAGCCTCGACGGCGTGGATTCCCTCGAGCTCAGTTCCGATGCCAGCGAGCGCCATCCGCGGTGTCCTCTATGGTGATGTCCAGCCCGAGGAGCCCGACGCGGATCGCGTCAGCGGTCTCCCAATCCTCGTCGCGCCGAGCCTCGGCTCGAAGATCGAGCAGATCCTCGACACTGCCGCCCGCAATGCCGAACTCCTGAGCCAGCGCGGCGACAGAACCGTCGTCTGCCTCGACGATCTCGCGTGCGGTGAGACCGAGTACCTCCATCATCTCGTCGAATGCGGCAACGAGAGACGAGATATCTTTTCCTGCGTCGAGGGCTACGTTCCCCTGTCTCACAGTGTCGAATACCACGGCCAAGGCGCCGGCGACATCGAGATCGTCATCCATCGCGTCCTTGAATCGGTCCAGTATGTCCGGGTGCGCGGAACCCTCGGGACCGGTATCGCTTCGGCGTCTGAAGGCTCTGAGCCTCCCCAGGCTCGCCTCGGCGTCGACGAGCGCAGACACGGAGTAATCGAGCGGCTTGCGATAGTGCGTACGCAGGTAGAACAGGCGAACCGCAAGGGGATCCCACTCGTCGAGGGCGCCGAGCAACGTGACGACGTGCCCGGTCGACTTCGCCATCTTCTCGCCTGAGAGATTGAGCATGCCGTTGTGCATCCAGTTTCGAGCGAAGGTCTTGCCGGTCACCGCCTCTGACTGGGCTATCTCGTTCTCATGGTGGGGAAAGATGAGATCGGAGCCTCCTCCGTGAATGTCGAAGCCGTCACCAAGGTACTCTCTCGCCATCACGGAGCACTCAATGTGCCACCCTGGTCTCCCGCCCCCCCACGGTGATTCCCAGGAAGGTTCTCCAGGCTTTGCCGCCTTCCACAACGCGAAGTCGAGGGGGTCACGTTTGCGGTCGTCAACCTCGACACGCTCTCCAGCCCTGAGATCCCCAAGGTCATGGCGCGACAGCTTGCCGTACTCGGCGAAGGATCGAACGGCGAAGTACACGTTTCCTTCGGCTTCGTAGGCGTGGCCCGAATCGATGAGCATCCCGATCATCTCGATCATCTCGGGGATGTGCTCCGTCGCCAGGGGCTCTTCGGTCGGCCTCAGGTTTCCGAGACGCTCATTCGCGCCGGAGAAAGCCGCCGATGCTTCGGCCGCAACCTGATCGACTGTGACCCCGAGCTCATTCGCCCTCGCGATGATCTTGTCATCGATGTCGGTGACATTGCGCACGAACTCCACTTCGTACCCGACCCAGCGCAGGTAGCGGTAAAGCACATCGAACGCAACGGCCGACCGGCCGTGACCGAGATGAGGCTCAGACTGCACTGTTGGACCGCACAGATAGATCGACACCCGACCTGGAATGGCGGGAACGAAGGGAACCGTGGCACGCTCGAGCGTGTTGTAAAGGCGCATTTCCGGCATGGTACCGCGAGACGACCGACGACCAACCCCTCCCGCTACTCTGCTCCTCATGAAGCTGACACCGCTCGGACATGGCCCGGGAGCGAGACCCCTCGTGTACGCCCACCGTGGCGACCGTTCACGCGCGCCGGATAACACGTTGGACGCCTACCGGCTCGCCGTAGTGGCCGGAGCGGACGGTATCGAACTGGATGTTCGCCGATCGAAGGACGGTGTGCTAATGCTTCATCACGAATACCGCGACCCTGCCATCGGCGTGTTCGCACAGATGGAATTCGAGGAGATCCGCCGCGCCGCTCCCTCGGTGCCGACCTTGGTAGAAGCCCTCGACGTGATACCGGCCGACGTGTACGTCAACGTCGAGATCAAGATCCGCCCTGGTGACACGGCTCTCGAGGCCGATCGATCCATGGTTGAAGAGACGATCGCGCAGATCAGGGAGTACGACGAACCTTCTCGCATCCTGCTTTCGTCATTCGACCCCATCTCGATGCAGCGGGCGGGAACCGCCGGCCACGAGTTTCTCCGAGGTCAACTGATAGCGATCCCTATTCCGTTTGACGTGGGCCTGCAATTCGCGCGGGAGTTCGGCGTCGACGCGTTCCACCCAGGGATCGCTTACCTCGGCGACTCACCCGAAGCAACCGTGCAAACGATCCGCCGCGCCGGAATGCGGACGGTCGTCTGGGGTGTGAACACACCTGATGACGTGTCCACGATGGCCGGCGCGGGCGTTGACGCCATTATCACCGACGATCCAGGGATGGCGCGGAACGTCGTCGATCAGGCGTAGACGGTGGCGACAGCCTGAGCGGCCAGGCCCGCGTCCTCGCCGATCCAACCGAGACCGTCCATGGTGGTGGCTTTGACCGAGACCTTCTCGACGCTGATTCCCATTGCTCGGGCAAGCCGCTGTCGCATCAAGTCACGATATGGCGCGACACAAATGCTCTCAACAATGATGGTGACGTCGACCGAGCTGACGGTGTATCCGGCTTCTGTCACTCGTTCGGTGCATGAGCGAAGCAAATCCAGAGAATCGACTCCAGACCACTTCGGATCCGAGCTCGGGAAATAGGCGCCGAGGTCCCCTGCGCCAACAGCGCCGAGGAGCGCGTCGCACACGGCGTGGGCCGCGACATCACCATCGGAAGTCCCGAGCACGCCGGTCGGATGATCGATCGCCACGCCTGCGAGCACAACGGGACCCTGCCCGCCGAATCGGTGAGCGTCGTAACCGATTCCGGTGCGCACGTCAGTCATCGCCAGGGTCGCTCTCCATGTGTGCGCGTGCGATCGCGAGGTCATCCGGATAGGTGATCTTGATGTTGATCGGATCGCCCATCACGTGCACGACCCTACCGCCCGCACGTTCGACGAGGGCCGCGTCATCCGTGGCATCGTCGTCTTCTCGGGCATGCGCTGCTTTGAGAACGCCGAATCGAAACGCTTGGGGCGTCTGCACCGCGACGAGCCCGAGCCTCTCCACCGTCGATACGACAAGCTCTCCGTCGATCTTCTTGATCGTATCAGCAAGAGGTATTGCAGGAACCACGCCGTCAACATCGCCGAGAAGAGCGCGATCGAGCACGCGCTCGACGAGAGAGCGAGACGCGAGCGGCCGCGCCGCGTCGTGGATCAGTACCCAGTCCGTGTCATCCGGAAGAGCGGCTAGCCCGATCTGAACCGAATCTCTTCTACGTTCCCCGCCAGGAAGGCCGCCCGGCACGTCACCGACGACGACCACATCGGACACACCAGCCGAGTTGAGAGCTGTGACTCCGCGCTCCCAAAGTTCGACTCCGCCGAGTGCGAGAGAGTGTTTCGGCCCACCGAAGCGCGTCCCGGATCCCCCGGCGACGACGATTCCCCGAACGTTCATCGGGTACCCGATCTCAGAGGCATCAGGGAGTATCGAGAGGCTCAACCGTCGGGAGAGCTCTGTCGAGCTTCTCGATCGTCTGCTCCTCGGAGAGTTCGAGGGAGAACTGAAGCTCAGAGACGATGATCGTCCGTGCCTTCGCCAGCATGCGCTTGAGTGCAGGCGATATTCCTTTCACCTGCTGTGCGTAGGTGAGATCTCGGACAACTTCAGCAACCTGAAAAATGTCTCCCGAATTGATTTTCTCGGTGAGGAGCTTGTACCACCGGCTCCAGTTTGCGCCAGCTTCCTGAGGCTCGTCCTTGAAGACCGCGAAGACCTGGCGCGCCTTGTTTCTCGAAATAACCGGCCGGACGCCCCGTTCGATCGCGCTCTCAACAGGGACGCGGAGTGTGAGCTGATCGGTCGCGACCTGGAGCACGTAGTACTCCTGCTTCTCGCCGCCGAATTCGATCTTCTCGCGCTTGATGATCGTCGCTGCGCCGTGATGCGGATAGACAACTTTGTCACGGACCTTAAAGGGAGGCTTCGCCTTCTTCTTCG
>JASJYA010000174.1 GCA_030125685.1 Actinomycetota bacterium
GGGATCTCGACGGCAACGAATACTCCGACTTCCACAACGGCTTCGGAGTCATGGTCGTCGGCCATGCCCATCCGACGATAGCGAGGGCCATTTCAGATGTCGCGTCGCGCGGCACCCACTTCGCGGCACCGAACCAGAGTGCTGTCCGCGTAGCCCGAGAACTTTCGCGACGCTTCCGACTCCCGAAAGTAAGGTTCTCGAACTCAGGCACCGAGGCGACCTTGGATGCCGTCAGGCTCGCACGGGCGTACACCGGGCGCGACGCCCTGGTGAAGATCGAGGGCTCGTATCACGGACACCACGACGCGGTGATGGTGTCAGTTCATCCCGACGCAGCCGACGTTGGGCCGCGCTCCCATCCGGTGTCGGTTCCTCAGACCGCAGGCATACCGAAGTCTTTGGTGGAACTGACGGTTGTGGTCCCTTTCAACGATCCCGACACCCTCGAGGATGTCCTGTCAACCAATCCCGACATCGGCACGATGATCATCGAACCGATCATGATGAACATCGGAGTGGTGCCGCCCAAGGATGGGTACCTCAACGCTATACGAGAGATCACCTCGAAGCACGGCGTCGTGTTGATATTCGACGAGGTCAAGACCGGGGCCACTATCGCGGCCGGCGGTGCTGTTGAGACTTACGATGTGGTTCCCGATCTCGTGGCCGTCGCCAAAGCGACAGGCGGCGGCACACCCATCGGCGCCATCCTCGGAACGGAAGAACTGATGGGACAGATCACGGACGGCACGGTCGCCCAGTTTGGCACGTTCAACGGTAATCCGCTTACGATGGCGGCCGCCGAAGCAACGCTGCTCGAGGTGCTCGACAATGACGCCTACGTTCGCCTCGACAGAGCCGGGGCGCGGATGCTTGAGGGTTGCCAGGCAGTCTGCGACACATACGGACTTCCTGCTCACACGGTCGGGGTGGCTTCGAAGGGGTGCGTGATGTTCGCTACCGAACCGATCCACGACTATCGGTCATACCTCGAGCACTTCGATGAGAGCCTCAACTACCTGGGATGGCTCTATCACATGGTCAACGACGTGTTCATGACACCGGGCGCCGACGAACAGTGGACGCTCAGCATCATGCACACCGATGAGGAACTCGATCATTACGTAGAGGTTTTCGAGGAATTCGCGAAAGACGTTACGGCCCGATAGCGACGGAGAGCTACCTCACCCATGGCTACTGCCGAGACGATCACAGATCCTGGCATCGATCTTCCGGACCGCACCGAGGTTCTCATCATCGGTGGCGGCATCATCGGATGCAGCATTGCATACCACCTCACGCGACGCGGGATAACCGACGTCACGATTATCGAGCAGGGGTCGCTCACCAGTGGGAGCACTTGGCACGCGGCCGGACTCGTCTCCCAGCTCAAGGCTTCTCACAGCCTGACGAGATTAGCGACATACTCCGCTCGATTGTTCGAGGAACTCGAGGATGAGACAGGGCAAGCGACCGGATACCGCACCGTGGGATCGATCTCCGTTGCGGCAGATCATGAGCGCTGGGAAGAAATACTCCGGGGCGCGTCCATGGCCACCACGTTCGGCGTTGAGACCGAAGTGATCGATCTTGATCGAGCCAAGGAGATGTGGCCCCTCCTCAACACCGATGACTTGATCGGCGCCCTGTACATCCCCCACGACGGCCAGACATCTCCTGTTGACACAACCGTCGCCCTGGCGAAGGGCGCTAGAGCAAGGGGCGCAAAGATCATCGAAGGCGTCGCGGTGGAGAGGCTGTTGACCGCGAACGGAAAGGTCATCGGAGTCGAAACCGAACAGGGGCGTATCGATGCTGAGACCGTCGTACTCGCCAGCGGCATGTGGACTCGTCATCTGGCGGCGACCATTGGCGTCAATGTGCCGTTGCAGGCATGTGAACACTTCTACATCGTCACCGAACCGCTCGACGGTGTCGAGCGAGGAATGCCGACCCTACGTGATCCCGGCAGCTACACCTACTTCAAGGAAGAGACCGGCAAGATCATGGCCGGCTTCTTCGAACCGCGCGGAAAGGTGTGGAAACTGGAGGGAATCCCACGCGACTTCACCTTCGGTACGCTGCCAGAAGACTGGGGTCACATAGGTCCGATCTTCGAACGAGCAATCCAGCGGGTACCGGCCCTAGGAGAATGCGGCCTCCAGCTTTTCTTCAACGGTCCCGAGGCATTCACCCCTGACGGCGTGTACTACCTCGGCATGGCGCCGGAGGTCGATGGGTGCTTCGTCGCAGCAGGTTTCAACTCGGTCGGACTGCAGTCTGCAGGCGGCGTTGGATGGGTTCTCGCCGACTGGATCGCTGAT
>JASJYA010000023.1 GCA_030125685.1 Actinomycetota bacterium
CCGTCTGATTGCAACGCTGCGCAGAACGCCCATAATCCATGTTATGTAACATTAGAACTCTGGCGCTGAATTGGGCGATATATCGCCCGAATCAGCGCCAGAGTCCTGTCGGCTAGGCGTCGTAACGTGTTGTCGGAGACGTGCTCGATCCGCCTTGCGGAGCTGCGTACTTAGCCCACCACAGCTTGGCCGTGTCGATGCCACCGACTCCGAACGCGATCGCGAATGCGACGGCGAGCGCGGACACCGCGATCTTGGTGATGTCGGCTGCGAACGTGATCCCGAGAAGATCAAGCGCGAATAGTGCACCAAAGAGGATGATGGCGATATGGACCATCCATCCAAGCCAGCGGACGCCCTTTGCCTCTGCGAATGGCGCCACGAGGGCTGCGACCCATGCTGCGATAGCCGCAGCGACGATCACGATGATGGCTGCAAGCAACACGGTCGGAATCCACGCGAGGAATCGCTCAAGCAGGTCTACGATCGACCCGATTCCGAGAATTCTGAAGGCGATCAGCCAGAGGACGACGACGAGATAGGCGTATACGACCGTCGCGGTTACCCCCGCCGCATTCTGATCGGAGGGCTCAAGAGCCTTGTTAATGCCCGCTTTCTCGAATGTTCCGTTGATGAGACCGACGTTCAGGAGTTTCTCCACCAACGTCCGGATCCACTTGATGATCCAGCGGCCGATGACAAGCACGAGCAGTGCTACTGCAATGCGCGGCAGCCACTCAGCGGCGACGGTTCCTAGGTTCTCGAACTCTGCAACCAATTGATCCCAGAACGACATGAAGGTTCCTTTCTTCGTCGAATACATCTGACATTACACAGGGTACGAGCGGTTTGTCGCCAGTCGCAACCCTGTTAGAACCTGGGTCGACCGAGGCGGTCGCGTTCGTCGTCCATGCGGGCGAGTTCTTCTCTTCCAGATAGGACTATTTGACGGTCGATCGAGAAGTCAAGATTCGGATCCCTCTCCGCGTAGTCGACGGCGTTGAGGATCACCTTCAAGGTGTTGAGGCGGGCCTGCGCCTTGTTGCTCGCACGGATGATCATCCACGGCGCGGACCCGGAGGACGTCCGCTCGAGCATGCGGTGCTTCATCTCTGTGAAGTCGTCCCAATGCTCCTGGGCCTGTACATCGATCTCGCTCAGCTTCCACTGGCGCAGAGGGTCATGGATCCTGCGAGAGAACCGTTTCGCCTGGGTATCCTTGTCCACCGAGAAGTAGAGTTTCACGAGAACCGTACCTTGCCGCACGAGATCCTTCTCAAAGCCGGTCACCCCCGAATGAAGTCCCGGTACTGCTTCTTCGTACAAAAACCGAATACAGGTTCGATCAGCGCACGGTTGTACCACGATCGATCGAAGAGCACCATCTCTCCCCCGGCGGGGAAGCGCTCGACGTATCGCTTGAAGTACCACTGAGTCGTTTGGAAGTCCGTGGGTTTGCCGAGCGCGACCACCTGGTACCGCTTCTCATTCATATACCGCGTGATCCTGCGGATCGTTCCACCCTTGCCTGAGGCGTCTCTTCCCTCGAAAATAACGATCATTGGAATCTGTTCAGCCTCAAGATGGCGCTGAAGCTTGAGGAGTTCGATCTGGTACGGCTTCAGCATCTTGTCCTTCGCGGCCGCGTCCTTGAATTTGATGATCCGAGTTTCGAGCTCGCGAATTCGCTCCTCGAGCACCTCAACGTGTTCAATCGTCTCGCTCTGCGTCGCGATATCAGTCATGCTCGCTTCTACCTCCTGATGCACTTTGATAATATCGGGTTGCGACGATTGCCGTACAAGGGACCGACATCATTGCAGCCATGCTGAACGCCGTAGGATGCACCGACATGGAACGCAGCTCCCCCACTGTCCTTGTCGCTCGCACGGTCAAGCCGGGTCGAGAGGTCGATTTCGCGAGCTGGATGGCGCGTGTGACCAACGCCGCGCAGAGAGCGGCCGGCCACGTCGCCGTTGACGTCCAGCAACCCGATTCGATACACCCTGACGAGTGGATCGTCGTATACCGATTCGTGGACACCGATTCTCTGGAGCGGTGGCTCTCGTCTGAGGTTCGAGAGCAATTGATGGCAGAAGGCGCAGACCTGATCCTTGGAGAGGCCCGTGAGCAAATCTTCGTCACAGGATCTCGCGGTCCGGGTGTCCGGATGGTCACCTCATACCTACTCAAGGAGGGCCGGGCGCATGAGCACAGAGCCGTCCACGAGGAGATAATAAATGATCTCGCAAGCCATCCGGGATTTCAGAAACGAGAGATCCTCGACGCAATACCCGGCATACAACCAGAGACCGTGGTCATCCTCACGTTCGATGATGAGGCCAGTCTGCGGCGATGGCTGGAGTCAGGTGTCCGATCACAACTTCTCAGTCGGCTCGAACCGCACATCGAAGGCACGTATACAACCAATGTGCTCGGCGGGTTCGCTGGATGGTTCGCCTTCGACAGCGCCAGGGAACCGAAGCGGTGGAAACAGGCGGCGGTCGTGCTGCTGGCTCTCTACCCCACCGTACTGCTCATCAGCTACATTCGAACGCTCGTCTGGCCGGGCGCTCCCCTCGTCCCAGCGGTCTTCGTAGGAAACGTGATCGGGATCGCGGTTCTGACGTGGATCCTCATGCCGCCCCTGACAAGGCGGCTCTCTGATTGGCTGCGCCGCTGAGCCGGATCTGTGCCTTACGCGAGAGGCGCAGCAGCGAATGGCGTGCTGAAGCGGAGGCGACAGATGAGCGCTGATCTACGGACACCGGAATCGAATTCCGCTGGTAGCTGGTAGTTCTCGCCACCGATGGAATGACTGTCGGGTACATGACATTGTCGGGTGTCTGTCAGATGGATGTCGGTTGTTCGAAGCGGCATCGTACACAACAGGAAGGAATTGTCATGACAGTTGTATTCGACAAACTGGTGACACCCGCAACAGACGACTATCGGACTGCTGCAGATCATTCGAAGGTGGCTATCGGAATCGGTGCGGTCGGTGTAGCGCTCGCATTGATTGTGGCGATCATCTCGCTGACGGCGGCGAACGAGGTAAGCGGTGGAGGCGGCGATACAGCTCAGCTCCTCGCAATCGGGTTCGGATTGAACACTCTCGCTCTTGTGACGTTGAAGGTCGGCATAGGTGTCGCCCTCATCGGCATTCTCGTGCGGCTGTGGTTGAGAATCGAGAGCGTGAAGGTCTCTGTCGCAGCTCTGCGACCGCAAGAGCATGGGAGCGGGCAGTCTCTTGGAGACATCGACACAGAGTACGGACCCGCAACAGTGACGAAGCAGCCCCCAGCTCTCCTGCCGATTCACAAGATGGCTCGAACGATGTGGTTCCCGATGCTTGTCATGGGACCAATGCTCGTCGCTGCAGGCGTCGTGACCTCGATCATTTGGTCGAACAACATCGGCACAGAGACCGGACTTGGCGCCGCAGCCTGGACCCAGGGACTGCAGTTCCTCGGCGAGGGATTGGTGCTCGCCGGCATCTCCTTCCTGCTTGGTTCGATCCTGGCGTCGCTCCGTGAGGGAGGCGGCGAAGTACAGAAGGGGCTCGGGTTGAACGTGACCACCTTGAAGATGCCGTCGACGGCAAAGGCGTTCGTCGCGCTGATGATGGCAGGACTCATGGTGTCTATGGTCCAGTTTGGCCTGTACCTCTACACACTGAGCTTTGACTCGGCAGCCCAGATAGCTGTCTGGTGGGCATGGCTGGGGCCGTTCCGTGAACTCGGCCTCGCGCTGTTGCTCTCCGGCATCGTTCTCGCTCTTGCAACCATCGCGACCGTTCTCGGATTTCAGTTCTCCCGGATACGTTCCATCATTGCGACCGGGGAGTAGGAGGAAATATCATGACAACACTCAGTATCAACGATTTCACAACAGAATCCTTTAAGCACGCACCGGGCCGAAATCTGCCCCAGAAGGCAGGTAAGGCGCTGTGGGCGCCGATGTTCGTGATGGCGCTCATGGGTTTCGCCGGAGGATTTATCCTGGCGATCATCCGGGCGAACCTGTTATCCACAGGTGGAGACCCTCTCCAGATCACGGCCTTCGGTCATTACGTACCGGCAGCGATGTTCTTCGGTTTCGCCTCCGTGTTTGCAGCGATCTCCTTTGCGATCGCGAAGATCCTCGGCGAGTTCCGTGTCGGTGGAGGATCGATCCAGGAGGCGGCCCACAGCGATGTTACGACGCTCAAGATGCCGACATCAGGGAGGGCCTTCATTGTCATCATGGCGATGGCGATGATGATCATCCTTGCCGCGGTTGTGCTGCACGTCCTGGCCGGAATCTCCATAGCAAACGGCGATGTCGCTGCGGCGACCGCAGAGCAGTGGACGATCTGGCTTGAGGCGGCGAGACGGTTTGGCGTAGTGCTATACCTGTTCTCGATCACACTTGGACTGGTTACGATCGCCACAGTGATCCGTTTTCAAACCTTCCGGATCAGGCAGGTTGCGAACACGCTCTAGACAATTCAATCCGGTCGAGAGAGGGTGCCACGTGTGTGGCGCCCTCTCCGCGAGGCGACCCCGGGTGCTGCCCCAACTGCGACACCCGGGGTCTCTAATGCTCAGCGATCCGTACCGACCTGGCTGGTCTATAGCGTAGTCATCGACTATGGATTGTGTCAATCCCGGTGTAACGCAGAGCGTCGCACATCGAATCCGGGATCGCTCAGGATCCCCAACTGTGGCAGAGTACGGCTATGACCAAGCGACAGGCCCCCCGTTGGAAAGAGCTGGCGCCGTTGTTGAGACCCGCTCCGAGAACGGGGACGCGAGCCGATCGCGCTATGCAGCGATTGGTCAACGTTGAGGATCTCCGGGCGCGCGCCAAGCGGAGAACACCGCGGGCTGTTTTCGACTACGTGGACGGAGCGGCCGAGGGCGAGATCAGCATCGGCCGATCGAGGGATCTCTTCAGGGACTTAGAGTTCGTACCGCGGATATTGCGAGATGTCTCCAACTGCAACCCATCGACAACCATCCTCGGGCAACCGTCCTCGTACCCGTTTGCCTTTGCACCGACCGGCTTCACACGCATGATGCATCACGAGGGCGAGGTCGCGGTGGCAAAGGTCGCTCAGAGAAACGGAATCCCGTTTGCGCTCTCAACGATGGGTACCACGACCCCGGAGGATCTCGCAGCGGCGGTCCCCGACGCCGACCGGTGGTTTCAGCTGTACGTGTGGCGTGACAGGGAGTTTTCGATAAATCTTGTCGAGCGAGCGAAGGAATCTGGATACCGAACTCTCATTCTGTCCGTGGACATGCCGGTCGGCGGTGCGCGGCTGCGGGATGTCCGGAACGGCTTTGCAATACCGCCCCACCTGACGTTGAGAACGTTCCTCGAGGGTGCGACGCACCCGAATTGGTGGATCAATTTCCTCACGACAGAACCGCTGTCATTCGCGACCCTCAATGCACTGACAGGAACCGTCGCCGACACCGCTGATCAACTCTTCGACCCGTCGCTCAATTTCGAGGATCTCATGTGGCTTCGCGAACAGTGGGAAGGGCCGATCGTGGTGAAGGGAATCCAGAACGTTGACGATGCACGCAGGGTCGTCGATCTTGGAGCGAGCGGCGTGGTGTTGTCCAATCACGGCGGCAGACAGCTCGATCGATCCCCCGTCCCGCTTCGACTCATCAGGCCGACCGTAAAGGCAATCGGCGATGACGCTGAGGTCTACATCGATGGTGGCATCATGAACGGCGCCGATGTCGTGGCTGCTGTAGCGCTCGGTGCTCGGGCATGTTTCGTTGGTAGGGCGTACCTGTACGGGCTGATGGCAGGTGGTGAACGAGGCGTCGAGCGGATGGTCGAGCTCTTCGCTGCAGACGTGGTTCGCACGATGCAACTCCTCGGCGTCACATCCATCACCGAGCTCACACCCGAACTCGTCAGACTGCCGAACGAGCACTGACCGACCCAGCTCTTTGTGGCTCTATTCGCGTGCCCCCGGGTACCCTCCCGCGTCCGCCGGTAGCACGAAATGAACCTCAAAGACCTCGACAAACGACTCATCACGATCCTCCTCATCGTCTTCGTACAGATGGTGGGCGCCTCACTCATACTCCCGATCGTTCCTCTCTTCGCGAAGAACGAGTTCGGCATGTCACCGATGCTGATTACGCTGCTCGTCGCGTCGTTCTACGCCGCGCAGTTTGTCGGTGGACCGATCCTGGGGCGTTGGAGCGACAAGGTCGGTCGTGTTCCGATACTCATCATCTCCCAAATCGGCACAGTGATCTCCTTCGTGATGTTCGGAATGGCAGGCGCTGTCTGGGTGCTCTTTGCCGCCAGGCTTTTCGACGGGATAACGGGTGGCAACATCGTGGTGGCCCAAGCGTACGTCACAGACGTCACACCGAAAGAGAAGAGGGCGCAGGCGCTCGGGCTGGTGTTTGCGGCTTTTGGTGTCGCTTTCTTCATCGGTCCAGTCATTGGAGGCCTTCTCGTGGGAATCGGCCCACGCGTCCCATATTTCGCTGCGGCCGTAGCGGCGGCGATCGTGGTCCTCATGACGATCTTCACGCTCGACGAGTCGATGACCACACGGGAGCGCGAAGAGCATCAAGCAGTAGCAGAGCGACTGTCGTTCTCCGAAGCGCTGCGTGTCAAGCCGCTGATGCTCGCACTCCTCATCGTGTTCATCGCCCAGCTCGCACTCGGTGTTGTCATGGCTACCTTCGCTCTCTTCGGTGAGGCTGTTCTATTCACCTCGAATCCCGAACTCGGTGTGGGCATACTTCTGGCCATTGTCGGATTTGCACAGATTGTCACGCAGACAGCTCTCCTCGGAAGAGCGATCGTTCGATTCGGCGAAACCAGAGTCATGTCCATCGCGATCGTGGTGAGGACCACCAGTCTCGGCCTGTTTGCAGTTGCAACGGTGGTCTGGGTTGCAGGCATCGGTTCTGCTCTCTTCGCTGTAGGTTCCGGACTCCTCCTGCCGACACTCCAGGCTCTGGCTACCCGCTCGGTCGGCGACTCGATGCGGGGAGGCGTCCTCGGTGTGTTCCAATCGACGACGAGCCTCGCAATCATTGTTTCAACCGCCGCGTCCGGCCTCCTGTTCGCTGTTAGCCCCCACATGCCGTACATCGCGGCTTTCGTGTTGTCGGGGCTGTCTCTCATACCTGCTCTGATGTTGGTTCGCTACTACGGTCGTGATCCACAGACCGCAACGGTGTCGGAGGAAACATGACCACAGTGGGTTTCGCAGGCCTCGGCATCATGGGCCGGGCAATGGCGCTGAACCTGATCAGTGCTGGATTCGACACGATCGTATGGAACCGTACCGCGGCGAAAACCGTCGACTTGGCGGCTCGAGGAGCAGCAGTCGCAACGTCCGCATCCGAACTCGCTAGCCGGTGCGACGTCGTCATGATGTGCGTCTCGGATACCAGTGATGTGGAGGAGGTTGTGTTCGGAGAGCAGGGGGTGGCTGCGGGACTCAGGCCGGATTGCCTCATCATCGACCACTCAACGATCTCCCCGGAAGCAACGAAGCGTTTCGCCGCAACGGTGACTGAGGCAGGCGCCCACTGGCTGGATGCGCCGGTATCCGGTGGCGCCGAAGGAGCGGCACGCGGAACTCTGAGCATCATGGTGGGTGGCGACGCGGGCCAATTAGAACGAGCAATGCCGTACCTCACGGCAGTCGGATCGACGATCACGCATATCGGCCCGACCGGATCCGGACAGTTGGCCAAGGCGGTGAACCAGATTCTCGTGGTCCTCAATCAGCTCGCTGTGTCGGAGGCGCTTCTGCTCGCTGACGCGGGAGGACTCGATCTCGACACCACGCTGCGGGCGGTAGAGAGCGGCGCGGCAGGATCCTGGATGTTATCGAACCGCGGACCCCAGATGATTAAGCGCGACTGGAGGCCGGGATTCACGATCGACCTCCAACAGAAGGATCTCAGGCTTGTGCTCGATGCTGCTGACAGCCTCGGTGTTCCCATTCCAGGTACGTCCCTCGTCTTTCAGCTCTATCGGGCGCTGCAGGAACGTGGACTTGGTTCCGAGGGCAACCACGCGCTCGTGAAAGCGCTCGAAGCGATGGCAGGCATCAAGCTCGGCGCCGATGAATGACGGACGAGAGGTCGGCGTTGGGCCGCACCCCCGACCCTGGCCCGAGAATGAGCGGTACGACCCGGATCTGCTCGCGACGGGTGACCGGAGAAACGTTCTCGATGAGTACCGGTATTGGCGAACGGAGGCGATCGTGGCCGACCTCGATACACGCCGCCACAGCTTTCATGTTGCTATCGAGAACTTTCAGCACGATTTCAACATCGGGACGATTGTGCGAAACGCGAACGCCTTCCTCGCCCACACTGTTCACATCGTCGGGAAACGAAGGTGGAACCGGAGAGGGGCGATGGTGACAGACCGGTATCAACACATCGAACATCACCCCACCGTGGAAGATTTCGCGGCGTGGGCGGCAGACGCCGACATTCCGCTGATCGGTATTGACATCGGGGAGGGTTCCGCTCCAATCGAGACCACTCCCCTCCCCCACCGCTGTGTCCTCGTTTTCGGCCAGGAAGGGCCAGGGTTGTCTGACGAGATGACGCGCCACTGCACCGAGATCCTTCACATAACCCAGTACGGGTCAACGAGGTCGATCAATGTCGGCGTCGCCTCCGGCATCGCGATGTATGAGTTCGTCAGGAGACAGGCAACAGGAGACGGGTAGCGGGGCGACGGTGAATCATCAGGAGTCCTGGTGGGAGTTCCGCAGGTGAGCGTTCACACGTGGAGAGAGCGTTATCTCGGCGCCATCCTGAGGGCGCCGTCCATGCGGACCGTCTCCCCGTTCATGTAGCCGTTGGTGATGAGCTCGATGGCTAGTGAGGCGTAGTCGTCGGGTGTTCCGAGACGCTTTGGAAATGGAACGTTTGCAGCGAGCGCCTCACGCATCACATCGTTGAGACCAGCGAGGAGCGGCGTGTCGATGACACCGGGGGCGATCGTGTTGACCCGGACGCCGATAGACGAGAGATCTCTTGCCATGGGCAGGGTGAGGGCGACGACGCCGCCTTTGGACGCTGCATACGCCGTCTGGCCAATCTGACCGTCGAAGGCCGCGACAGACGCCGTGTTAACGATGACGCCGCGCTCGCCGTCCGTCAAGGGGTCGTTCTTTGCCATCGCAGCGGCGGCCTGGCTCGCCACGTTGTACGTTCCGATGAGGTTCACAGTGAGGACGCCGCTGAACGCTTCGATGTCGGCGGGGTCGCCTTCTCTTCCAACGGTTCGCGCGCCGATGGCGAATCCGGCGCAGTTGACGGCTATGCGAAGCGGCGCATCTGTACCGGCGAGGGAGATGGCCTCAGAGATTGCGGCTGGATCCGTGACGTCGGCGTGGACGAAACGCGTGTCTCCACCGAGTTCGGAGGCCTTGGCTTCGCCCGCCTCCTCGTTGAGGTCGATCAGGGTGACGATCACCCCCCTCTCCACAAGCGCTCGTGCGGTTGCTGCCCCGAGGCCGGATGCTCCACCTGTGACAATTGCTGCTGATCCTGAAATATCCATGCTGAGATAGTACCCGGATCGTCGCAGCGCCGAGTTAGGGAAGCTAGATTCTGCCAATGGAAACCGATCACATTGACAGCGCCGTGCACGATCTCCAAGCCTCCAAGCACTCTTGGGCGACGCTCGACATCCATGAAAAGACCCTTCTCCTTAGAGAGCTTCGTGCCAGAGCCGGTGTCAACGCTCGCCGGTGGGTGGAGGTCGCAGTAAAGGCTAAGGGGTTGTCGATGGACTCCCCCCTTGCCGGCGAAGAGTGGATTGCGGGGCCGTACGGCTTCATTGACGCGATCAACGCGTTGGAATCGACGCTCGGCCGGATCGCCTCCGGTAGCGATGTCCTCGAGGGGTACCGTGTCAGCACCCGACTAGACGGTCAGGTGATCGTGGGAGTGCTCCCCGCCTCGATCAGCGACAAGATGCTCTTCTCAGGCTCTTCGGCCGACGTGTGGATGGACCCAGGCGTAACCGTCGACTCGCTCTCGGACACGATCGGAGTGTTCTATCGGGAGGAAGATCCGTCCGGTTCGGTGTGCCTCATTCTCGGAGCGGGCAATGTCGCGTCGATCCCGCCGCTCGATGTGCTCTACAAGCTCTTCAACGAAGGTGAAGTCGCCATCTTGAAGATGAACCCCGTAAATGAGTATCTAGGCGAGACGTTAGAGGAGATTTTCGCTGACTTCATCGACGCGGGCTATCTCCGGTTTGTCTATGGCGGCGGAGACGTCGGCGCGTACCTCACCTCTCACGATGGCGTTGACACCATCCACATCACGGGCAGCGCCCGCACGTACAACGCCATTCGATACGGCGTCGGCAAAGAAGGTGAAGCCAACCGAATGGCTGACAAGCCGATCAGCGACAAACCAATTTCAGCGGAACTCGGCGGCGTCTCCCCCACGATCGTCGTACCGGGCGATTGGTCCCGAGCTGATCTGAGATTCCAAGCGGAGAACGTGGTAACTCAGAAGATGAACAACTCTGGGTTTAACTGTGTCGCTGCCCAGATTCTGATCCTGCCGGACTCCTGGGACCTCACCGACGTGTTCCTCGATGAGATCCGGTCGGTTCTCGGAGGGCTGCGTGACAGGGATGCGTACTATCCGGGCACTCGCGATCGCTGTGAGGCGGCTCTCGCCGGCTCAGGCGCCGTTGAGGAGTTCGGTGGTGAAGCGAAGCGCTATCTCATCACCGGCCTTGATGCCGAAGCAACCCAGGATGCCGCGTTCACGACCGAGTATTTCGCTCCTGTGCTGTCGGTCGTGATGCTCCCGAGTCCCGACATCCCGAGCTTTGTCGCTGCCGCGACGTCATTTGCGAACGAGGTGCTCGTCGGGACTCTTGGTGCGAACATCATCGTTCACCCCAAGACAGAGAAGGCGTACTCCGACACGATTGACCGAATGATCGCCGGTCTCCGGTACGGCGGGATTGGAGTCAACACGTGGAGCGCGTCGGTGTACCTCCTGTCGCGGTGTCCGTGGGGAGCGTTCCCCGGAAACACGCCGCCGGACATCGGGAGCGGGGTGGGCGTGGTGCACAACGCCCTGATGTTCGGCATGCCGCAGAAGGCCGTGGCTCGCGGACCCTTTGCACCCTCCCACCGCACGCTCACGAAGGGCGAGATACACCTGTCTCCGAAGCCTGTGTTCTTCGTGACGAACAAGCAGATGCACAACGTCGGAGAGAGACTCGTCGACTTCGCAGTGACAGGGAAGACCACCGACATGCTCAGAATCGTGAGCTCAGCGGTTCGGGGTTGACCGCTCGATTCCGAGCTCGGTGAGCGCCTCAACGATTTCTCGAAGGGGGAGACCCATGACGTTCGCTCTCGATCCACTGACGTCGGCGATGAGCCGCCCGGCATCGCCCTGGAGGGCGTAGGCGCCCGCCTTGTCGAAGGGTTGGGTATCGGCCACATACCGGGTGATGTCGTCCGCTGTGAGCTCTTTGAACGTCACCCGGGACTCAGCGACCCCGAACTGAGCGCCTTCGTCGCCGATGGCCACCCAACCGGTCAGAACGGAGTGCGTCCTGGCACTCAGAGCCGTGAGGATCCGGTGGGCGTCTTCTGCGTTCACCGGTTTTCCGAGAGATACGCCGTCGAGGACGACCATGGTGTCGGCGGCAACGACTACTTCGTCACGTCCCCGACGGACAGCATCCGCCTTGGCCTCGGAGAGTCGTAGCACGGCTTCGGCTGGTGATTCGCCCTCGATCAT
This sequence comes from Actinomycetota bacterium, assembly GCA_030125685.1. Lineage (GTDB taxonomy): Bacteria > Actinomycetota > Acidimicrobiia > Spongiisociales > UBA5794 > B3-G11. Next base: position 11,784 of record JASJYA010000023.1, read on the forward strand.
CGCCTCATCGATATCGGGCGCCCGGATGTCGTGGGGATATCCAGCGGTCGCGAGCAGAAGTGACCGTCGCGGTGATGCCGAGGCGAGCACGAGTTCCATGGTGATGCGTTTGTTGTTTCCGGGTCTTACAGGTGGAGCACGTCGGTTGTCGTCGGTCACGAGAAGGCTGCGATGCCGGTGATGGCCTGGCCGAGGATGAGTGTGTGGATCTCGTTCGTACCCTCGTAGGTGTAGACAGATTCAAGGTTGTTCATGTGGCGAATGGCCGGATATTCGAGGGTGATTCCGCTCGCCCCGAGGACGCTCCTTGCTTCTCGGGCAACGTCGAGCGCCATACGAACGTTCGTCAACTTGCCGTAGCTCACCTGCTCTGCGGAGAGGCTCCCTTCGTCTCGTTTGCGACCGAGATGGAGAGCGAGCAGCATTCCGGTGTTCACGCCGATCATCATCTCGACGAGTTTTCGCTGGGTGAGTTGGAAAGCGGCGATCGGCTTCCCGAACTGCTCTCGGTCCTTGGCGTAGGTGAGCGCGGATTCGTAGCACGACCTCGCAGCCCCAACGGCGCCGAAAAGGATCCCGAACCGCGCCTCGTTGAGACACGACAGGGGGCCTTTGAGTCCTGTGACGTTCGGCAGCACTGCGTCGTGAGGAATCCGGACGTCTTCGAGAACGAGTTCGCTTGTGACCGAAGCTCGCAGCGAGATCTTCTGTTCGATCTTGTTGGCAGAGAAACCCGGTGTGTCTGTCGGTACGATGAACCCGCGGATGTCGCCCTCGGTAATGGCCCAGATAATGGCTACATCCGCGATGGACCCGTTTGTGATCCACATCTTCGTTCCGTTGAGCACCCACTCGTCGCCGTCGAGTCTTGCACTCGTCCGCATCGATCCGGGGTCGGAACCGGAATCTGCTTCGGTAAGCCCGAAGCACCCGATGATCTCCCCCGACGCCATTCCTGGGAGCCACTGCTGTTTCTGTTCCTCGGTGCCGAACTCCCAGATGGGGTACATGACGAGTGAGCCTTGGACAGACGTGAAGCTGCGGATGGCTGAGTCCCCTGCTTCGAGCTCTGTGCAGGCCAATCCATATGCAACGGCGCTGGTTCCCGCGCATCCGTATCCCTCAAGGTGCATGCCGAGGAGTCCCAGATCTCCCATCTCACGCACGAGTTCTGCGGGGAAGGTCGCGTTCTCGAACCACTCGGCGATATTCGGCGTCACCTTGTCCGCGACGAACTTGCGAACAGTGTCGCGAAGCATCCGCTCCTCGCCGGTGAGGAGATCGTCTATGGCAAGGAAATCGACGGGGTCGGGCGTTTCCGGCTTCAATCGTTCTGTCATCTGGATCCTTTCTCCTCCTCCGACGCGTCTGGAGAGGTTCGCAGCCAGACATCCCTCTGCGGGAAGGCGGTAACGATACCCGCCTGTGCCAGGGTACGGTCGATGATCGCGATGGCTGCGGTGACGTCCCATCCGGTAACGCTATCCACATCAACGATCTCATCGATACCGGGAATCGTCTGGAACAGCATCAGAACAAAGTAAGAGGGTTCGTGTCCGTATTGCAACCCTCAACGCCTGACCATGGGAGCTTCTCCATAAACGACCATGAGCGCCTGTGGAGTGTGGAAGGGCCGAGCAGAGAGAGAGCCGCTCGGTGTTTCGGGCAGGGGTAGCCCTTGTTCGAGTCGAGTAAGTACCACGGATAATGCTCAGAGGCCTCACGCATCATCCTGTCTCGTGTCACCTTTGCAACAATCGAGGCCGCAGCGATGCTGAGGGAGATGCGGTCGCCCCTGATGATCGTGGTGGTGTCCAGCGTGCCGATGAAGTCCCAGGGACCGTCGACGAGGGCATGATCGACTTCTATTTGGAGGCCATCGACGGCGCGTTGCGCTCCCAATCGTTGCGCATTGGACATGCCGATGACGTCGCACTCCGCCGCTGAGACGTGCCCGACGGACCACGCAACCGCCCACTCCTTGATTCGATCGACAATCGCTTCGCGTTCGTCCTCGGTGAGTTGCTTGGAGTCTCGGATCTTGTAGATCCGCTTGTCATGTGGGATCACGACCGCGCCCACGGTGAGGGGCCCGGCCCACGCTCCTCTGCCTACCTCGTCGACACCGACCACCATATCTCTTCCAGCCGACCAGAGCTCTCTCTCGTACCGGACGCCCGGAGCGGTACCGACAAGGGAGGGTCTGAGACGCCGGATGGTGGTAGTCACGACGCGAGGTTACCTAATTTTCAGAAGGATCAAACGGGTAGGTTGCGTACAAGGGGATATTGCCCGGGGCTCGTTCGACCGTCCGCTCCCACATCCTTGACACGTCATCCGCGAACACATCCGTGAGATCGGCGACGAGAGGCCACCACGCTTCTTCGGCGAGTTCGGCTTCGAGTTGGCTTGGATCCCACCCGGAGTATCCCGCGAACACACGCAGCTTGTCGAGTCCCGCGAGGGGCTCTTCGATATCAACAATGCCGATATTGGCCACTGCACTTGGCCTGATAAAGTCGAGATCGCTGCCCTGGCCGAGAGCAATTGCAGTGTCTGAACTAACAGGACCGCCGTAAAAGACGAGGGGAGGTTCGGACAGCTTGGCACCAATATCGGGGAGATGATCATGCACGAGGAGGTCTGTAGGAAGGTTCAACACGACGCCTACCGCTCCCGACTCATCATGTTCCAGCAGGAAGACCACCGATCGAGCGAAAGGAGGCAGCGTAATGATCGGCGTCGCGACGAGAAACTGTCCTGCGAAGGTTGGAAGGTTCACGGTATCTCCTCGAACGAGATGGTGAGACCATCGTGCGCGATCGTGAATCCGGCAGCGATCGCCTGGTGGGCGATGACCGCCGTGTCATCTCCGAGAGGATTCGAGTGGTTGATGTGGGTGAGAATGAGTTGCGTCTCTTCAGTGAGGTGACGGAACCGTTGAATCGTATCGGGAATGAGGGGATGTCTGATCGCCGCCATATCCCTGCCGGGCACCTCGTCGAGAGATGAGAACGAAGCGTCGATGAGAGCAACGTCGTGTCGCGAGAGTTGGGACTCCCCCGCCTCCCATGTGTCCCAGTCGTCGAGGTCGGGCAGATACAGAAGCCACGGCTCTCTCCTCACTTCGACGCTGAAAGCGACGGTGTCTGAGTGTTCCTCTCTGTGCGGGACCGGGATTGACTTGATCGCAAGGTTATGGTCGATCGGCGTCCCTCTCAGCCGGCCCTGGCTGAGCAAGCTAGCCCAATGTTCGTTCCCCTCCATGAAACTGAGGAAGCACTCCGTTGCGAAGAGCGGCGTCTCCCTTGTCGCCGCTGCTTCGGCTCCGAAGTGGAGGAGACCTGCGTAATGACCCATGTGGGCATGAGTCACACAGACCGCGTCGATAAACCTCTCCCTGTTCTCGGGATAGAGGGGAGAGTCGAGAAGCGCCTTTACTTGGAGTCGGATGTCCGGGGACGCGTCGAGGAGCACGATCGCGCCGGAACTTCCAAGAATGGCCACGCTCGAAGCCGAGCGTGCCGGGGACACTGATGAGCGATTGCCGAGCTGTGGCGCACCACCATCTTGTCCAGACCCGAGCACGATAAGGTTTGTTCCCATGCCAGTATTGTCGCAGGAACAGCAAAGGAGCGCATTGTGGAGCTGATGAGCGAATCGATCAAAGACGGAACTCGCATTGACGCCGCATTCGCGCTGGCGGAATCCGCAGATGAGGGCCATGTCGCGTTATCCGGAAATCGGAACCCACACCTTTCCTGGTCTGGAGCGCCATCAGAGACCCGGTCGTACGTCATCACGTGCATCGACATCGACTGTCCGAGCGTTGCAGACGATGTCAATCAAGAGGACCGTGAAATTCCCTTAGATCTCCCCCGAGTCAATTTCACGCACTGGCTGTTGGCGAACATTCCCGCAGACGTCACCGAGATCGTGGAGGGTGCCCACTCATGCGCCGTCACGGCCCGCGGCAAGAGCGCGAACTCCGCAGACGTCGGCGTACACGGATTGAATGACTACACGATGTGGTTCGACGAAGATCCCGATATGGGAGGGCTCTGGCACGGCTACGACGGACCGGCGCCACCGTGGAACGACTCGATCATTCACAGCTATGTGTTCACTGTGTACGCCATCGACGTCGATGAACTCGAAGTTGCCCCTGGCTTTGACAGAGACACGCTTGAGGCCACGATGCACGCCCATGTCCTGGCCTCGGCCTCGATCACCGGCACGTACGCTACGAATCCGAGGCTCGGGTAGCGCTAGTCGTCACCTCTCTCAACAGTGCAGAAGTCGTACTACGTCATACGTACTACGAAATTCGTACTTCAAAACAGCTTTGCTTCGATCCAGTCTGCAACATCCCCCATCACATCCGCGCCCTCGGGCTCGGGCTCGTTGTGCAGTTCGTGGCGCAGCTTCGGGTAGACGCGGCGCTCAACGCCTTCTGACCGGGCGAGGCCCGCACTGGCCGATGGGGGAACGAGCGAGTCATCGGCGCCGTGAATGACCAACGTCGGTGTGGTGATGGCGCCCAATTCGGATGCGAGCTCGGTCTGAGCGTCGAACACAGACTTCCCCAGTCGAGCGGTGACCTTGGTCTCAACCAATTCGTCTGCAAAGTATGCCTCACCCACGGCGGGATCCTTCGAGAGTTGCTCACCTTTGATGCTATTGGGGAAACGCAAGCCGGGCGCTAGTCGCCCGAAGATGGAAGCGGCTGCTCGCAGCGGCGCCGGGATGTTTGCCGTCATCGCGGGAGCGGACAGCACCGCGAGATTCGGTTGAGGTCTCCTCTCCCCCGTGAGGTATCCCACAGATTGGAGCCCTCCCAGACTGTGTCCGTACAGAACCCACGGCCGCCCCGACACGGCCACGGTCGCTTCAGCCATCTCGGAGATGTCATCGTAGAACTGGTCGAACCGCTCCACATCGGTGCGGGCGCCTGCACTCCGCCCGTGTCCCCGTAGGTCGTAGGTGTATACGTTTGCACCACGGGCGGTCAGGAAGGACATGGGCCCGGCCCAGCGTCCAGAGTGCTCGCCTAGCCCATGGATCAGCAGCAGCTCATACCTTGGCTTCTCAACCGTCCACGATCTCGTGAACAGCTCGACGCCATCCGATGTCTGAAAGGCGCCCTCGGTCTCGCTCATTCCCGCTCCTCTGTTGCAGCCGTCATTGCAGCGCCGACGATACCCGCGTTGTTGCGAAGCCGCGCAAGCACAACATCAGCTCGCGTGTCGAAAACGTCATCGAATTCCTCGAAACGCTTGGAGATGCCTCCGCCGTGACTCCTCGGAACTCGAGTGGTCCGAATTCGGTGTTTGGGATGAGAACGCCGTCATGGAAGAGGGCCGAGCCGATCCCAGTACCGAACGACGCCGTGGACGACGACACCGGGGATCGTGACGCCCACCGGGCCCCTCCAGGCGTGGTGTTCGACGATCGATCGGATTGTCTCAATCACGCTGCCAGGGGTCGCGGGTCGAGGAGTCCGCAACCGAAACCGCTTGGCGAGCAGCTTGCCTGTGTCGAGATCCACGGGAGCGCCCTTGGCTCCCGAACCACCGACATCGACACCGAACGAGATCACGGAGAGTCTCTCACTTGCTCAAGAACGGTGTTTTCGTTGGAGATGCGGGCACGTCTCTGCCCCGGATGACGACCGTCATCTCGGACCCTTGGGAGGGCGGCGGCGACAGATATGCCATACCGATTCCGTGCTCGAGAGTTGGGGAGAAATTCCCAGACGTAACAACTCCTCGAGAGGATCCTGCTTGGACGGCGTACCCACTCCGCGGTATCGCGCGCCCTACGGTCGTGAATGCCACAAGCTGTTTCTCGAGGTCTCCGCGTTGGGCCTCGAGTGCAGCCCTGCCTACGAAGTCGTGATCCCACGCAACAACCCATCCGAGCCCGGCTTCGAGCGGCGACGTCTCGGGAGTGAGGTCCTGTCCCCACAGTGGGTACCCCATCTCGAGTCTGAGTGTGTCTCTGGCGCCGAGCCCCGCCGGTGTGGCGCCCGCAGCGACGAGAGCGCTCCAGAGTTCGGAAGCTCCCTCGACGGAAATGCAGATCTCGCCCCCCCGCTCCCCTGTGTAACCCGTTCCAGCTGCAACAACGTCGAACTCTCGGAACTTCAGAGTTGCGACCCTGAACCTTTCGGGGGTCGATCCAAGCACCGCCTTGATGACGGCTGGAGCATCGGGTCCTTGGACAGCGAGGAGAGCCGTTGTCGCTCGAACATCGATGATCTCGATCGTGTCAGGCGCAGCGCCAGAGAAGCGTCGAAGGATGCCGTCGAAATTCGTTCCGTTCGGCATTACCCAGAAGCGTTCATCTCCGAGTCGCCAGACGATGATGTCATCCTCTACCCCTCCGTGCTCGTTGAGAGCCATCGTGTACTGGGCGCGTCCGGACTCGGCGGCTGTGATGTCGTTGCAGAGCTGGAACCGAAGCAGTTCGGTGGCGCCCGGGCCGGCCACCTCGAATCGCCCGAGATGCGAGACGTCAAAAACGCCGACGTTCTTCCTCACTGCTGCATGCTCCGCCAAAACGCCCTGATAGAGCACGGGCATCGTCCAGCCCCCGAAGTCAACAAAGCGCGCACCGGCAATCTCGTGAGACTCGTGCAATGGTGATGTGGGCATCGTTCCTCAGGGCGGTGCGAGCTGGATGCTAGCGCTCTCCACCCGACCACCCGTCCACCCGTCTCACGACACGTCAGCTTCCTTACCGAGATCAACGATCTCAGGCGGACCGGGAATCCGGATGGGAGTCGGCGTTTCGAGATCGGCGTCCGGTTCTTCAAGCCCGTATTTGACGAGAAGGTTGAGATAGTCCCGTTGGTAGAACACCTTGCAGCGAATCTCGGGATAGAGCTCCCTGAGTTGCCGCACTTTCCGATTCTTCTTGGTCACGAGCTTCTGGCTCATCGTCGTTATCTCGATGAAGACGTCGTCTTCGGGTAGATAGAAGTCCGGTCGGAAGTACTTTATCGGCTCACCGGTGTCGTCCCACTCGAGGGCGAAGGCTCTCGGCTCGTACTCCCAGTCGATCCCGTAGAAGTCCAAGAGTCGTGCAAACTCCCGCTCGCTGTTGTGAGCGAACTTGGTTGTCTCAGCCGGTGACGGCCCGAAGAGGTCTTCTGCGGTCAGGTTCCTGAAGCTCCCGCGCTCTCCTTGTTTTCGACCGCGCCCACTGCACGGTCGGGAAAGAGCTTGTGGATCTCGCCGCGCACCTCGTCGTGCACAGGTCGCACGGCTATTCCGAACACGCCCTGGCCACGTTTGAGAAGATCAATGACCTCCTCAGGGCTCGTAGCGGCGTAGATCGACGTGCCGTCGCTCAGTAGCGTGATGTCCTGCTCACGCCAACCCTCGCCGACCAGCTCCTCGAGTTGCTCGAATGCTGTGCGAATCTTGTGCAGGCTGGTTCCTGCATCCTTGAGTCGCTTGATGACCCGCAGCGTTACGATGTCACGGAACGTGTAAAGCCGCTGCGTTCCGGATCCGGTGGCTACCTGCATCGAAGGCCCGAGCAGGCCGGAGCGATCCCAGTAGTCGAGCTGCCGGTAAGTGATTCCAACCACCTTGCACACTTGTGGTGAACGGAAGCCCAGGACCGACTCTTGCTCTGTCTCTTTTTCGTTCATTCGCGTCTCCTCACCCAGCAGGTTACACATACGTAATTTCACACCGAGAACTTCAAGTACGAAATGTACGGTTCCTTCGCCTCCATGTCAACGACCGGCGCCTCAGTGGCCGTGCTCCATGAAGTCCATCGGGTCGACGTGGTCGAGGAATTCGCGGAACTTCTCGATCTCGGATTCGTCGTCATGCTCATGGAGGTAGACGCCCACTTCGTCGAGCAGATCCTTGTCAGCGAAAAGCGGAGCATGCGTTCTGACGGCTATAGCGACTGCATCAGAGGGTCGCGACGAGATGTGATGGACATCATCGCCGACAGAGATCGTGAGGTCCGCATAGAACGTCCCTCCGCGGAGCTCCGTTACGATGACGCTATCTACGGTGGCGCCGAGCTCTTCGATCAAGGCTGTGACGAGGTCGTGGGTGAGAGGGCGCTTGGTTCGGATGCCGTCGTGCGCCATCGCAATTGCGGTAGCTTCCGGTGTCCCGATCCATATCGGCAGATAGCGATCACCGTCCCGTTCACGCAGGAGCATGATCGGAGTGGTGGTTGGCATTTCGACACGTATGCCGACCAGCTCCATCGGTATCGATTCGCTCATATTCACAGGTTAGCCCGAATTTCAGTTTTCCGACTACGGATCCGAAATCCGACATCCGACATCTGGCATCTGATTCAGCCGTGATGCGTCCCGTAGGCGATTGCATCGAAAGCACGCGGATTCTGTGCCAGATGCCGGAGATCCATGACAGCCCAGATGGAGGGAACATTGCGGTAGTACCCCTTCCAATCGAGGCCGTAGCCGAGGAGGTATTCGTCTCCGACCTGGAAGCCTCGGTACTCGATCGGCACGTCGATGATCCGCCGAGGCGCCTTGTCAAGCAGTGTCGCGGTGCGAACGCTCGCGGCCCCGTGAGCTTGGATCAGACGTTGAATCGTCGCGAGCGTCAATCCGGTGTCGACGATCTCAAGCACGATGAGAACATCCCTGCCTTCAAGAGGGATAGAAACGTCCATAGCCACAGACACACGGCCTTCACGACCGAATCTCGTCAAGGAGAGGAACTCGGATTCGCATGTGATCGGCAAGTGGTAAAGGAGATCCTTGAAGAAGAAGAGAGAGCCCTTGAGTATGCCGACCACAACGAGATCGCCGTCTGGATAATCCGCCGTGACGTCCGCTCCCATCTCAGAGACGCGACGCTCCAAGGTCTGTCTTGGGATGACCTCAACAAACGGGTCGGGCATCACTCTCCGGACGCTATGTTCGGGATCGCTTCTCTGATCCAACGACCAATCGCCTCTGCCTTGGGCAGATCTTCGAGTCTTGATGTGTTCCATCGCCCGTCGTCGAGTGGCGCCATGGCTCGAAGGCGGCGTTCCTCGCTTTGTGAGATGTCTCGCAGCACCGCTACGGTAGCGCCGCCGCCCTCCTCACTGTAAAGAGGTCGCAACCAGTGGTCACGGATCGAGTAGGTCGAATACGACCATTCGAGTAGTTCTCTCGTATCAGCGAAGTGGTCGTCACTGTGCATGACAACGCTGTAGACAACCCGACCGCTGCGCTCCGCTGTCGCGAGAAGCACCTTGTCTGCGCGAGGCGTGTCGCCCGTCTTGAGGCCGGTTACGCCGGGGTACGCCCCGAGCAACTGGTTCGTATTGGTGAACGTTCGTGACTTCCCGTTTGGGTCAACCGGCAGCGTGACCAATCGTGTGCGGCCGATACGTTGGATGTCCGGGTATGTCTGGGAAGCGATGATGAGTGTCAGGAGGTCGCGCGGTGTCGAGTATTGATCGTCGGCATCAAGCCCATTCGGATTCGCGAAATGCGTGTTGGACATGCCGAGGTTCCGAGCTTGCGAGTTCATCATGGTGACGAAGCGAGAAATCGAGCTTCCGCCAACGAGGTAGGCAAGGGTCAGCGCTGCGTCGTTTCCTGACCGGACCAGCATCGCAATCAAGAGATTCCCAACTGACCACCTCTCCCCTGCTACAAGGCCGGCGTTCGATCCTCTCGCGCCGGTAGCGAACGCCGGGACGGTTACGACGGCGCCGAGCTCTGCGTTTTCAAGGACGATGATTGCGGTCATCACCTTCGTGAGCGATGCCATGGGCGCCCTGTCATCCGCGTGCCACGAGGCGAGCACCACGTCAGAGGTTGCGTCGTACACGATCCATTGGTCGGCGGTGAGGTGAGGGATTTCTGGCGCGTCCAGCCTGGTCACAGGTACCGATGCCGTCGGTACAGGAACCAGGGACGCGACGAGCGCGATAGAAATGAGAGAGGTGGCAAACATCAGTGTTCGAGTAGCCTGCGAAGCCTACCGCGAACGAGGGTTTCTTGGATGACTGCGGAGGCCTCCGCGGTGTCTGCGAGGATCTCGGACGACCGACGCTGGTTGTCGGGGTTTCTATGACGCAGCAGCGGAGCGACGAGCTGACCGAGCAGATCGGTCTGACGATCGGCGGCGAGGCGGATGCCGCGCAGATGGCGAGACTCGAGTCCTCGGCTGAACAGCCTGTGGGAGGCTCTGGCTATCTGGAGATCGCCATCTGAGTAAACGGGAGTCCCGTCTGGAAGCTCGACGGGAGCGAGAAGCCCCTCCTTCTCAAGAGCATCGAGTTGTTCACGGTTCAGACCGGACGATCGCATGATCTCCCGTGCGGAGAGAGAGACGCCTGACGACGCGAAGTATGCCTCAGGCGGAGGCCCGCTGTCGGGAGCGATCGGCGATTCTTTCCCTCTGTCCCATGCCGAGAGCTTCGATTTGATGACCTTGAGCGGCAGGTAGTGATCGCGTTGCTCTGTGAGAACGTACTGGATCCGCTGGACGTCGACGTCGGTGAAAACACGGTATCCCGAGCCGGATCGCCGAGGTTGCACTAAGCCGCGCGACTCAAGAAAGCGAACCTTTGACACCGAGATGTCAGGGAACTCAGGTCGAAGCAGATTGATCACCTCGCCGATGGTGTGCGTCCGCTGGGGTGGAGACCCGACTGCTCTCAGCTCAGCCATGCCCGCGGGAAACCCTGAGCCGGTATTTGCCGATCATGAGCTCGTCGCCCTCTTTCAGCATGCCGGCCGCGAGGCGCTTGCCGTTGACGTAGGTGCCGTTCGTTGATCCGAGATCGGTGAGAGCTAACCCGGAAGCGTCTACGGCGAACTGAACGTGGGCACGAGAAACCGTCACATCCGGGAGGAAGATAGCCGCCTCCGAACCGCGGCCGGCAATGGTGTTTCCAGGACCGAGCACATAGGTCAACCCGGTTTGTGGTCCGGCTTCGATAGTGATCGCCCATGCGAATGCGCCTTCAAGCCTTCCCGGCGAGCCGTCAGGTTCGGCGTCGGAGGGCGCAGGCTCCCACGCCACAGTCGGATCCTGTTCGATGTCAACGTAGTCAGGCACGTCCCTGTCCTTGTCATGCATGAGACCATCTTACAACGAAACCCTCAACCGTGGGTTGAACCCCGAAGAAAACAAAAATCCCCCCTTCAGGGGGGACAAGCGAGCGCAGCGAATGAGGGGGGTCTGCGAGCCTGCGAGCCTGGAGTGGGTGGCCGGTTCGACGGTCAGGCCAGGGAAGCTTCGTACTCCGCCGCCGTCATGAGA
>JASJYA010000073.1 GCA_030125685.1 Actinomycetota bacterium
AGACCGCTTCGCTCCTAGACACGAGACCGCTTCGCTCCTAGACACGAGACACCACGCCGCGTCTCCTGTCCCAAAGCGAGGCGCCAGCCGAGCGGTCTCTTGTCTCTTGTCTCTTGTCCCACCTGTAACCTGTCACCTGTGACCTCCTCCCCTTTCGTACTCAATGTCTCCGACCTGCTCGGCAGGGACGCATCGTCGCGTCGCGTGACGATCACCGAGGCGGTCGATTGGAAGATCGAGATGATCGAAGTCGCCCACGACCCTCCGCTCACTGCAGATCTTGTGTTGCATCCCGTTTCGGGCGGCGTCGCGATCACAGGGAGGGTACGCTTTTCGACGAAGGATTCGTGCTATCGGTGCTTGAGCGTCACGATGACCGACCGAGATGCATCGGTCGGTGCACTCTTCGAGCGTGATAACGATGACGGTGAGACCTATCCTCTCGACGGTCACGAAATCGATGTCTCGCAGTTGCTGCGCGATGAGGTGTTGTTGTCGCTCCCGATCATCGAAGATTGCGGCGATGGCTGCCCCGGACTTGCGACCGGACTTGTGACTAGTGCACGATCGGACTTGAATACAGGACTCTCGGGTGACGACGGCGGAGTGCGCACGCCCTTTGCCGTCCTGAAGGATCTCCTCGAACCTGAGGAACATGATCCCGAGACAGAAGCGAAATAGGAATCTCACATGGCTGTCCCCAAGAAAAAGATGTCGCGGTCTCGCACACGTCGCCGCAAGGCGCAGTGGAAGGTCGCTCGTCCAACCATCTCGCGCTGCGCCCAGTGCAACGCCCCGAGCACTCCGCACCGAGCGTGCAAAGAGTGTGGCGTCTATCGGGGCCGCAAAGTGACGCAGGCGTCGTAGCAACCCGTATGCCGCTCATCGCCGTCGATGCAATGGGGGGCGATGCCGCTCCTCGTGAGATAGTCGAGGGCGCGATCCTCGCTGCACAATCAGGAGCAAGTGTTGTTCTTGTAGGCGATGAGGCGCAGATCTCCCCCCTCCTCGATGGGCGGGACATCGACATTGACGTGCAGCACGCGTCCGAAGTCATCACGATGGACGATGTGCTGGCACGCGCCATCCGCGAAAAGAAGGATGCCTCAGTAACAGTCGCGGCCCGCATGGTCTCTTCAGGGGGGGCGGACGGAATGGTTTCGGCCGGATCCACCGGCGCAGCGCTCGCGTCCGCAGCCTTTCTCATAGGAAGGCTGCCGGGGGTCAAGCGGCCAGGCATCGCGTCGATCTTCCCGACCGGGCACGTCGTTGTCGATGTCGGAGCGAACATCGAATGCAAACCGGAGCACCTGGTGCAGTTCGCTGTCATGGGGTCGGCGCTCTCCACCGTGTACCAGGGCATCGACAATCCTCGAGTCGGCCTGTTGAACATCGGGGAGGAGGACACCAAGGGCAGAGACCTCGAGCGGCAGGCGTTCAATCTCCTCAGAGATACCGCGGCGGTGAACTTCGTAGGGAATATTGAAGGAAGCGATCTGGCCACCGACGTCGCGGATGTGATAGTGACAGATGGATTCACAGGGAATGTGCTGCTCAAGACGGGCGAGGGAACGGCGAGGGTGATCCAGAAGATGATCTTCGAGACGCTCGCCGAACCTAAGTACGTCGATGCTGTGCAAGATCTGATGCCTGCCTTCATGGAGATCAGGCAGAAACTGAGCGCCGAGACCGTCGGCGGAGCACATCTTGTCGGAACCAAAGGGGTCGTTGTAATCGCGCATGGTTCGTCCTCGCGTTTTGCGATCTCAAACGCGATCGCAATCGCGTCCGAAGGCGTGTCGAGCGGATTGGTCGCCAGAATCGGCGCGGGTATCGCCGCATTGGAGCATTGACATGTCCCTATTCGAAGAACGTGTCGCTGCCGTCGAGACAGCGATCGGCTACCAGTTCAGCGAGCCTGAACTCCTGGTAACCGCGCTGACGCACTCCTCGTTCGCTGCTGAGAACAACGTTGAGTCGTACGAACGCCTCGAGTTTCTCGGTGACGCGGTTATCGAACTCGCGGTGACCGCGACGATCCACGACATGCTCCCGCACGCGCCCGAAGGCAGGATGACGAGGGTGAGAGCGGCGATCGTGGACGAATCGACGCTCGCCTCGGCTGCGCGCTTGATCGGCCTTGGGGACGCTGTTCGGCTCGGTGTCGGTGAGGATCGATCCGGTGGCCGCGCTCGATCCTCGATCCTATCAGACGTGCTCGAGGCGATCCTCGGGGCGGTGTACCTCGATGGTGGAACCGAAGGTGCCTTCACAGTTGTCTCCCGTGTTCTCGGTGAGACCGTGGAGGATCGTATCGCTGCGACTCGGGTGGCGGACGACAGGTCGACGCTCCAGGAGCGATTGGCGCGGAGCGGCAAGGTGGTGTCCTTTGTGTATGAGCGCTCCGGCCCTGATCACGCTGCCGTGTATACGGCGACAGCCTATGTTGACGGCGCCGTGGTATCGAGGGGGATCGGTGGGTCGAAGAAGGGCGCGGCGATCGCCGCTGCGACAGAGGCGCTCAAGGCAGGAATCTGAAGCCGCTTCGGTAGATGCACAAAGACTTACACTCGTGTAATTCATTCTGGTAACCTCTTCTGACGTGAAGCTGAAACATCTGAAACTCCGGGGCTTCAAGTCGTTCGCGGATAGTACGCGCCTCGACTTCTCCTCCGGCGTCAACGTGGTCGTTGGACCCAACGGTGTAGGCAAGTCGAACATCCTCGACGCGATCGCCTGGGTCATGGGCACCCAAGGCACGAAGTCCCTTCGCACCGAGAAGATGGAGGACGTTGTGTTCGCGGGGACGGCGACTCGGCCACCCCTCCCGCGAGCAGAGGTGGACCTGACCTTCGTCAACGATGACGAGATCATGCCGCTCAACCTCGCTGAGATAACGATCACCCGCAGGCTGTTTCGTGATGGGACGTCAGAGTATGAGCTGAATGGCGCCCCCTGCCGCCTGCTCGACATCCAGGATCTGCTATCGGACGGCGGCATCGGGAAGCATCAACACGTTCTCGTGGGCCAGGGAGAAGTCGGCGACGTGCTCAACGCTCGGCCCGAGGACCACAGGGCTGTGATCGAAGAAGCGGCAGGCGTGACCAAGCATCGAAGCCGAAGGGATAGGGTATTTCGGCGTCTTGAGCGCACCGACCACGATGTTGCGCGACTCAACGACATTCTTTTGGAGAAGAGAAGGGCGATGCGGCCTCTGAAACGCCAGGCGAACGCTGCGGAACGGCACGATTCTGTGCGCGACGAAGCGCGAGCGCTCCGACTCTGGATCGGCGGTGAGGAGTTGCGAGCCATCAGCGCGCGGCTTGAGTCCGCCACTGTCGAGCGCACAGACACAGGTGGGAGGCGCGACGAAGCTGACGAAGAGCTCGACAGCGTGAGGGAAGCCCTCGGCGCTCTCAGATCGAGTGCAGGGTCGGTCGGGTCAACGCTCGAACGCGACACAGTCGCGGCAGCTCGCCTTGAAACGTCGAGAGAGCGTCTGCGGCGCATCTCGGTTGTCTCCCGCGAACGCGCTAGCGCGATCTCTGCACGCCTCGCAGGGGCGGGTGAACGCCGCGAGGATCTCGAGGGGGAGCAACGACAGCTTGAGGATGACATTGGCACAGCGAAACGAGATGAGCAGATCGCTCGCGAAAACGCCGAGCGCAAGGAGGCGTTCCTTTCGGCGCTTGAGGATGAGGAGCGGTCACTCGCCGAGCAGACACAACTTCCCGCGGAGGGTGTCGTTGCGAATCTTCGAGGCGATCTGAGAGCCCTCGAAGGCGCCGAGCGGCGCGACGGCGCCGAGGGAGAGCAGACCGCTGCCCGAATGCGTGTCGTCGATGACCGAATCGCCTCAGAAACATCGGAGATCGAAGAACTCAATCGGTCTGTACAGCTCACAGACGCTGAGGCGACCGCCCTTCACGACACATATGCGGCCAAGCAACACGCCAGGGTCAGGACCGAGAGTGAGTGGCGAGACGCGGATGAAGGCGCAACTGATGAGCGAATTTCGGTCGCGGGGGCGCTTGCACGGCGAGACGCATTCGCTGGTGCGGTGGAGGGTCTCGTGGATGAGGAAGCCCACAGGATTGCCGCACAGGCTCAAGGAGTTCTCGGAGCGATCGTGCAGAGACTCGACGTTCCGCCAGAGATAGCTGCCGCGGTCGATGCAGCGCTCGGTGGTTGGAGCAATGCGTTCGTAGCCGCGAACGTCTCGTCGCTCGAGTCGGTTGTGGGCGCAGTCAAGGCCCACGGCAGTGGCGGAGTGTCGTTCGTCGTGGCGCCAGACACGTCTATCGACCGCGCCGGCGCCGTTGCGAGGAAGTTCGGTGTTGACGCACTTGTCGATCTCCTCGGTCCAGACGTGGACAGAGGCCTCGCTCAGGGCGTCCTGGGGGATGTAGTGCTGGTACAGGGGTGGAAGACGGGTTGGCGGATAGTGCGCTCTGCTCCTGAGATCCGAGCCGTGACCCCCGAGGGTGATGTGATCACAAAACTGGGCATGGTTGTGGCCCAGCCTGACGGCGCCGGTCCTGCGGCGCTCGAAGCGGCGAGGGTGTCCCTGGAGGGCGCCGAGCGCGACCTTGCCCGGGCCGAAAGCCGCGAGAAGGCTGCAAGGCGGACGTTCGACGCCGCTGCCGACGATGAACGCAGCGCGCTCGAGACGCTTGAAGCAGCCGAAGCGCGACTTGCCGGATTCGCGGAGGCCATTGGACTCGTGGACCGGGCGCGAGCTGCGTCCCGGGCCGAGCGCGAGCGACTCAGCCCGCGACTTGAAGCACTTCACGAGGCGGGCGCCGAGCGGACCGAGCGCATCGGACAACTCCGGGAGCGTGTCTCGGACTTCGAAGGGGAGGAGGCGGTTCGCCAAGAAGCGTGGGAGGCGCTCAACCGGCGCCGTGAGGAAGTTGCGAACCGCAGGGATGATGCGAAGCGGAAACGTGAGCAGGCCACTGCCGAGCTCGCGTCTGTGGTTGAACGTCTCAAGATGATGGAGAGCCGTCTCAGAGTCGTCGCAAGCGATGTAACCCAGTTGGTGCTCGTGCCTGCTGTCTCCGATGACGACGTCGATCGACTTCACGGTATCTCTGCTCGAGCCGAGAGTGCGATCAATGCAGTTTCCAGCCACATCGAGACTCTCCGCGAAAGACAACGCGAGATGCGCGGCCGACTCGGCGAGGCGAACCGGGAACTCGGCGGGGCTGAGGAGCGTCGGGAAGAACTCGAGAGGTCTACCCGGATGCTCGGCGATACGCTCGCGGCCCTCGACGTGGAACTCGCTGAACTCGCTGTACGCCACGAGGCGGTGTTAGAAAGGCTGCGCCGGGACTCTGATGCGACCCGAGAACAGGCTATGGGCGCGGAGCGACCCGAGTTGGACGAAGGTTCCGACCCGAAGCAGCGCCTTGAGTCTCTCGAAGCTGACCTCAGGCGGATGGGGCCGATCAATCCTCTCGCTGCACAGGAATACGCGGATCTTGCCGCCGGGGCAGAGGAGCTGGACACCCAACTCCAGGATCTCAATGAGTCTCGCCAGGAGCTTCGCAAGGTCATCGCCGCCCTCGATGACAAGATGGCGTCCCTCTTCCTTGAGGCGTTCGAAGAGATTTCTGCTTTCTACTCTGAGAACTTCGCTCTTGTGTTCCCCGGCGGCGTCGGGGGATTGAGCCTTACCGATTCCGACGATCCGCTCTCGATGGGTGTCGTCGTCGAGGCCCAGCCGGCAGGGAAGAGAGTGGGCAAACTCTCCCTGCTCTCAGGTGGGGAGAGGTCGCTCGCTGCGCTTGCGTTCCTGTTCGCCGTATTCCGAGCGCGGCCAAGCCCGTTCTATGTTCTTGACGAGGTCGACGCCGCCCTTGACGACGCGAACCTTCACCGATTTTTGCGCCTCGTCGATACATTGCGAGAGAACGTGCAGCTCGTCATCATCACACACCAGCAACAGACCATGGAAGCTGCCGACGTCCTGTACGGCGTGACGATGGCGCCGGGGGAGTCCTCAGTGGTGCTGTCGAAACGAATGACAGGCAACAGGTTACAGGTGACAGGCAACAGGTAGCCAGAAGAAACTGTCTTGACCTGTGACCTGTGACCTGTGACCTGTAGCCTGATTGCGATGGACCCCCTCTTCATCCCAATCGCTATTGGCGCCGTTCTGGTTGCCCTCTTTGTCGCTTTGGTCATTGCGAGGCGGAGATCGGGAGCGGCCGATCCGAGGTCGGCTTCCGCACTCAAGGCTCGCCTCTCAAGAACTCGTGCTGCGCTTTCAGACTCCCTCGGCGGACTGTTCTCCGGCGACGCGTTCTCCGATGACGGATGGGAGAGCCTCGAGGACGCTCTGATCACGGCCGACGTGGGACCGATCACCGCCGCTGAGATCGTTGCACGAGTGAGGGGGCGCCGACCGACTTCAGGCGCGGAGGCTCGGGATGCTCTGGTCGGCGAACTGATCGCTTCGCTTTCTGGCGCCGACAGGTCGTTGCGCATTGAGGGTTCTCCCGCCGTGATCGTCGTTGTTGGGGTCAATGGCACAGGGAAGACAACGTCGATAGCCAAGATCGCCGCAAGCCTTGTTGATGAAGGAAGGTCTGTGGTCCTGGGCGCCGCTGATACGTTCCGAGCCGCAGCCGACGCTCAGTTACGCGAATGGGGTGGGCGGGTCGGTGTCCCTGTTGTGTCAGGCGCCGAGGGCGCCGACCCTGCGTCTGTCGCCCACGACGCTTTCATGACGGCGCGCGCAGACTCCATTGATGTCGTGATCGTTGATACTGCTGGGCGACTGCACAGCAAGTCGAACCTGATGGACGAGCTCGGTAAGGTCGTTCGTGTGCTCGATCGCGAAGCTTCGGGTATCAGCGAGGTGCTGCTGGTGCTTGACGGGACGACAGGCCAGAACGGGATCACCCAGGCGAGGGCGTTCACCGAAGCCGTCGGGGTCACGGGAGTCGTGCTCACGAAGCTCGACGGCACATCGCGGGGCGGCATCGCAGTCGCCGTCGAACAGGAACTTGGCATCCCTGTCAAGTTCATCGGTGTTGGCGAAGGCATGTACGATCTCATACCATTCGTCCCGAAAGATTTTGTCGAGGCACTGCTTGAATCATGACTCTGGACGCTGAATCGCTGCTTGCACAGGCTGAGCGCATCGCCGCAACGGCGTATGCGCCGTATTCAAGGTTCCGCGTCGGGGCCGTCGTCGTGCTCCCCGACGGTTCGATCTTCGCCGGTTGCAATGTGGAGAATGCCGCGTACGGCGCATCCGTGTGCGCCGAGGTGAACGCCATCACGACGGCCGTCGCGAAAGGCGCCACCGAGATCGACACGATCGCGATCGTCTGTCTCGACGGCGCACCGTGTACGCCGTGTGGTAACTGCCGCCAGGTGATGCGCGAATTCGGTGTGAAGAGCGTGCTCCTCCGTGACAGCAGCGGCGGCGCGGTCGAGTTGACACTCGACGACCTTCTCCCCATGTCCTTTGGGCCTGAAGCGCTCGAGAGCTAACGGACGCGGGATCGACCCCAGAATCTCTATAGGCGAAACTCATGTCGCCGAGCGCAGGACAGGGTCGGAACGATCGGCGTAGCCGTATCGTATCGAAACGGCCGACATCGCCTACCGTTGGCGCGG